>JARFUG010000029.1 GCA_029289095.1 Desulfuromonadales bacterium
GGTGTATGTTATGATGAAAGAGAAGTTTTGAAACCGGAGAACGGCTCTCCGGGTGGAAAGGAGATCTCTCCATGAAAACCGAAGAATTCCACAGCATCTGCCAGTCCGTCGCGTCCGGGGAGAAGGTGTTGGTTCAGAATCTCGAGCTGATGTACACCGGAGAGGTCGTGGCGTGCGGGAAAAACTATTTTGTCGTCGACGCCTTCGGGCACAATGCGAGGTGGGACAACGGGATCTGCCGACCGGCCGACGAAAGTGTCAACCCCCTGGGGCCGCCCAGCAGTGTGAGACACTGATGGCAGGCGCAGCGTCAAAATTCGGGCCGATTGACCCCGGCGTCGTCATCGGGCATGTTCATCTCAAAGTCGCCGACCTGGAGCGATCGCTCGCCTTTTACTGCGGTGTGCTGGGGTTCCAGCTCACCCAGCGCCTCGGCAACGGGGCCGCTTTCGTCTCGGCGGGGGGATACCATCACCATATTGGCCTGAACACCTGGGAGAGCCGCGGCGGCTCGTCCCCTCCCCCCGGCACGACAGGGCTCTACCATGTCGCCATCCGCTATCCAAACCGCAAAGCGCTGGCCCAGGCCCTGCAGCGACTCGACGCCGCAGGCATCCCACTCGAAGGCGCCTCGGACCATGGCGTCAGTGAGGCCCTGTACCTGAGCGATCCGGACGGCAACGGACTGGAACTGTACTGGGATAGGCCGAGCGAGAAGTGGCCGCTTTCGGCCGAGGGAGAACTGGCGATGAAGACCGAGCGCCTAGATCTGGATGGGCTGCGTCGGGAAACCTCACCGGGGTAACGGGGAGCCCCCTTTTCACAGACATATCCCGCATTCAAAAAATACGCGAGCCGGAAACACAGCTTTTCCTGCACCTTCTCGCCTGAAATTCTTTGACTTGAACCGCTTTGTCCCATACCATTACCTGGTTTGTCCGATTTGACCTCAAGGAGGATGCTGTGCAGACAAAGAAAGCAGAAAACCCCGATCTTAGCAAAGCGGTGAGCATCGGAAACGGAACGTGGTGGGTCGGCAGCGGAGGAAAATCTTTTCTGAGCCGCAACAGCTATTTTCGCGAGTTCAAGGGGAGCGAAAAGGTCGTCAACCTCCTTATCGACCCGGGTCCTCCACTCGATTTCGATCAGCTCAACCAGAAGGTGACATCCATCGTCGGAGGGCTGGGGAAGGTCAACATGATCTTTGCCAACCACCAGGATCCCGACGTCGTCGGCTGTCTCCCCTATCTGGCCAAGATCAACCCCAATGCCTACTTCCTCGCTTCGGAAGACACCTGGCGCCTCGTGCGGCTCTTCGGTCTGAACAGCAAGTATTTCCGCGCAGTGGAGCGCTTCAAAGACGGCCGGGCGGTTCTGCCGAGCGGCCATCAGATCCATTTCATCGCCACCCCCTTCTGCCATTTCCGGGGCGCCGTCATGCTCTACGATCCCGATACGCGCATTCTCTTCAGCGGCGATCTGCTGGGCGGAATCGCGTCGCCGGGACTCTTTGCCGGCATTGACAACTGGATCGGCATCAAAGCCTTCCATCAGCTCTACATGCCGAGCAACGCCGCTCTGCGGCTGGCGGTTCAGAAAATCCGGCAGCTCGATCCGGCGCCTGTCATGATTGCACCCCAGCACGGCGGCATTCTGGAGGGCGAACTGATCGAGACCTTCCTCGAGAGGCTCGAGAACCTTCAGGTCGGCCTCGACATCATCACGTCGCTGCACGATCAGTTGCCGCTGCTTCTCGACGCCGTCAACGAGATCCTCGATGCAGGGCGCCAGCTCCTCGGAGAAGACAGGGTCGCCGAGATCATGCGGGCCTTCGAGGTCGATGGAACCTACCCGGCCTTCTTCACTCTGACTCGGTCTGGGCGGGTGCAGGAGATCCGGGGCGAACCGTTCGAAACCATCGAGACGATGGTCAAAATTCTCTATCGCAGCCTTGACGAGCGGCAGAAGAATCTGCTGACCGCCCGCATTCTGAAAATCCTTCTCGACCGCAATCTTCCCCCCTTCGACCTGTTGCTGCAGCAGGAGGCGGGGCCGGAATTCGAACTGAGCGAGGCGGAGTTCTGAGCCGTTTCGGCCTCTCAGGCCGACGAGCCGCCGTTCACGCGCAGATCGACCCCGTTGAGGTACGACATCTCCGGGGCGGCAAGATTGAGCACGACCGCCGCGATATCCTCGGGGACGCCGATACGCCCGGACGGATTGGTCCTGGCGAAAAGGGAGAGATCGCCGTACATCCGTCTCAGGAGCGCGGTATCGACCGCCCCCGGCGAAATGCTCAGAATGCGCAGATTGCGGCCGGCGTTTGCCAGTGCCGCCGACCGGGTCAACCCAATGACCCCGTGCTTGCTTGCCGAATAGGCGCCCCACCGGTCTGCCCCTTCATGAGCTAGGCTTGAGGCCGTATTGATGACGACTCCTCCCCTGCCGCGGCGCATGACCGGCAGCTCGTAGCGCATGGCGAAAAAGACGCCGTCCAGGTTGGTGCGCATCACGTCCCGGTACCCCATCTCCCCGTCCATCGGGATCTCGTCCAGATCACCTTCCGGCCCCTCGATCCCGGCGTTGTTGAAGGCGATATCTATCCTGCCGTAGGTCTCCACGCAGGCTTCAACGAAGCCTCTTACGTCCCGTTCCTCCCGTACATCGGCCTGGTGGAATCTCGCCTCGGCGCCGTTCTCATGGAGGCTCTGGGCCACCGCATTGCCGCGATCCGCACGTCGTCCGCAGAAAAAGACCCTGGCTCCTTCTGCCGCAAAGGCACGGGCGCTCGCCTCTCCGATGCCGGAAGTCGCACCGGTGATCAACACGACCCGGTTTCGGAAGCGCTCGCGGTTGCTTGCCTCCCAAGGCCACTTTTGCGGCTGCTGCGTACTACCGAACACGCTCCCAGCCGTTGCGCTCGCCAGAGCTGCCATTCCCCCGACGACGATCCGTCTACGCGTGCGGTCCGCGTCTCCACCGGCAAACTCTCTGTTCTCTGTCATAGCCGAAATCTCCTGAAGGTTCCGAACGGATGATCTTGAAGTCCTGAATTGCGGCAAGTATATCTGAGCGACCCAGCGGGGCAACGAATCGAAGGGCGAGATCGCCGGCTGACAAAATTTGCCCGGTCTGCAGGATCAAAGGGCGAAATTCCCGACAACCCACAGGCGCCGAATCGGCATCTGTGCGCTCTCTCCCCCCGGCGCGGACCTTGCAGTCCGGCCGCCAGGGAAACGCAAGGCCGGAGCGATTCCGGACCATTCGAAAGAAAAGGAGCAGGACAATGATCAGAGGTGTAATGTTGATGGTGCTTTTGCTGGCGGCGACTGCGGCTTTCGCCAGCGATGCCGGAGGGCTCAGAGGCCTTGCCACAGGCGTCGGCAAACAGATGGGTCAATCGACTTCTGATGTCGCCCTGAACGCACTCACCCAGAAGCTCAAGAGGGTGCAGAACGAACACGGTCCGATCCGCTTCGTCACCGGAAAAGCGGAAATCGATCCGGCATGCGACAGAACAATGCAGCAGATCGCCAGCATCATGGCGGAATATCCCGGCTTCAAGGTACAGGTAGACGGTCATACCGACAGCGTGGGGCGCCCTGAAGCCAATCAGAGACTCTCCCAGGCGCGTGCCGAGGCGGTGGTGAACTACCTGGTGCAGAAGAAGGGGGTTTCGGCCAGCCGGCTCTCGGCCAAGGGGTGGGGAGACCAGCAGCCCATAGCCGACAACGGTACCGAGGCAGGGAGGGCAAAGAACCGCCGAGTCGACTTTACCGTCACGAAACCATGAACCTGTCGTCATGACCGCCGAAAAAAAGGAGCAGAGGGATTCCCCCTGCTCCTTTTTTTCGGCGCGCCTGAATGCGTCTTACCTGTTCGGTCCTCTTCCCCTGCCGGGGTGATCCCCCTTCCCTTTCCCTTTGTCCTTGTCCTTGTCCGGCCTGAAAGATTGTCCCGGATAGGTGGGACCTCTCTGTGCGTAACGCATGTACTCCCTGTCGCGATGCTCCCGAATCTTTACATGATGGTGTTTGCGCAGCCCCTGTGGGAGATGCTCGCGCACGATCACCGCCCACGGTCCGTTGTAGCCCGGGCTCGCATACCAGTGATTGCCGTGATGAAGGTAATAGTAGCCATCCATGAAGACCATGACGTACGGGACACCGACGGCGACCCACATGCCGAGTCTGGGCGGGGCGAGAAACAGCGGAGGCTCACTGACAAATACCGGCGCCGGAACCGGTGCGACGACGACCGGGGGAGGAACAGGATAAGGGGGCGGCGCGGACCGTCCGCTCCCTACATTGACATTGACGTTCCAATCGACATTGCCGGCCCAGGCTCCGCCGGCCGTTAGAGCCACCATGAGTGCCACTCCCATTCCGAGACGCATGAAACTCCTCCTGTTCATCGAGAAAAAATGATTCTGCCGCAGCGTGAATATGCAGCAATCCTGCCAGAAGTCAGGACTCCACTGGATGTGCACGAGGTTGACAACTGGGCGGCGCGGGCTACTTTTCGGGGACGAGTAAATAAAAATTCACACACCCGGGGTATTAACTGATGGAGGGCAACATGAAAAGTCGGATTTACGTCTTCATTTCTCTTTTTCTGGTCGCAAGCATGGGATTTTTACAGGCAGCGATGGCACAGCCATCCGAAAAGGACGCACAATTCATGATGAATGCGGCCAAAGGCAACCTGATGGAAATTCAGCTCGGACAACTGGCCACGCTGCAGGCAGAATCCGATGAGGTCGCCGAATTCGGTCAGGCAATGATCGAAGACCACGGCACGTCGAGTGCAGAGCTGAATGAAATCGCCCAGCAGAAAAACGTCCAGTTGCCGCTCGATCTCGATCCGGAGCAGCAGGCCACCGTCGATGAGTTGCATGAACTCACGGGCGCCGAGTTCGACCGGAAATACATGCGCGAGATGGTGAAAGCCCATTCAAAGGATGTAACCAAATTCCAGCTCGCCGCCCAGCGGCTCGAGGACCCGGATCTTGCCGCATGGGCGCAGGAGAGTCTTCCGGTGCTGGAAGCTCATCTGCAGGAAGCCGTTCAGATCGCACAGCAGTTGGGGGTCGATGTCGAAGAGGCCCGAGAAGAAGGAATTCAGGAAGCGGAGCAGGAAATGTAGGTAGACAGGGGTGCCGCCCCCCCCGAGACGCGGCCGAATCGGCCCCTCACCGTGGAATGATGGCAGGGGAGGGAAGATGCAGTCTCTCCCTCCCCCGCAGGCGTATCAGGCAATTCTGCGAAAGCACGTCTCCACATGCTGCTCGCAAACTGGGCGACCCCAGCCGTTGACCAGCACGGTGGCCAGGATCGATGCGGGCAATGCGATGACCAGGGGGTCGACCACGGCCCAGAGAGTCCCCTCGGCAAGCGAATCGACGCCGAAGAGCGCCTTGCAGAGCAGAAGCGGTCTAGACTCGTTGATGCGTATGAAGAGAATCCAGAAGAGGCTCACGAGCGTGCCGGTCAACATACCGGCGTAGGCGCCCGCGAGGGTCATGCGCTTGAAATAGATGGCTCCGAAATACATCGGCAAAAAGGCTGCTGCGCAGATGCCGAAGAAGATGGCGGTGCCGCGGGCGATGATGGCGGTCCCCCCCTCGAAGAGAATCGGCAATCCCCAGGCAAGAAAGTAGCTGATGGCAATGGCGAAGAGGACGCCGATGCGGTTGATAAGGACCGAATTCCCCTTTTGTCCCAGCGCCTGCTCGTAGATGTCGCGCCCAAGGGAGGTTCCCATGGCGTGGAACTGCGAACTCAGGGTGCTCATCGCCGCCGAGAGAAGGGTCACCATGAAGAGGGCGGTGAACCACTGCGGCATCGCCTGGCTGATGTAGAGGGGGATGATCTGGTCGACGTTCCGGCCGGCGGCGGCAATGGCGATCTGCCCCTCGGTGGCGGGGTTCTCGTAGTAGAAGAAGACGTTGGAGAGGGGACCCACGATGAAGGCGACGCCGACGGCGACCATGATGAAGATCCCGCCGATCAGGACCGCCCGGTTGAGTTCCCGGTCACTGTCGACGGTCATGAAGCGTACGATGAGCTGGGGCTGCGCCAGAACACCGATGCCGACGCCAAGGATGATGGTCGTCACCACCACCAGCCAGTATTCCGAGGCGAAGGCCGGGAACGATGTCCACCCGGTGTGCCCCCGAGCGCCGAAGGTCGCGATGGCGATCTCCTTCATGCCGGTGAGACGCTCATGGGCGACGGTGACCCCTCCCAGCTTGTAGTAGGTGAAGAGCAGCAGAGTGACCATCCCCGCGAACATGACGCTCCCCTGGAAGGCGTCGGTGTACATCACCGCCTTGAGCCCCCCCAGAACGACATAGACGGCAATGATCAGGGTCAGGAAGAAGAGAGCGACGTTGTAGTCGACCTCGAGGATCTGGGTGACGAAGGCCCCCCCTCCCATCAGCACCACGCTGGCGTAGAGGGGCATTGCGACAAAGATCAAAAGCCCCGCGGCCCCCTGCAGCCCTTTGGACTGGAAGCGGCGGCCGAGAAACTCCGGGAAGGTGTGGGCGTTCAGGTTCAGCCCCATACGGCGAGTGCGGCGGCCGAAGAAGACGAAGGCGACGAAGACGCCGACGAAGATCGTCAAAAAAGTGAGCCACAGCAGGCTCATGCCGAAGACGGCGGCGGCCCCGCCGAAACCGACGATGGCCGAGGTGCTGATGAAGGTCGCCCCGTAGGACATGGCCATGACGAAGGGGTGTGTCTTGCGGCCGGCGAGCATGTAGTCGGCGGCGCTGTGGGTGGCGCGAAAGGCCTGGTGGGACAGATAGGCGACAATACAGAGATAGACCGCAACGACGGCGGCCAGCAAAGGGATGCTCACGACGACCTCGTGTCTCTACAGATGTTCCGCGCCGTTTCGTTGCCTTCCCACTGCGGATTGCAGGGATCGAGTTCTTCGACCCGATCCCCCCGGTTCCAGTTCACAAAACCGTAAACGGCGCACAGAACCGTGCTCATTATCGACAGCAGAAATCCCAGCGGCACCGCCACTCCTTCAAGTCCCAGCATGTCCATCTCCATGATTAATATTTTCGATTGATAGATCTTCTGCTAAAGTGAGGCCAAATTCTTCGACGTGCTGGTTTTTTACACGAAAATCCGATTCGCGGCCAACGAAATTTTCAGCAGACTGCGTTCGATTTTTTCGAACGCGAGGAGCGCACCTTGGAACTCTATCAACTCCATTCCTTCGCGACCATCGCCCGGGAAGCCAACCTGACCCGCGCCGCCGAGAAGCTTCACCTGAGCCAGTCGGCCCTCTCCAGCCAGATCAGGCAACTGGAGAGCGACCTGGGGGTGACGCTGTTCAGGCGCACAACCCGGGGGATGGATCTGACGGAAGCGGGACGCGAACTCCTTCCGCTGGCCGATGGCGCCCTTGAGGCGGCCCAGAAGATTCGGCGCCGCGCCCTGGCGCTTCACCAGGGGGTGAGCGAATCGGTCAGCATCGGACTCAATGCCGATCCGGCCTTCCTGCGGGTCGGAGCCATCAACCGCCGCCTTTCGCTGCTGCACCGCGATCTCAACGTCATCTTTCTCACCACTCAGACAGTCAGAAGCGCACAGATGCTGCGCCAGGGACAGCTCGATCTCGCGTTCTTCTACGGCGACGCGAGCGATGCCGACATCGCCCACACCCTGCTCGCGAGGGTTCGTATCTGCATCGTCATCCCTACCCGTCTCTGCGCCGATCGGCAGCGCATGAGTTGGGAGGAGATCGCCCCTCTGCCGTGGATCTGGGCAGCGCAGAGCCCCTTCTACACCGCCCTGGCCGACCAGATGACACAGCGGCGACTGCGTCCGCTGCAGGCTGTGGAGACCATGGACGAACATATCGTCAAGGAATTGGTGATGGACGGACAGGGGCTGGCCGTCATGCGGGAGGACGAGGCCCGTCCCCTGGCCGAAAGCGGTCGCGTGCGCCTCTGGGACAAGGGGTGGATGACCGTACCGCTGAGCCTCGCCTGGCTGGAGAAAAACTCGGACAAGAAACGCGTCCGCGCCGCCCGCGATGCGATCCGTCATGTCTGGCAGGACGTGGAGGAGGGCGGCGAATCGGCTCCGTACTGGCTGTAGGCAGGGGGGAATGCGACCCCGGGCGAGTCGGGAGCGGCAGAGTTGATTCCGGCCGATCCTCATCTACAATCGAAGGAATAGACCATCCCAGGGGAGGAGGCCGCGATGAACCTCGAAGGACGCGACGCACCGCAATTCGAGCTCGAAGGGACCGACGGCAGGACGCACCGGCTCTCGGACTACCGCGGCAATACGGTGGTGCTCTATTTCTATCCCCGCAACTTCACTCCCGGTTGCACGAAGCAGGCCTGCGCATTCCGCGACCGCTTTCCGACCTTCCAGGGGCTGAACGTCGTCGTTCTGGGGGTCAGCCGCGACAGCATCGGCTCCCACGACAACTTCATCGCCGACTTCCGTCTCCCCTTCGTCCTTCTTTCCGACCCGGAGGCCAAAACGATGCGCGATTACGGCGCTTTCGGCGAGAAGACGGTGCGCGGGAAAACGACCCAAGGGACGATCCGCTCGACGGTCATCATCGGCCCCGACGGGAAAGTCATCCGACACTGGCCCAAGGTCGCCAAAGCGGAAGATCACCCGCAGGAGGTGGTCGACTACCTTTCGGCCCTCAAGACCTAAGCCCCCCCGCCCCTTCCGATCCTTTGACGTCGAAATCCGGTGCGACGAGCGCTTCCGCCCTGCGCTCGACCATCGCCAGAGCTTGCTCCAGACGGGAAATCCAGGGGCCGAAATCCTCTCTTCTCAACCCGGAAGGGATCTTCAGAGCCTCCCCGACCACCAGGGCGACGCGGGTGAAGGGGAGCGGAACTTCCATAAAATCCCAGCGTTTTCTCAGAACCATCCGCCGCCGGGCCACCGTAGAAACGGGCAGGAGCACGAACCCGAGCTCCGAGGCGAGTAGCACCGGTCCCGCTTTTGCGACATGGCGCGGTCCGAGGGGACCGTCGACGGCGACGGCGCCTGCCGCCGAGGCCTGGAGGGATCTCCTCATGAGCTCGAGAGCGCCGGCGCCCGAGCGCTCGGGAAGAAAGACGGCCCGATAGCCGAACCGGCTGCAGATCCCCGCGATGACGGAACCTCGGAAGGAGCGACTGGTGAAGACGCAGGCATCTTCGCCCTTGAAAAAGGGGAAGATCGCCGCATACTTTCCGTGCCAGAAGACGACAAGCGGGCGCCTGCCGGCGCAGTCGAGCGATCTGAGGCGCTCCGCCCCTTCAATCCTACGACGCCAGCTCACCCATTGAAGGCGTAGCAAAGCGGTCAGGACCCAGGCCAGAAGGGATGCGACTGCACGATGCGCCGCGGCCGGCGCCCCCTGCGAGTGGAATCCACTCCGAAACGTCATACTTCCTCCTTCCGGTCGCTCCCCTCGCTGCGCACCGCATCCCCCAGCGCGTGGGCGAGATTGCGCAGGATCTTCCACTCCTCGGCGAAGCGCCGCCGGGCGGCGATCCAGCGGCTCGTCTCGATCTTCTTGGGAGCGGGGGTTCCCTCGGCCAATTTCTCGTAGAGTGAGAGGGTGTGCGCGGCGCGGCGCGCGAGAGAGAACTCCTGGGCCGTCTCCCTGGCGCCTTCTCCAAGACGGCGCCGTTCTTCCTCGGGCAAGGACGCCACCGCGTCGAGAGCGGCGGCGAACGCCTGGGCGTCTTCCGCTCCCAGCAGGCGTCCGTTCGACCCGTCTCTCACGATTTCCCGCACCCCCGGTGCATCGAGGGCCACCACCGGAACTCCGGCCGCCATCGCCTCGGCAAGAACCATCCCCTGCGTTTCGGTATGGGAGGCAAAGGCGAAAAGATCCATCGCGCCGTAAGCGCCGGCGAGTTCGCGGCGGTCGAGAACTCCGGCGAGGATCAACCGGTGCGAAAGTCCGCGATCTGCCAACAAAGCGCGAAGATCCTCCCGGGCCGTCCCCTCTCCAGCCACCAGGAAGAGCGCCCTGTCGTGGCGCAACAGGAAACGGGCGACCCCATCGGCCAGAAAGCCAAGGTTCTTCTCCGGGGCAAGACGCCCGACATGCCCGATGACGAAGGCTTCGGGGGGAATGCCGAGGCTCTTGCGGAAAGCCTCACCGTCCCCCGCCGCAAAAACGCGAAGATCGACACCGGTGGGGATGATCTCCACGGGGACCCTCACCCCCCGCTGCGCCAGCAAATCGGCGATGGAGCGACTCGGGGCGATGACCGCATCGCACAGATTGCAGTAGCCGGTGACCAGATCGAGCACGAAACGCTTGAGTCGGGGAGAATCTCCCGGCACGTAGTGTGTGTATTCCTCATAACGGGTGTGATGGGTGAAGACGACGGGGAGATTGCGTGAAGCCGCGACCCGCAAGACAGTATCGCCGAGGAGAAACGGATGGTGGGAATGGACGATGGCGGGGCGGAAGAGCCGCAGGGCCGAGGCGACCCGTCCCGGGACCGGCACCGGGACCGAGAAGTCGCTGCCGCTGAAATGTTGGACGGCCGGAAAACGGATCACTTCCCTCTCATCCTCCGAAACACCGGGAAAGAGTGGAGCCACCACCAGGACGCGATGCCCTCGCCGACGGAAGGCGCCGGCGAATGTCGCCACGCTTCGGGCAACCCCGCCGACGTGCGGGGAATAGGTGTTCGTGAACATCACGATGTTCATCTCGCCTCCTCCCACGAAAGCGAAAGGATGCCTGCGTCCCCTTGCGCGGCGACCCTGCCGAATCGGGGGATCCGGACCTCGACGGGGGGAGCCGCTCCGTGCCAGGCGCCCTCCCACTCGATCCGGACACCGTCCGGAAGGGGGTGGATTTCGACCCGCACCGCCCCGAAGGAGGTCGGCGCCGGGCCGAACGAGAGGACCTGAGGCTGGTTCAGCCACTCGGGAAAGATCCCCGAGCCGAGAACGAGCCTCTCCCCTTCCTCGCGCATGAAGGCGTTTCGGACCCAGAGGACCCATTCTGCCGCCGCCCAGACGTGCTGGCCGTCCCCCATGCATCCGCCCAGAGTCCGGGGGTGAACGGCCTCCGGCCACTGCCCCGTCGGCGAAGCGAGCTCCGCCACCGTACGGGCGAGATCGAGGGCGCGCTCGTCCCCCGCCCGCATGAGGACCTGCGCCAGGTGCAGGGTGAGGTACGGGTTGATCCCCGAATGGATGATGTCCTGATAGAAGCCCCCCCGGAAGAGGCAGCGCTCAAGGAGGAAGCGGGCGGTGTCGAGAAGGCGGAGGTCGTCCCCGGGAAAGATCTGAAGGGGGTAGCCGGCCGCCAGGGAACCGACCGCCCCGGAGTCGAGACGCCGGGTTGGGGCGGCGGGCATGGCGTGGCGCCCCAGGGAGCGGGAGGCTGCGGCGAGACTCGCCTCGACGGCAGCCAGGAAACGGTCGGCCTCCTGCTGCAGTCCTGCGGCTATTCTGCCCATTCCATAAAGAGACAGGAGCGTCGCCGCCGCGCGAAGACCTGCGACCCCCCAGAAGTCGTCCCAGTAGTAAAAATCGTTCGGCCCCAGGTGCTCGGCGCTGAACCCCGGCGGCAGCAGCCCCGCCTGGGGTCCGGACCCTGGCGGAAGACGCTTGCGCTCGATCCAGCGGGCGCCCCGAAGGACGGCCCTTCGCCACTGTCGCTTCGGCGGCCGGCCGCTCAGCGTGCAGAAACGCTCCATGATCCAGAGAGCCTCTCCGTTGGAGTCCCATTCCCCCTCCTGGGAATGGAAGAATCCCGACCTCTTCTGGCGTCCCGGAAAGGTGTCGAGGACCCGCTCGACACGATCGAAAAGCCCTGCGCACAGCAGGGCGTGCAGGATGAAGGCGGCATCGCGGAACCAGAAGCGCCGGTAGGTGTAGGGGCCGGGATAGACCTCGCGGTGGGCATGCAGCACCACAGTGCGCAGAGCCGACCGGTAGAGGTCGCTGAAAAGGGGATCGGGGATCTGCAGGGCGGCGGCGCCGGTAAGTGCATCCCTCCAGCCGGGCGCTTGCGGGACGGGCCTGGATGGGGCTTCCCGGTGCAGGGGGACCCACGTCCGAATCGTCCGGGGCTCGCCCGGGGCGATCGGAAAGAGGGCGGCGGCGGTGGCCAGGCCGACCTCGCAGTGGACCGAGGAGCGCTCCTCCAGGCAGAGCAGACGCTGGAGGACGTCTCCACTGCGGTAGTCGGAGAAGGCGCAGTGCGCGGCCTGCTCGCTGAAGATCACCCGATCCCTTCGCCCGATGCGCCATCCGCCGCGGCCGGACTCCAGCCGGATATCGTGAACGAAACTGACCCCTTCGGGGTTGTAGGGGCGAAGGGCGACGACCAGCCACCCCGGATGGTCGCTGCGGGCCGTGGCGGCCAGACAGACGGCGCCCCCCTCCAAGCGCTGCGCCTCGATGCGGGTCGCAAGCTCCATCCCCTCAAAGGCGCTTCGGGTCAGCACAGCCAGGGCGTCGTCGAGCTCCAGACTCTGGTGGGCGTCGAGGCGCGACGGGATGAGGCGGGCGCCCCCACTTGTGATCACCATTGCATCGAGGGACCAACTGTCCCAAAAGGGGGTGAGAAGGCCGCGAGGGTCGACGATGGGGAGCTCGTCCATATCCGGAAGCCCCACGGCCGTCCAGTTGCGGTGGGTCAGATTGACGTGAGTGATGGAGAAGGCGCGCGGAATGAAGGCTTCGTCGGCAGGGTCATACTGACGCTCCACCCAGAAGGGCCAGACCCAGTCGAGATTGTGCTGGATCGCCCCGGTGTTCAGCAGGCCGCGCGCATGAAAGACGACCCCGGCTCGCAAAAGCTCCAGAGGCTCCTTGACCTCGAGGGGCTGCCCGAAACTCTCCAGACGCGACAGGAGCCGTATCGGATCGGCGAACCCGTGCGCCCGCGCCACCCGCGCCACCACCTGTTTCCAGGGGAACCACCGCATCCACATCGTGCGCCTCCCCGACTGATACGCCTCCGCTTCCCGGGCGGACCTGATCATTATACTGCACGAGGAGAAATCAGCTCCGCGGCGCCTGCAATTGGCGTTGAGCGCGCACACAAGGGATTCAGAGGCAGGCGCTCCGGAAGGTTGCGCCACCGAAGGGTGGTGAGGCGGGACAATGCCATGGAAGGGAAGCCCCTCACCTCGCCTCTATGCTCACCAGCGTCATCACCGTCTCGATGCGCCCCCCGCGCAGTTGCTCCGCCCGTATCGGAATGTAGTCGAGAGCGGGGACGTGCCAGACGCGAGCGAGGCGGCTCGATCCGGGACGCGTGCTTTCGTACAGGACCGCCTCGATCTCGCCGTTCTCCAGTTGAACGGGCGCCTCTGCGACCCGGGTATAGCTGTAATGCTTGATCTCGTCGCCATCGACCATCGGAATCGTTCCGGGTTCGACCCCCCGCCGCAACGCCGTGATGACGGCAATCTGAATCGAGAGGCGATCCTGCAGACCCGGCTCCACCGGCAGATCGATGCTATTGCCTTCAAAGGTCCCGGCGACCCGTCCTTCCTCCCAGGAAAAGTCGAGAAAGCCGTTTCCCAGCCTGCCGTGATTCATCCTCCAGCTCAGTGGCCGCACTCCCTCCTCGTCGATGTGCATCACGCTGTGCTCGACCACATTGCTCCCCACGACAAGACGGGTGATCACACCCGGTTCACCGCGTGTCTCATAAACGAAACGGTCCGGCCCCTCGGTGCGCAACTCGACATGGAGGAACCCCGCCGCAAAACCGCGGTAGATGACGGAGTAGGTCGCGGCAAACGGAAGGGGCTTCCGGGGCTCTGCCCAGGCGGCGGCCGGCGAGATGAGAGCTGCAAAGACCAGCAGCGACACGATACGTTTAAACAAAGCGCTTCTCCTTTGGTATGGGGTGCATTGCCTAATTATACCTTACCCCTCCCCGCCACCTTCGTCGCCCGGGAGGGTTCCCCTCCTTGCCGCGACGACGAAATCGTGTTATTCCGGTAGCTTCGGCCGACAGGAAAATGTCTCGAAAAAATTTTTCCTCATTCCGGCATAACATCCTGAAAAAAAGTGGAAATTTGATTCAAAACAGGTATAATGAAATTGCAGCGCTGCAGTGGCAATCACCCCTGGCAAAGGAGGTCGCCTATCGATGATGCGCAATCACAACCTGATGCTGCAAATGGAGCCGGCGAGTCGAATCTCCGGCGTGACCCGTGATTAGGGGACAGCCAAACATTTCAAAAGAAGGCCCGACGATGTCGGGCCTTTCACTTTTTCGGCGCACTGAAATTTGCGACGGCTATCGATCGATCGGCTGCGGCGGATCGCCGTGGCCGAAGAGTCGCCACTCTTCTCCATCATGGCAGGCGCCGTAACGGAAAGGAGCGCGGCGGCTCGTCTCCGGATCTCCCGGGCTGAAACGCAGATCGCGGAACCAGACGCAGGTTCCCACATCGGTCTGCTCGACCCTGAAGGCGTGGGGGAGCTGTGCGAAACTGCGATAGTCGGCCATCTCTTCACTGTACCAGGCCTCCCGGGCCAGCGGCCGCTTCTCCGGAACGGGGCCGAAGGCGTGGAAGGAGCGCCAGCGCAGATCGTCCACCGGACGGTAGCTCGCCATGAGCTGGGCGATCCTTCCATCGCCGGGATCCGCCGGAGCTTCCCGCGCCCGCAGATTGACTGCCGCGATCCAGTAATCCTTCTCGCTTTCGACCACCACCTGCCAGTTGAAGGGGGAGAGCGGTTGAGGCAACGCCGAAACCCGCGCCCCTTCCATCCCTTCCTCGAGGGCATAGCGCTCTCCCACCTGCAGAGCCGCATGGAGCTGCACCCCCTGAAAACCGACGTATCCGACGAGAACTAGCAGAGAGAGGGCCGCCGGAAGGCGCGATGCACGCCACAGCCATGACCCGATGACCCCCAGCAGCAGGATGCCGGTGAACCACGGATCGATGATGAAGGTCGTCGGAATCGCGGCCTTGTAATCGGAGAAGGGGGCGAAGATCATCGTCCCATAGGCGGTGATGACGTCTCCGGCGATGTGGATGGCGATCCCCATGGCGGCCAGCGGGAGATAGTCGCGGGGGCGGTGCGGGTCGCGGTAGACCCGGGAGAAGATCCAGGCGAGAAGAAGCGCCCAGAGGGGCAGAAGGATGATGGAGTGCGTCGGCCCCCGATGCAGACCGAGAAAGGTGATCGGGTCGACGAAGGGGCGAAGGGCGAAATCGATATCCGGGAAGGCCGCCGCGATGAAGCCGACGGCCATGCGGCGCCGCGGACTCAGCGGCGAGCCGTCGAGCCCCGAGGTCGCGCGCCCGAGCACCGCACCGCTGATGGCATGAGTCAGAGTATCCATAGAAGAATTATGGAAAATCGCAGACTCGATTGCAAGGGGGGGAGGCCGGGATTCGAACGGAGGCAGGGACGTAGCGGACCCGGGATGCTACAGTTGAAAGGCGCACGGGCGTAGCGGCATCGAGGCGTCGCCCGGCAGCGTTTTCGATGGAGAGACGCATGAGCGACCGGAAGCCCGCCAGGGAATACGTGGCCGAACCGAACGTTCTGGAGCGCAGCGCGGCGGCCTACCTGCAGCGGGTGAACCGGCGCGAAGAGGTGCAGCTTCGCGAATGCCGCCCTGAAGACCTGGCCCTGATCCGCAAGGTGGAGCGCCGCGGGATTTTCCTTGCCTTTGTGGCCGGAGCGATCTCCGGCGCCATTCTCGGGGGGACGGAGATATTCGTGCGCCAGGGGTATCTGGAAGGGATGGAGGGGCTCGACTGGCGCGAACAACTCCCCTACTGGGCCGCATTCACGGGGCTGGCCCTCGTGGTGAGCGGCATCGAGATACTCTTTCTCTATTGGAACGCCCTGCGCTCGGTGGGGCGCATCTGCCATATCGCTGGGCTTCCCCTCGGCGGCAACCACATGGGCGAATTCATGGCCCGCGGACTTGCCCGCGCCGCCCTGGAGTTCCCCAACCCCCGCGATCCCATCTACCGTATCGACCCCTACGCACGCACGCCGCAATGGAAACTCGCCATTATCGCCCTCATGTACCGGATGAAGGTCGGCGTCACGAGCTTCGTATTGCGGGTCCTGCTGCGGCGGATGCTGGGACGCGCCGCCCTGCGGGGGGTGATTCCGCTCATCACCGGCCCCCTCTACGCCATCTGGAACGCCGTGATCACCTGGCGCATCGTGCGCGAGGGGAGAATCCGCGCACTTGGCCCCCTGGCGGTGCGGGAAGCCGTCCGGCAGATCGGCGCCTGCTGCGAAGAACTCTCCGATGACGAGCGCCGCCTCGTTCTGAGCGCCGTGGGAGAGATGATCATCCGCAGCGAAGACGCGCATCCCAATTTCGCGCTGCTGCTGCGTTCGCTCATGGACGCCATGGACATCGGCACCGAGCAGGCCGGGATCGAGTGGCGGCAGAACCGCAAAGAGCTGTCCGAACTCGGCGAAGAGGGGAAAAGGGCGGTTCTGACGGCGCTGGTCGTCACGAGCATTCTGGACGGGCGCGTCTCACGGGCCGAAAGGGAGTTGCTGGAAGAGGCACATGCCGCCTGCGGGCGCCCTTTTCATCGAAAGGCCTTCGAGCGCCTCAATGACAAGGTGATGAAAGGGTCTCTCCTTCGGGACGACGATTTCGAGGAGCTCTGGAGATGACGACCTGTCCGGGGGAGATCACTTCTTGAACTTCTCCGCCAGGGATGCAAACGGCGAATGCGCCAGCGACGGTCGGGCCGGAGCGGACGAAGGCGCGTCTTCGCCGCGCCCCTCCTGAACGCCGCGGGTGTGCTCGTGGTCGTGGCAGTAGATGCACAGCAGCTCCCAGTTGCTGCCGTCGGGGGGGTTGTTGTCGTGGTTGTGATCGATATGGTGCACCGTCAGCTCCCGCAGCTTCTTCCCCTCGAATTCCCGGGCGCAGCGCCCGCAAACGTGCGGAAAGAGCTTCAGCGCCTTCTCCCGGTACCCCGCCTGGCGCTTTTCCTCCTCCCGGCGCATTTCGGCGACGAGGCGCTCGCGTTCTTCATCGGTTCTGGTCTTGGACATGCTCTCCTCTTCTGATTGGTGGGTCCCTTTAATTTTCGAGAGCCAAAGGCGTTCTCACGCGACGCCGCAACGACGCGACGAAAAGCTCCAGGCAAACCGAAAGCAATTTTGCAGAAATGGGCTTGATTGGACCTTTTGAACGGCTTTCCTGTCCATCCTGCATTCCAAAACTGCCTGATGACCTCCGGGTTTAACGTTGCGTCGTTGCGGCGTCGCGTGAGACCGGTTTTAATCTTAAAGAGCCTTTCGCCCCTCCACCGGCAGGCTCTCCACGTACTCCCTCATCCCACGGAAAGAGTTGCCGAAGAAGATCCGCTCCCGGGCCAGGATATCGGGGGGAAGACGCTCGATGTTGCGAAAGACTTCGTCGCGCTCGAGAAGCCAGGCGAAAAAAGCCTCCTCGTGGGCGGCCTCGTCGGGCGAGGCGGTCTCGGCGACCCCCTCGACCCACCTCAGGAGCTGGCGTCGGCCGATGCGCAAGTGCTCGACGGCATCGTCGACCCGTCCGTAATGGGCGAAGACCATGGTGCGGGGATTCAGTGCGATCATGCGATCGATGGAATCGAGAGCCACATCGAGCAGGAATCGAGGCGGAGTGGCGGGGCGCATGTAGAGCCCCCCGTCGAGCTCGCAGCGCACCCCGGCGACCTCTCCCGCGAACAGGAGGTCCCCCACCAGATAGCAGACGTGATGAGGCGCATGACCGGGGGTGAGAAAGGCGCGCACACCCCCGCGGGCGACCTCTTCGGCGAAACCGATCGCCTGCTGCGGCACAGCAACGATCTCCCCGTAGGCTTCGGCCGTCTTTCCGAGAACCTTGAGCGAGCCCTGCCAGAGCTTCTCCGGCGCCGTCATGTGCCGGACCCCTTCGGGATGACAGAGCACCTGCGCACCGGGAAACTCCCGCAGCAGCGCGCCCGTCCCTCCGGCATGATCGATGTGGATGTGCGTCAGCAGGATGTAGTCCAGGCGCTCGACCCCGCGCCGGCGCAGTTCCGAAATGAGGCGGGGAATCGTCGATAGTGGACCGGGATCGACGAGAAGAGTGAGTCCCTCGCCCTGGTAAAGCCACGAACTGATGAACTTTCTGAAGCCAACGAGCGAGGGTTGATCGAGATCGATGCAGACGGGATTATCCGGATTCATCACTATTCCTTGCTTGATTTTTCTCTGGCGATCATACCTTTTTTCCAGGGAATCGGTCCACTTCAAAGACAACGCTGAGCGCGGAAGACTTCGCGCCGACACATGCTATGATTAAAAAACAGTTCTCACCCGAAAGAAACGGCTATGGATCAGAAAACCGCGAGCGGCGCTTCGCTCGAGAGGCGAAAAACCGATTCCCGACTCATGGCGGTGCTCGATACCGTCGTCGACGCCGTCATCACCATCGACGAGAACGGAACCATCCAGTCGTTCAACCGCTCAGCCGAGCGCATCTTCGGCTTCATGGCGCAGGAAGTCCTCGGGCGCAACGTCAACATCCTCATGCCCGAACCGTATCACAGCGAGCACGACCGCTATCTCCAGAACTACCTCTCCACGGGGGTAAAGAAGATCATCGGCATCGGGCGGGAGGTGACCGGCAAGCGCCGCGACGGCTCGACCTTCCCGATGGAACTGGCGGTCAGCGAGTCATGGGTGGGCGACCAGCGCATCTTTACCGGCATCATCCGCGACATCACCGAGAGACGCCGCGCCGAACTCGAACGCGAAGCCCTCATCGCCGAACTCGAAGAGAAGAACGCCGAGATGGAGCGCTTCACCTACACGGTCTCCCACGACCTCAAGAGCCCCCTGATCACCATCCGCGGCTTTCTCGGCCACCTTGAAAAGGACGTGGCCGCGGGCAACGAAGTGCGCATGAAGGAGGACATCCGCCACATCCAGGAAGCGGTGGTGAGGATGCAGACCCTCCTCGACGAACTCCTGACCCTCTCGCGGATAGGGCGCATCTCCAACCCCCCCCGGGAGATCGATATGGGAGAGTTGGCCCGGCAGGCGGCCGAGCAGGTCGCAGGACGGATTGCCCAGGGAAAAATCGACGTCGTGATCGCCCCCGATCTTCCGAAAGCCTGCGGAGATCCGCCGCGGATCTACGAAGTCCTGCAGAACCTCATCGACAATGCCGCCAAGTTCATGGGGGACGAACCCCGGCCACGGATCGAAATCGGCGCCCGAAGGGAAGGGACGCAGAACGTCTTCTTCATCCGCGACAACGGAACCGGCATCGATCCGCGCTACCATCAGAAGATCTTCGGCCTTTTCGAACGCCTCGACGCGGCGACGGAGGGGACCGGGATCGGTTTGGCCCTCGTCAAGCGCATCGTCGAAGTGCACGGAGGGCGCATCTGGGTCGAATCGGACCTCGGACGGGGGGCGACCTTCTTTTTCACCCTCCCTCAAGGAGAGAGCCATGGACCCCAGAGCTGAAGAACCGTTGATCATCCTTCTGGTGGAGGACAACCCCGCCCATGCCGAACTGGTCAAGCGCAGCCTCGAAGGACACCCCGTACCGAACCGGATTATCCATATCTCGGACGGCGAATCGGCCCTGGCGTACCTCTTTCGCCGGGGAGAGTTCGCCGATCCGGAGAAAAGCCCCCGACCCCATGTCGTGCTGCTCGACCTTCGCCTTCCTCGCATCGACGGGCTCGAAATCCTCAAGGAGATTCGGACCTCGGCCGAGATGGAGAAGCTCCCCGTCGTGGTCCTGACCACCTCCGAAGCGGAGATGGACGCCGCCCGCGCCTACGAATATCACGCCAACAGCTTTGTCGTGAAACCCCTCGACTTCGACCGCTTCGCCAAACTGATGGACGATCTCGGATTCTACTGGCTCAAGTGGAACTATTACCCATGGGCGTGATTATTGGCGTAATTTATGTTGACCCCTCCAGGCGCCATATTGATAATGACAGTCATGATCGATAGCCGCCTGGATATCCTGCTTGTCGAAGACGAGGAGGGACATGCCCAGCTTGTCCTGCGCGCCTTCGAGCTGCGCCCGGGTGTGCGACTGCGGGTCGCCCGCTCGCTGGCGGAGGCGCGGGAGCTCCTCTCGCAAACGACTCCGGATCTGGCCATCATCGACCTGCTTCTGCCCGACGGCCGCGGCATCGAGTTGCTCGAAGAACTGAGGATGAGCGAAACCCCCTTTCCGGCGATCATCATGACGAGCCACGGCGACGAGGAGGTGGCCGTCGAGGCGATGAAGGCCGGCGCCCTCGACTATCTCGTCAAGTCGCAGGAGAACCTCAGCCAACTCCCCCACTTCTGCGCGCGGGCGCTGCGGGAATGGCATCATATCGCGGAGCGCCGGGTGGCCGAAGAGAAGCTGCGCGAGAGCAACCGCGAACTCGAGGCCTTCGTCTACACCATCTCCCACGACCTGCGCTCTCCCCTGGCTCCCATCATCGGATATGCCGAGTTTCTGCGCGACGCCTACGGCGAGGTGCTCGACACGATCGCACTTGACTCCCTCGCCGAGATCGAGGGGCAGGGGCATCGGATGATGACCCTTCTCGAAGACCTTCTCGATCTGGCGCAGGCAGGATACCTCGAGCGCCCCGAGGAGCCGGTCGATGCCGAAGATGTCCTCCGCGCCGTCCTGCGGGAGATGGAGAGTCAGTTCCCCAGGAAAGTGGAGGTCAGAACCGTTTCCCCCCTCCCCTCCTCGCGCGTCCCCGCGAGCCAGCTTGCGCAGATCTTTCAGAATCTCATCGGCAACGCTCTTCGGTACGGCGGGGGCAACGTCGAGGTCGGCGGGGAGCGTCAGGGCTCGCAGGTCTGCTACTACGTCCGCGATCGAGGTCCGGGGATCCCTCCCGAGGAGCGGGACAGGATCTTCGAGGTTTTCTACCGGGGTTCGACAAGCGGTGCAAGCCGGGGAACAGGGGTAGGTCTGGCGACGGTGAGAAAGATCGCCCGCGCCTTTGGGGGAAAGGTCTGGGTCGAGGAGACCCCCGGGGGGGGGAGCACCTTCCGGGTGCAGTTGGCCGACGATCCTTCGCGGGAACCGCTCCCCCTCCCTGAGAACAAGAGGTTTCTGCTTGAAATCTACGGCGAGTACTGCGAGTTCCCCCCCCTTGCTCCCGGTAAAAGCCCCTCTCCCTGAAAGACGGCCGGACCGTGATCCGCTGGCCATGTCCTTCCGTAGGCCAGGGCTTCGAAACGACCGGCACTATGACCGGCGCACCTTCGCAGCCTGCAGGCGAAAAGCCTCGCGCACATGCCGGCGCAGTTGATCGTTGTCCCACGGTTTGGTTAAAAGCCTGTAGATGTCCCCCTCGTTGATCAACTCCATGATCGCCGGCAGGTCGGCATACTCCGAAAGGACCATGTGCACCGTGTCGGGGTGCAGCGCCCTGACCTTCCTGAGAAATTCTGCCCCCGACATCTCCGGCATCCGCAGATCTGTGACGATCACCTGCACGATGTTCCCGGCAAGCAGATCGAACCCCTCGCGGGCGTTGCCTGCGGTGAGGACTATGAAATTTTCACCGGCAAAGACGCGCTTCAGAGCGGCAAGGACTTCCGGGTCATCATCCACGACCAGCAGACTCGGAAGCGCCGCGCGATCCTCGGACATCGCCAGGGACGCGCCCCGGCGATACAACTCGGCAAACTCCCCGGGCGGAAGAGGTTTACTGAAATAAAAGCCCTGCATCTCGTCGCACCCGTTCTGCCTCAGGTACCCGAGCTGCGCCTCGGTCTCCACCCCCTCTGCCACGACCCTGAGCCTCATGCGATGCGCCAGTGCAATGACCGAGGTGGAGATCGTCGCGGAGTTCGGGTCGGTGACGATCTCCTGGATGAACGATCTGTCGATTTTCAATTGATCGATGGGAAAACGCCCCAGATATTCCAGACTCGAATAACCGGTGCCGAAATCATCCAGCGAGATGCGCACACCGATGCGCCGCAGCGCCTCCATGCGCCTGATCGCCTCCTCGGGGTCGTCCATGAGCATGCTCTCGGTCAGCTCGAGCATCAGGCGCTCTGGGGGGATTCCGCTTCGCTGCAGCGCAGCCGAAACCTGCGCTTCCAGATCGCCGGTGCGAAACTGCCTCGCCGACACGTTGACCGACACGCGGATGTTCTGAAGCCCGGCGTCGCTCCACTCTCGAATCTGGCGGCAGACCTCATCGATGACCCAGTTTCCGATGGGGACGATGAGCCCGTTTTTTTCGGACAGGGGGATGAAGTGCAGAGGGGGCACCATCCCCCTGTCCGGGGAGGCCCAGCGCAGCAGGGCTTCGGCGCCCGTGATGCGCCCGGTTCGCAGATCGACCTTGGGCTGATAGTGCAGGATGAACTCCTCGCGCTCCAGGGCGCGCCGCAGCGCCGACTGGAGTTCGAGGCGCATGCGCGCCTGCGCGTTGAGCTCCGGAGTGCAGTAACGGAACTGTCCGCCGCCGCGCTCCTTGGCCAGGTTGACGGCCGCATCGGCGCCATGCAGCAGTTCGCGTGCGGCGCCGCCGTCCTGCGGGAAGATGCTGATGCCGAAACTCGCCCGAAGAACGACCCGCTCTGTGTCCTGGAGAGAAAAGGGTTCTTCGAGAACCGACTGAAGGTTTCGGACCACCACGTCCACGGACGAGAGATCTTTGATCCCCTCGAGCATGAAGGCGAAGCGGTCCCCGGACAGGCGCGACAGCGCATCTTCGACCCGCACCCTCCCCCGCAATCGCCGGGCAACCGCAACCAGCAGATCGTCCCCCGCCTTGTGGCCGAATGTTTCGTTGACGGCCTTGAACTGATCGAAATCCAGGACGAGCAGCGCCACCTGTTTCCCCTTGCGGCGGGCGCGCTCCAGGGCATGCTCCACCATCGATTCGAAGAGCTGTCGCCTGGGCAGATCGGTCAACGCGTCGTGGTTGGCCAGACGCTGCAGCCTCTCTTCGCTCTTTTTCAGACGGGTGAGGTCGGTGATCACCCCTACAAAATGCGTCGCCTCCCCTGCACAGTTGCGGACCGCGCTCAGCGTGAGCCATCCCGGAAAGGTCTCTGCGCTCCTTCGCCGCCCCCAGAACTCCCCCTGCCAAAAACCCTCCTTCCCCAACGAGGTCCAGATCTCCGCATAGGAACCCCGCTCCTGTCGACTGGAGAAGAGAAGACGGGGATGGGCTCCCAGAATCTCACTTTCGCTATAGCCGGTCATTCCAGAAAAGGCCGGATTGACCGAGAGAACGCGGGGTGTCCGGTCGACGATGAGGACGGCGTCGCGGGTGCTCATCAGCGCCGCCGCATCGAGCCTGATGCGCTCTTCGGCCCGGCGCTTGTCGGTCACGTCGTGGGCGACGGCGATCCTGGCGCTTCGTCCGGCGAACTCGATATTGTTGGCATAAATCTCCACCTCGATCAGGCTGCCGTCCTTGCGCCGGTGAAGCGTCGGAAGGCGATCGACCTCCTCGCGGCTCACCGCATCGAGCAACTCCTGCTTTGACCCATGGGGTTTGATGTCTTCGACGGTCAGTAAAAGAAACTCTTCACGGCTATATCCGTAATGTCGAACGGCGGCGTCATTGACGGCGAGGAAGCGCAGCGTCTCCATATCGAAGATCCACATCGGGAGGGGATTGGCCTCGAACAGGAGGCGATAGTGCCTTTCGCTCTCTCGCAGGAGGATTTCCGATTCCCTGCGCGCCGTGATGTCCTGGATGAAGGCGACCCCGCAGGGGCCTTCGTCCGCATCGACGATCCACGCACCGGAGACAAGCCCACAGACGACTTTCCCGCTCTTGTGCAGGTAGCGCTTTTCATAGCTAAAAGGAGTCTCCTCCCCAACTCCCGCCTTTCGAAACTGCGCCTCGGTGAACGCCCGGTCCTCCGGGTGGGTGAGGTCGAAAAGGTTCAAAGAGAGAAGTTCCGCCTCGGTGTACCCCAAAAAGTCGCACAAGGTGCGGTTGAAGAGCACTAAGGCGCCGTCCGGACGTACGACCCCCATGGCGACGGAGGAATGGTTGAAGAGCGTCTGAAAGAGGGCGCGCCGCTGCTCACTGGTGAACGACCGTGACACGAAGGCTCCGCTGTTCGAGTTGGAGGGAGCAGCGCCTGCAAAAAAAACATTGCGGCACTTCGGTGCGGGGCAGAAAAAGAGAGATTCCGGGAAAGTAAAAACCCCTCTTCGGGGTGAAGACGGGCTTACGCGCTCCATACGGTGCGATAGAGCAAGGACCTTCTCTTCGGCAACCCGGCTGTCCCTGGAGGACCCGTGGCTTTGCGTCCCTGGGTTGCCCCAGGTTTGCGATTATCGGAGACGGAAAAAGATGTGTGTATTTATCAAACCTGCATACAAAAACATCTCCAGCAGATCGCGTATACAGTAGTACAGCTTTTGAATGCGCGTCAAGTAAAACAAAGTTTTCCGCTCAGCAATTCCGCGACCGACTCCACACGCCCATCCGGGATTATCTCGCGCCCGCAGAATCCCGCAGATCACTGCAGCGCCCGCAGATTTCGGAGCTGGATCTCTGCGGTCTCGATCCCCCTCTTCGCCCCGTCATGAGCGTCGTGAAAGACGAGAATCTTCTTCCAGGTATCGATGGCCGCCGGAAGATTTCCGCCCCGGTAATCGGCCAGCCCCCTCGACATGAGGCGCTCGGCACAGATCTCCAGGCGTTCGAGAAGATCGTGACGGGCGATCCCGATCATCGCCGCCGTCTTGCGTTCGCTCGGATAATGCGTCAGAAGAGCGCGCAGCACCCGACCGCATCGATCGTATTCCCCCGCTTCGAAGAGCTTCTCTCCCGCGGCGGCGAGTCCTCGAAGCGCCTGGATGTACTCCTCCTCGAATGCCTCTTCTAAACCTCTGCGGCGCCGCTCCTGCGCGATCACCTCGAGTGCCGCCTCGCTCCGGCCTGCGCGCAGATGAGCGGCAATCTGCGACGCGGCCTCTTCGCGCGCAGGAACCGCTGTCTTCGCCGTGGGAGTAGTCGAAACTGGAGGTGGGGGCGGCGGGGCCAGGGTGGGGGGGGCGGGAGCGCAGGCGGCCAGGACCAAGGTCGCCAGAAGGGCCGAAAGGATGTTCTTTTTCATACGGCGAGATCCCAGCTCAGGGTGAACTCTTCTTCCACGTACCCGGGCAGGATCTCGAGAAATCGGTCGGTCAGCTCCGGCGCGAACTGAATCCCCCGATAGCGGCGGATCTCTCTCATCGCCTCCTCACAGCTTCGCCCGGCGCGGTACGGACGGCAACTGGTCAGCGCGTCGTAGGTATCGGCCAGCGTGAGGATGGCGGCAGAAAGAGGGATATCGTCCCCTTTCAGCCCGGCAGGATACCCCTGCCCGTTGTACCACTCGTGATGATGCAGAACGGCGGGGATGTGGCGCTGCAGCTTCCCGGAAAGTTGCAGGATTTCTGCGCCGTGCGCGGGATGACGCCTGATTGCCTCGAGTTCCTGCGGGCTCAGTGGGCCGGCCTTTTTCAGGATGGCGTCGGGGACTCGTATCTTTCCGAGGTCGTGCAGAAAACAGGAGAGGGCCAGACACTTGAGCTCGGCAGCGTCCATTCCGAGGCGCCGCCCGATCAGAACCGAAAGATTCGCCACCCGAGTCGAGTGCCCCAGCGTATATTCGTCCCGGGCCTCGATAGAGGCCGCCAGAATGCGCACCATGGAGGTGTAGGACTCTTCCAGATCGCGCGCATGGCTCTGAAGGCTCTGCTTCTGTCCGGAGATGGTGCGGGCCATCTCGTTGAAGTCACGGGTCAGGCGGCCGAGTTCGTCGCCGGAGACGACCTCGATGACAGGCTCCTCCCCCGCCTTGAGGCGGGCCACGCCGGAGGCCAGACGCTTGACCGGCACGGTGATCAGAGCCGAAAGGAGCCATGTGGCCGCCACCCCCAGGGCGATGACCGCCGCACCTACGGCGGCAATCGTCCGGCGAGCCTCTGTCCTGGAAACCTCGAGGTCGGCCGCGTCGAGCCCGAGATAGACATCGCCGACCTTTTTTCCCGCGAATTCCACTGGAGTGCGGAACTCGAAGAATCGGCCGCCGTCGCGCTCGACCTTCTGAACCTGATACTCCTCCGACCAGGCAACCACAGTGCCTCTGAGCTCTTCGAAGGGCCGGCCGACGGCCTCCAGCCGATTGTGAGCGAGGATTGTTCCTTGCGATCCGACAATGACGAGATACCCGATATCGGCCTGCGATTCCTCGATCTTGGCCGCCAGATTGTCGAGAGCCAGACGATCGCCTGCCAGGATGCTGAAAGCTGCCGGCGTGGCGGCGCTCCGGGAAACGGAGAGACCCCGCTTGACCAGTTCCTGCAGCAGAAAATCGTCCATCACCCGGATAACCGGTATCGACAGACCGCACGTCAGAACCACGATCAGCACCAGAATGGCCAGCGCCAGCTTGCAGCCGATCCCGCGGAAAAAAGTCTGAACCGCCCCCCCGAACCTGAGCAGTTCCATGCATCCTCCTTGAAGCGCCCCCTGATTAAATCTTTTAACTTATTAAAATTTAATATTCAAGAAAAAAAAGCGCCTCCATTTCTTTGTCAGGTCCGGACGCTTCGATGCAGCGCACAGGAGAGTCCGGCACACGCCGAGAAGATCCGCAGCCTGCGATTACTTCAAAAAAGGGGGAGACGCCCTGAAAAGGGCTGAACACATTGGGATTTCCGATGGATCGACTGGAAAGGAGAGAAGCTTCCGCGATCTCGCGTCGGGCCTGGAGCGTGTCCATGACGAAGGGCGGGAGGTGGCCGAACGCGAAGACTTCGCTGGCGAGAGGACGGCGATCGAAAAAGAAATGAGGCAGAGGTCGACCAGGGGTGAAGGAATTTCAAAGACGGATCGACCGCTGGTCGTCAGGCGGATGACTGGGCATTGGTCTTTAATCCGGATTCCCCGCTCGCGCCCGGCGATGCCGTTCGGGCGCGAGCGGCTCTGTTCTATCTCTTCGCCCACTTACCCACCTGGATATTGACAACCTGCGGCGGGATCGTTTCGGCAGGGACGTACTCCGCGAACTTCACCCGCAGGTGCTCGAGGAGCGAACCCTCCCCTTCGCGCAGGATGACGTCTGCGATGCGGATCCTTCCGAGCCCTTTCGCCTTTTCGCCATACCAGGCGAGGACCTCCTGGAGAAATTCCACGACCTTTTCGGCCGGCAGGAACAGAGCGAACATCGTCCCGAGAGTCGGCTTATGCCCCCCCTTCCCGCCGATACGCACAAGGTATCCGCTCTTGCCCGCCGTCCACGCCTCGGTGGGACAGACCTTGATGCAGTCGCCGCAGTAGATGCAGTTCTCGGAGAAAAAGACCGGCTTGTTCCCCGCCCCCATTTCGATGGCCGCATGGCCGCACGCCTTGGCGCAGAGCCCGCAACTGATGCACCCGCCGAGATCGAGCGCAGGATAAACGACCCCCTGGAATCCAACGTCGTTCATGTTCGACTTGAAACAGTCGATGGGGCATCCCGAGAAGCTTATCTTGAACTTGTGATGTCCCGTCGGAGTGCTGAAGAGCTTCTCGTCGACCTCCAGGGCCGAGGCCTGCGCGTCCATCAGGCCGTTGGGGTTGTACTCACACCCGCCGCAGGCCGTCGGCACGCGCACCCTCGCCCCGCATGAGGCGACCTTCTGCCCAGCCTCGGCCAGCTCGGAGACGATGCCGTCGAAATCGTTGATGTGGACGTGGACCATCTCGACCGACTGGCGCACGGAGAGATGGATATTCTCGATGCCGTACTTTTGCGCGACTTCGGCAATCTTCTTCATCCGGGCGGCGGGGAGGCGTCCGCCGGGGACGCGCAGGCGCACGGTGAAGAGGTCCTTCTGCCGCTCCTTGATGAAGCCGCCCGACTTGAGGTTTTCCAGATCGATAGCCGTTTTTGCATTCTTTTCCGTCACGTGCGTCTCCTGATGTTTGGCGGGTGGATGTCGAACCATTTTGGTCATATTTGAAGACGAAAAAAATCAGGCGAGGAAAGAGGCGCTTTTTTTCGCTACTCCTCCCCCTTCTCCAGCGTCAGGCGGTAATACCCCTCCTCCTCCTTGAGCCCGAGGAGCTTGTGCCCTTCGGCCTTGAGGGAGCGGGGGACGTTCTTGACCGGTTCACCGTCGTCGAGGAGGAACTCGACCGTTTCACCGACATCGATCATTTCCAGGGCCAGCTTGGCCTTGACGAAGTTGGTCGGGCAGCTTACGCCGCGCAGATCTACGATGGCCATGGGATTCTCGCTTTCTTTCAAACGAACTGGAATTTCTATTCTCACCGCGGAGGTCGCGGAGCACGCGGAGAAAACTTAATAAGGGCTCCTCCGCGATCTCCGCGACCTCCGCGGTAAATTGCCTTTCAACTTCCGATCTGCGTATCGATAACCTGCGGCGGGATCGTCTCCTTCACCACGTAATCGGGGAATTTCCCCCGCAGCCGCTCGAGGAGCGATTCTGCGCCGACCCTGTGGATCACGTCGCCGATGCGGATGCGCCCCATCCCCTCGGCCTTCTCCTTGTACCACTCGAGGACTTCGGCAATGAAGGGGATGACCCGGTCCTCCGGGAGAAAGACGGCGAAAAGAGTGCCGACCAGGGGGCGCCGCCCCCACTTGCCGCCGATACGCACGGTGTACCCTCTTTTTTCTTCCTTCCAGGCCTCGCTCGGGCAGACCTTGATGCAGTCGCCGCAGAAGATGCACTTCTCCGGGATGAAGACGAGACCGCCGTTCTCGTCCTGCACGATGGCGTCCTCGGTGCACGACTTGACGCAGAGGCCGCAGAAGAGGCATTCGTCATGGTTCAGCTCGGGCCAGACCGCGCCCTGGAAGCCGACGTCGTTGGTCGCCGACTTGGGGCAGTCGAAGGGGCAGCCGGCGAAGCCGACCTTGAACTTGTGGTGGTGGGTCTCGGCGCCGAAGAGGGCGGCATCGACCTCCAGGGCCGACTTCTGGGTGTCGATGAGCCCCTGGGGGTTGTACTCGCACCCGCCGCATGCTGTCGGCACGCGCATCCGGGCGCCGCAGGAGGCGACTTTCTGCTCCCCCTCGCCCAGCGCCGAAACGACCGCGTCGAAGTCCTTGAAGTTGATATGGACGAGCTCGATCGACTGGCGCACCGACAGATGGACGAACTCGCCGCCGAACTCTTCGGCCACCTCGGCGATCTTCTTCAGGCGCGAGACGGGAAGGCGCCCTCCCGGCACCCGCAGGCGCACGGTGAACAGATCCTTGCCGCGCTCCTTGATGAAACCGCCAGCCTTCAGATTCTTCAGCTCGATGGCCGTTTTGGGGGCCTCTTTGGACATTGGGAACTCCTGTAAAGCTGTAAAGCTGTATCCGGAAGCCAGAATCCAGGAGCCAGGAGAAGTTCAAAAGCTTTTCAAAAGCTTCTATTCTGGCTCCTGGATTCTGGCTCCTGGCTCCTGCCTAAACGATTTCCACTTCCTCCTGCGTCACCACCCCGCCGCTGATCTTGAACGACTTCAGAACCGGGCGCTCGGCGTCCATGACGGAGATGATGACGTGGGAAATCCCCGGCGTGAGCGCCAGGCGGATGTCCTCCTGCGAGGGGCGCGCCGGCGTCTCGGGGTGTGAATGATAGACGGCGCTCATCTCCAGCCCGGCGGCGCGAAGCTCCTTGACGACCGCGAACTGCTCGCGAGGCTCCATGGTGAAGTGTTCGTTGCTCGCATCGGTGTTGGTCATCCGAAAGGCCTTCTCGATCGTCCCTTCGCGGCCGCCGAGAATGCCGCAGACCTCCAGAGGGATTCCTTCGAGGGCGTGCGCGATCAGGTCGTCGTGGATCTTCTTGGGAATTCTAAGCATGTTTGGACCTCTTTGAAATCCCCCTCGATCCCCCTTTGTCAAAGGGGGAAGATTTACCCCCCTTTAGCAAAGGGGGGTAGAGGGGATTTGGGCTCTCAGCCTTTCGCCGCCTCCAGATCGCACACCGTCATCGCATCGACTTCGTCGACAAGCTCGGTGATCGTCGGCGCCTCTCCGCAGATGGGGCATTTGGGATTGCGGTTGAGGGCGACCTCGCGAAAGCGCATGTCGAGGGCGTCGTAGGTCAGAAGGCGGTTGGAGAGGACCTTCCCCTTGCCGAGGAGGAACTTGATCGCCTCGGTGGCCTGGATCGTCCCGAGGACCCCGGGCAGAACGCCGATGACCCCCGCCTGCGAACAGGTGGGGATGGCGTCCTTGGGGGGCGGCTTGGGGAAGATGCAGCGGTAGCAGGCCGACTCCCCCGAGAGGACGGTGATCGTCTGGCCGAAGAAGCTGAGAATCCCGCCGTGGGAGTAGGGCTTGCCGGCCATCACGCAGGCGTCGTTGATGAGGAATTTGGCGGCGAAGTTGTCGGTGCCGTCGATGACGAAGTCGTACTCCTTCACCATCTCCAGGATGTTCGCGGCGCTCACCCACGTCTCGTAGGGGATCACCTTGACGTCGGGGTTGATCGCCTCCATCTTCTCCTTGGCCGAGAGGACCTTCGCCTTGCCGACGTCGGGTGTGAAGTGGATCACCTGGCGCTGCAGGTTGGAGAGGTCGACGCAGTCGGCGTCGGCGATGCCGATGGTGCCGACCCCGGCCGCCGCCAGGTACAGGGCGATGGGCGAACCGAGGCCGCCGGCCCCGATGATCAGGACCTTGCCGTCGAGAAGCTTCTTCTGCCCCTTCCCGCCGACCTCCTTGAGGATGATATGGCGCGAATAGCGCTCGATCTGCTCATCGGTCAACACCGTCAGCGCCCTCCGCCCATGAAGTAGAGAAACTCCACCGCATCGCCGTCGCGCACGACGGTTGCGGGGAAGTTGTCGCGCTCCAGGATCTCGCCGTTCAACTCGACGGTGACGTAATCGGGCTGCTCGACCTTGAGGACCGAGAGGAGCTCGGTCACGTTGAGTTCTACTTTTCCATCGATGGCGGCGGGCTTGCCGTTGACTGTCAGGGTCATGCTGTTCTCCTTCTGATACGATTTGTAGGGGCGATCCTCGTGATCGCCCTGGTCCTTGTGATCAGGTGGGCGAACACAAGGTTCGCCCCTACAGGATTGAGAAATTTCAGACCTGCTCCAGCGCCTGGGCGAAATCGCCGACGATGTCTCCTGGCGCTTCGATCCCCACCGACACCCGCACCAACTCTTCGGTGACCCCCATGAGGGCTTTCTCCTCGGGGGTGTAGTCGCAGCAGATGGTGCTCGCCGGGTGAATGACGAGCGTCTTCGCGTCGCCGATATTGGCAAGATTGCGCGCCAGACGCAGGGCGTTGATGAAGCGGAAGGCCGCCTCCTTGTCGGGGAGCCCGAAGGTCAGCAGCGCCCCGTAGCGTCCGCCGAACTGGCGAGAGGCGATATCTTGAAAAGGGGAATCCGGCAGGCCGGGGTAGTTGACCCAGCGAACCTTCGGATGTTCGCGAAGAAAGCTCGCCAGGCGCAGGGCGCTTGAGCAGTGGCGCTCCATGCGCAGCGCCAGCGTCTCGATCCCCTCGGCGAGCAGAAACGAATTCATCGGGGCGGCGCAGGCGCCAAGGTCCTTGTGAACCAGCTTGCGCGCCCGGGCGGTGAAGGCGAAACGGCCGAATTTTTTGACGAAGGGAGCGAAGTGGGGATACTTCTCCCCGCCCCAGTCGAAACGGCCCAGATCGATGATCGCCCCCCCGATGGCGCTGCCGGATCCGTTGATGAACTTGCTCGTCGAGTGCACGACGAGATCGGCCCCGAGATCTTTCCCCCGGGCCATCCAGGGGGTGGTCACGGTGGCGTCGAGCATAAGGGGGATCTTCGCCTCGCGGGCGATTTCGGCGAGGGCGGCGATATCGGGAACGTCCATCTTCGGATTGCCGATCGTTTCGACGAAGAGGAGACGGGTGCGCTCACCCACCCCTTCGCGAACGGCCTTCAGGTCGGTGGGGTCGACGAAGCGAACGCCGATGCCGTAGCTGCTCAGGGTATCGCGAAAGAGGGAGAAGGTCCCGCCGAAGACCGAGGAGGAGGAGAGGATCTCGTCTCCGCTTCGCAGGATGGTCAGCACCGCCGTACTGATCGCCGCCATGCCGGACGCCGTGACGATGCCGGCGATGCCGTCTTCAAGCAGAGTGAGACGCTTCTCCAGGCTCTCGGTCGTGGGATTTCCGATGCGGGTGTAGACCTGCCCGGGCCTGCGTCCCCGGAAGACATCCTCCAGAGCGTCGGCGCTGTCATAGGCAAAGGCGGAGGACTGGACGATCGGAACGGTCGTGGCGCCGGCCGGACCGGGCTCCAGTCCGCCGTGAATCAGAAGGGTCTCGAAGTCCCACTTTTTTTCCATCTCGCCGTCCCTTTTCTCCGCGCCATGCACCCGGATTCGAGCCGAAATCGTCCAAGTCTCGAGCGGGTTTTCGGAATCGCTTTCTCACCCGAACTTGTCTGGAACCTATACTTTAATTCCAACAATCTTGTCAAGAATAAAGTTGACTTCTTGAGTGCATTTTAAGGCCACAAATTTTCACATTGGATCGCTGTGCTTTGCGATCCCCGTTTCACGCGCCCTGCAATATTCCATCCGCCGCCCCATTCCCTGCATTATCCTGTTGACAATGCGCGAGTTATTCCTTATCGTTCCCCCATATCCGGCGCATAGCCGACCAAAGCACTGTCCGTATCAAGAGTGGTGGAGGGACTGGCCCTGTGAAACCACAGCAACCGGCCTGCCGTCGCCGTAAAGGCGAAGGCAAGAGTGTCAGGTGCTAATTCCAGCTCCGGCAAATTGTCCGGGGGAAGATGAGGACGGCGCTTCGAAGGATTCCGATCCGTTGTCTCCGATCCCCTCGAAGCCCCTTCTCATCGCCCGTGAGAAGGGGTTTTTTCATTCGAAAGGGGGCAGATCACATGACCACCAAACAGACGCAGACGCTCGAGACGCGCCTCGTTCAACTCGGCGTCGGTCGCGACGAGAGAACCGGCGCGATCAGTTTTCCGATCTACCCGAGCGCCACCTACCGCCACCCCGGGGTCGGGGAGAGCACCGGATACGACTACACCCGCTCAGGGAACCCGACCCGTGAACTCCTCGAAGAAGCCCTTGCCGAACTCGAGGGGGGGCAGAGGGGGCTCGCCTTCTCCTCCGGAATGGCGGCGCTCACCACGCTCTTTCTCCACTTTTCCTCGGGGGATCACATCATCGTCTCCGAGGATCTGTACGGCGGCACCTATCGCCTGCTTGCCCAGGTCTTCGAGAAGCTCGGCCTGAGCGCCTCCTACGTCGACACCACCGATAACGGCGCCGTCGCCGCCGCCGTCACCACCGCCACCAGGGCGCTGCTCGTCGAAACGCCGGGCAATCCCCTGCTGGGGGTGGCCGACCTGGAAGAGCTCGGACGTCTGTGCCGCGAGCGCGGCCTCCTCTTCATCGTCGACAACACCTTCCTCACCCCCGTGCTGCAGCGCCCCATGGAATTCGGAGCCGACGTCGTGGTACATTCGGCGACCAAGTACCTCGGCGGCCACAACGACCTGTGTTCCGGCGCCCTGATAGCGAGGAGCGCCGAATTGGGCGAGCGCCTCTACTTCCTCCAGAACTCCACCGGCGCCGTTCTTCCTCCGCAGGAGTGCTGGCTACTGGTGCGTTCGCTCAAGACCCTTTCTCTGCGCATGGAGCGCCACTGCGCCAACGCCCTGCAGATCGCCCGCCGGCTCAAGGCGCACCCGAAGGTGACCGCCGTCTACTTTCCGGGGCTGGAGGACCACCCCGGACACGAACTTTCGAAGCGCCAGGCCAGCGGTTTCGGCGGGATGCTCTCCTTCCGCGTCGAGACGCCCGAACTCGCCCGCACCGCCCTGAAGCGCCTGCGCCTCATCTCCTTCGCCGAGAGCCTGGGGGGGGTCGAATCGCTCATGACGCTGCCGGCAGTGCAGACACACGGCGACATCCCCCCCGAAGAGCGCGAGCGCCTCGGCATCTGCGAGAGCCTTTTGCGCCTGTCGGTAGGGATCGAAAGCGCCGAGGACATCATCGCCGATCTGGAGCAGGCGCTGGCATAAGCAGGAGCCAGGAGATGCTTTCACCCTTGAAGGAGATTTTCAACAGATGACAACGGACAACGGACAACGGACCAAACCGTTGCGTCCCGCAACGGTTTTAGTCCACCAGGGGCGCGACCGCGACCCGGCCACCGGCGCCTCGGCGATCCCGATCTACGCCGCTTCCACCTACCATCACACCGAGGGGCGCTCGGGAGAATACGACTACGCCCGCAGCGGCAATCCGAGCCGCGATCAGGTGGAGGAGGCCATCGCCCTTCTGGAGGGCGGGGTGCGCGGCTTCGCCTACGCTTCGGGGATGGCCGCCATCGGCAGCGCCTTGTCGCTCCTCAAAAGCGGCGATCACGTGATCGCCCCCCTCGATCTCTACGGCGGCTCCTGGCGCTACCTCAACGTCGTCGCCCCACAGCAGGGGATCGCGGTCACCTTCGTCGACATCACCGACCTGAACGCCGTCGAGGAGGCGATCCTTCCCGAGACGCGGGGCATCTTCCTCGAGACCCCCTCCAACCCCCTCTTCAACATCACAGACCTCAGGGGGGTGGCTGGAATTGCCCGAAAGCGCGAGATCCTCACCTTTCTCGACAACACCTTCATGACGCCGCTCTTGCAGCGCCCCCTCGATCTCGGCATCGACGTCGCCATCCACAGCGGAACCAAGTTCCTGGGGGGGCACTCGGATCTGCTGGCCGGGCTCGTCACCACCGCCGACCCTGGGCTGGTCAGGCGCCTGAAACAGTTCCAGAACGCCTTCGGCGCCGTTCTCTCCCCTTTCGACTCTTTTCTGCTCGCTCGCGGCATCAAGACTCTCAAGTTGCGCCTGGAGGCGGGACAGCAAAACGCCCTCGTCCTCGCCGAGCGCCTCTCGGAGCATCCCGCGGTGGTCCGCGTCCACTACCCTGGACTCGCCTCGTTTCCGGGTCGCGCGCTGCACTTCTCGCAGGCGACGGGGGCCGGCGCCGTGTTGTCGGTGGAGCTCAAAGAGAAAGACCAGGTCAAAAAGCTGCTGCGCACGGTGAAGCTGCCGATCATCGCCCCGAGCCTCGGGGGGGTGGAGACGATCCTCACCCACTGCTGGAGCATGTCGCACGCGGCCATCCCCGCCGACGAGAAGGTGCGTCTCGGCATTACGGAGAAGCTGGTTCGCCTCTCGGTCGGGATCGAAGATGTGGAAGACCTCTGGGACGACCTGACGGCAGGGCTGGGGTGAACATTTCGCACCTCCCCTACCCGATTGACAAACGAACACCTTTCATTTAGAGTGCCCCTACAATCAGATGCATCGTCTTTATCAAGAGTGGTGGAGGGATAAGGCCCTGTGAAACCACAGCAACCGGTTCGCCTTCGCTCAATGCTACGGCGGACGTCAGGTGCTAATTCCTACCCTGCCTCGGCGGGGAGAGATGAGGACGGAGCCGGCGTCGGAGCGCTCGAGCGCTCGTTGAGAAAAACGCAGGCCCCTTCCCATCGTATTCATGGGAAGGGGCCTTTTTGTTTCTGGGGAGGATGGTTCTTTGAGCGGTTCCGTCGGCATCGTCAAAACCGAATACGTCACCTTCGATACGGAGCTGCAGCTCGAGAGCGGACGCCTCCTGGGCCCCATCACCCTGGCCTACGAAAGCTACGGGGAGCTCAACGCCGAGCGCTCCAACGCCATCCTCGTCTGCCACGCCTGGACCGGCGACGCGCACGCCGCAGGCCGCCACACGCCGCAGGACCGCAAGCCCGGCTGGTGGGACGACATGATCGGCCCGGGGAAGGTTCTCGACACCGAACGCTTCTTCGTCCTGGTCTCCAACGTCATCGGCTCCTGCCACGGCTCCACCGGCCCCACCAGCGTCAACCCCCGCACGGGAAAGCCCTACAACCTGACCTTTCCCGTGCTGATGGTGCGCGACATGGTGCGCGCCCAGAAGCTCCTCGTCGACCACCTGAAAATCCCCTCGCTGCTCACTGTCATCGGCGGAAGCATGGGGGCGATGCAATCTCTGGAGTGGGGGATCCTCTACCCCGAGATGGTGCGCTCCATCGTCCCTATCGCCGGCACCGGGCGCACCTCCCCCATGGCCATCGCCCTGAACAGCCTTGCAAGGCAGGCGATCTTCAACGACCCGATGTGGAAGAAGGGGAACTACAAGCCCGAGCACCCTCCCGCCGACGGGCTGGCGCTGGCGCGGGCGGTGGGGCACATCTCCTTTCTCTCCGACGCCTCGATGCACCTCAAGTTCGGGCGGCGCTTCTCGGTGCGCGACGGGCTCTTCGACTTCTTCGGGCAGTTCGAGGTAGAACGCTACCTCGTTTACAACGGCCAGAACTTCGTCGACCGATTCGACACCAACAGCTTCCTCTATCTCGCCAAGGCCCTCGACCTCTACGATGTCGCCTGGAACTTCGACGGCCTCGACGACGCTCTTTCCCGCCTTGCCTGCCCTTCTCTGTGGTTCGCCTTCACCTCCGACTGGCTCTACCCTCCGACCCAGACCGAAGAAGTCGTGCGAGCTCTCGAGCGCCTCGGCAAGCCGTTCGCCTACCATCTCATCGACTCCGATTACGGACACGACTCCTTTCTGGTCGAGCCGGAGAAGTTCACCCCTTTCGTGGTGGCGTTTCTGGATAGAATTTCAAAAGGAATTTGATCCGCGGATTACGCAGATAAATTCTCAATTTCAGGCAATTACGATCTTCGAGCAACCCCAAAAGGTGAAGCCCGAATCCTTCTCAGCCTGCCATTGACCTTAATCTGTGAAATCTGCGGATACTGCTTTTTTCTGTGTTAAAGAATCTCAGGATTTCTTCTCGGAAAAGAGATCGAGCTGGTCGTAGCGGTGCTCGGCGATCTTGAAGGGGCGGGGGAGGAAGCGGGGGCAGTCGACGAGGACGACGCAGGCGCTCTGGCGGCACCGGCGCACGCAGCGCCCGCAAAGGGAATTGATGCTCGTCTCATCAAGAGTTTTCTTCACCATGACTTTCAATTCAAAATTCAACATTCATAATTCAAAATTGCCCTTATCGCTTCCTTGAGCCTGGCATACCCCTCCTCCTGCGCCTCGATATCGATATCGATGAGTTTTTGGGGGCGGGTATGCTCGTAGAGGGGATCGTAATAGAGCTCCATCAGGCTTCGGGCCAAAGAGGCCCAGTCTCCTGCCTCCAGCATCTGCAGCAACTCTTCCACCGCCTTTCCCCCCAGCCTCGGCCTGAGGAGCCGGATCGGCCGCAGGAAAGATTCCCTGTGACTGTCGAGCGCAGGATAGTCGTCCAGGATGACGCGCACGCGATGCTCGAGAGAGGCGCTGATCCAGAGGGTCGTCTCGCTCTGCAGCGCCTGGTAGAGGCGCTTGGGGAGAATAAGGCGTCCGATGTGGCGGCTCTCCCCCTCGGCCAGAGCATAGGCCCCGGGAGGGATTTTCCGAAGCTCGTCCCACAGCAGCGCTTCGAACATCTTCTGCGGCGGCTGGGGCGCCAATCCCAGGGCGCCGAAGGCGCTGCCGCGGTGATTGGCGAGCCCCTCCAGGTCGAGGACCGGATACCCCTCCTCCTTCAGACGAACCAGAAGGCGGGTCTTTCCGACTCCCGTGAGCCCCCGCAGGACCAGAAGCCTCCCCCACTCCCCCTTCGAGAGAAAATCGAGAACGTGGTTACGAAAAGCTTTATGACCCCCCTCGAGCTGTCGGGCGGGAACCCCGGCCAGCTCCAGAAAGGTGGTGAGCGCCCGGCTCCGCATCCCGCCGCGCCAGCAGAAGACGACCACCGGCGGACGCCTCCCTTCCAGGGCGGACTCGACCGAGCGTATCAGGGCGGGAATTCTGGGTGAGACAAGCTCGACGGCGAGTCGGCGTGCGGCCGCCTTCCCCTGTTCCTTGTACAGGAGGCCGACGCGGGCGCGCTCCTCGTCGTCGAAAATCGGAACGTTGACGGCTCTCGGAATGGTCCCTTCGGCGTATTCGGCCGGCGTGCGCGCATCGATGAAAAGAGAACCGCGCTCGCGCAGGGCGAGAGCTTGGTCGAGGGTCAGGGCGCTGGAGGACATGACGGTTCGCGCATGGGTGAAGGGTGAGAAGCCTGGCCGTTTATACCGGATATTGTGAGGGAACACAAGTGCGGCTTCTCCGGTGAAAAATGATGTCCGACCAACACGCCTGCCGCCAAAAATCGCACCGCAGTTCGTCAACGCCTGCGGCAGCCAGCATACGCGCTATTTCAGGGCGCTGCGCAGATCGCTCGATGAGCGCGCCTTGCGCAAACGTTCGTATCGCTCAGGGGTGGAAACAAAATGGGCGATCTCGGAGAGTTGCGTCAGATGCTCGTTGGGCTGATCTGTCGGGGAGAGAACCACGAAGATCAGATGGGCCGGCGCAGATGCATGGGGGAATGCAACCCCTTCAGGGCTGATCCCTAAAAAGATCATAGAGTGGAGCAGATCCGGCACTCGCACATGCGGCACGATGACGCCCGGCCTCACCTCGGCGGCAAAGGTCGAGATGCTCTCGAGGAGTGCGTCTTCGATCCGGTGCAGACGCAGCGGTTCCGAGGCGAACTCGGTCGCCAGAAGAGCTCGAAGCACCTCCGGGTAGGGGTCGGCCGGAAGATCGAAAAGTGTCCGAGCCGACGAAAGCGAGCGGGGCATGGCGACTCTGGCGGGGGGTGTCGGGGTCGGCGGTGTGGATTCGGCGGGGTAGAGCATGATGAAACTCTCCGGCACCAGATTCGCCAACCTGTTGGGCAACTGGTCGAAAGCCTGGGCCCATGCGACCGATCCCCTGCGGGCGCCCAGGACAACCACCAGATCGTCAGAGCGCAGCTTCAACCGGAGACGCCGCAGGACCTCGTTCCAATCGGGAGCATGCTCAAAGGTCGAGGGGGCATCCGGAGCGGTGCTGTCGAGATAGTTCTGATAGATTTGTGATTCTTCCCCGACGCTGAATCCGATAATGGCGGAGCTGAGGCGATTGGCCATCTGCTTCACCGCGTGCACCGCCTCCAGGAAGCCGGGGATGCGGTCTGCTCCCTCGGGCGCCAGGAGGATGATGCGCTCGGTGGTGTTCAAGGGATGTCCAAGCCGCGCCACGAGGAACATCTGCCGCGTCTGTTCGAGCACCTGGTCGAGAACGCTGCCGAAAACCCCCCGTCGCGAAGAGCTCTTGCCGTCCCAGCCGATGATCACGGTGGAGGTTCGCGTCTCGGTGATCCCCCGGGCGATGCCGTCGGCGAAGTTGTGGTCGACGCGGGTCAAGGGCACAACGGGGACGTTAGCCCCCGAAGCGTACGCGACCGCGTGGCTGAGCATCTTCTCGGCCATCTCCACGAATTTGCTCTCGCCTTCCTCGTCGGAGGGAACGACCGTGAGCGGATAGACCGGCTCCGTGGAGTCGGGCTCGCGAAGCACGAGCGCCAGCTCCATGAGGGCGCCGGCGGTGGCGGGATTGGCCATCGGAACCAGGATGCGCTGCGGCGCATGTCCCGGCGTGTACGGCTTGCGCTCTTCCTGCAGGGCGACTTCCCTACCGTACTTCTCCACAACCCACGGACCGAGGATGCACGTCACCAGGATCATCATGATCGCGCCGTTGAGGATCGCCTCGTCGAAGAGCCCCACCTCCAGTCCGATAAGGGTGGCTGCGAGAGTGGCGGCCGCCTGCGGAACCGAGAGGCCGAAGACCGTCCACCCTTCAGCGGCGGAGAAGCCGCAGAGTTTCTCCGCCGCTTTGGCGGCAATCCACTTGGTCGCGCTCACCGTGACCGTCATCGCTGCCATAACCTGCCAGGCGCGCAGATCTCCGGCAAGGATGCGCAAATCGACGAGCATCCCGATCGACAGGAGAAAAAAGGGGATGAAGATGGCCTCCCCGACAAAATGGATACGGTTGTTGAGAAGACTGGTCTCGGGAATCAGACGATTAAGGGCGAGCCCCACCATGAAGGCCCCGACGATCGGCTCGATTCCGGCGACTTCGGCCAGATAGG
>JARFUG010000030.1:0-38325 GCA_029289095.1 Desulfuromonadales bacterium
TGCAGTTGGGTCACGAAGAACCACTCACCCTTTTACGCAGATCGATAAATGACTAAGAGCATTGTCGCCATCTTGTTTCTTCTCGTTGTTCCTGCGGCCGCAGTAGAGGGCTCTGCACGCAGCAAAGATGCGGATTCCGTGCGTGAAACGGCTTCTCTGGGCGGGGCGGTCGAATTCCATCTCCCCTCCGACGAGATCTTCATCCCCTGGATTCATGACCCCTCCATATTCGACGAGGCGGGAGACCGCATCGAAACTCGGCAGGTCGTCGAGAACGAGGTGACGACGATCAAGCTTGAAAATCTCGTCCCCCCCATCCTCTTTCGCCTCGGCGAGGCCGAGGTCTCCGAGGAGCACCTCGAGTTCCTCCGCGACGTCCTCAATGGCATGCGCCACCGCAGCAACGTTCGGCTCCATTTCGTCGGGCATTCCGATGCACTGCCGCTGAGCGAGCAACTGGCCGCGATCTACGTCGACAACATCGGACTGTCCCGGGAGCGGGCTGGAACGACAGCGGAATATTTCCAGCGCGCACTCGATCTCCCCCCCCATGCGATCTCCTACGAGGGGATGGGCGAGACCCGTCCCGTCGCGGACAACGCCACGGAGGAAGGGCGTAGGCTCAATCGCCGCGTCGAGGTCCAGGTCTGGTACGACGAGATCAGCGACAAGCTCGTCGAAAGGGACGTCATCGTCCCCTCCGAGGTGAACCGCATACAGGTCTGCCGTGTCGAGACCGTCTGCAAAATGCGCTACAGGGAAGGGCACGCGCACCGCGCCCGCGTGAAAAACCTGATCGCCCCCCTCTATTACGTCGACGGCATGGCGGAGACGCCCGAAGCCTATGTGCAGCAGGTCGCTCAGGCTCTGAGGAATCTTCGCGGCAAGGAAAACGTTGTCGTGCGCTTCATCGCCCACACCGACAACGCTCCTTTGAGCGGACGCGACGAGCGCATCTACGGCAACCACGCCGGGCTCTCGAGCGCCATCGCCCGTCGCGTCTCCCTCGCCGTCCAGGAAAGTCTGGGCCTGTCGCCGGGCGCCGTTGAAAGCGAGGGGAGGGGAGCGCTGCAGCCGGTGGCAGGGAACGACACGCAGCAGGGGCGCGCGTTCAACCGGCGCGTCGAAGTGGAGTTCTGGTACGACGATCCCCTGCAGGAGTTGCCGGACGAACCGCAGCTCTGCCCTGAGGATGGCGGCTCGCAGATCGTCACCCGCGTCTACGATCCGCCGTCGGGCGGCCTCGATCCGATCGTCTTCCGCGAGGGCCGGCCTTTCGTTCCCGCCGGATTGCCTGAACGGCTGCGTGCCGTCATGGACGAAATAGATCACAAGTCCAATGTGCGCCTGCGCTTTGTCGGCTACACGAGTAATGAACGCCTCGACCGCCGCACCGCCGCCGTCTACGGCGACGACATTGGATGGTCGACGGCCCGCGCCCGCCGCGCCATGGAGACCGTCCGTGAGCAGATGAAGTTGAAAGAGGGGGAAACAGAGTTCGAAGGGCGCGGTTTCGTCCAGTCCGATGACGTGGTGAACGCAGGCTTCATCACGTCGGATTCGTCCAGGGTTCAGGTGCAGGTTCTCTACGACGAAACCGTCCTGCGCGACGACTATGAGGGGGTCGATATCGCCCCTCTGACCCGAACGGTGCGTCCCTCCAATCCCTTCGGCCTCAACCTGATGCGCATCACCGTCGACGGACGCCCGCTGGACGACCCGGGAAGGAGCATCCCCGACATCCAGCGTTGCACCGACGTCGCCCTCGACAGGGCCCATATCGAATTCAAGCACGACAGCCTCAGGCTCGAGCCCCGTTTGAACATCACCGCCTGGCCGCGCATCATCCGCTATCAGGACGCCGAGGAAACCGATTTTCCGGAAAACCTTGTCAACTTCCGACTCTACACCAACTATCGCAGCTTCATTGACCGTGCGGAGGTGAGAATCTTCGAAGAAGGGCAGTCTGCGCGTGACGCCCCCTTCGCTGTCGTCGAGATCGACGATGACGGCATGGCGCAATGGCAGCCGAACTTCGAGGAGTACTCCGCGCCGGGACGAACTTTCAACTATCTCGTCCGGGTCTACGATTCGGCAGGGCGCTTCGATGAAACGATTTTCCAGCCGATCCGGGTTCTCGACCGCATCGACCCCTCCATCGCAGAGGCCGATCTCCAGAAGGAACTGCTCGTCGGATACGGCGAAAGCCGCATCGCGAGCCGCAACATCCCCCTTCGGGGCGGCTCGGTCGAGGCCCGCGGCAGCGCCATTCCCCCGGGGCACGGGGTCTGGCTGGCCGGCTACGAGGTTCCGGTGGACGGCCAGGGGCGATTCGTCGCAGAGGAAATCCTTCCCGACGGGCTTCACACGGTAGAGGTCGCCATTCTCGACAGGGGCGGCAACGGCGAGCTCTTCCTGCGCGACCTGAGGCTTGAAAAGAGCGACTGGTTCACCGTGGGGATCGCCGACCTGACCTTCTCCGCCAACAAGACCAATGGCCCGGCCCGGCTCCTCGCCCCCGACAGACGCCAGTACAGCGACGATTTCGACGTGCAGGGGCGCCTCGCTTTCTACACGAGCGGCAGGTTCGGGGACGGCTGGAGCCTCACCGCAAGCGCCGACACCCGCGAAGGGCCGCTCGATGAGATCTTCAGCAATTTCATGGACAAGTCGCCCGACGCCCTCTTCAGGCGCATCGACCCGGATTTGCATTATCCGACCTACGGCGACGACGGCGTCGTTACAGAAGATGCGCCGACGATGGGGAAGTTCTATGTGCGTCTGGCCAGGGACAGGAACTACGGGCTCTGGGGGAACTTCAAAGTCGGCTACACCGACAACACCCTGGCCCATGTCGATCGGGGTCTCTATGGCGCCAATGTGCACTATCAGAGTCTTGCTACGACGAGCTTCGGCGAGGAGCGCTTCATGGTCGACGGCTTTGCCGCCGAACCGGGGACGGTGGCGGGGCGGGACGAATTCCGCGGGACTGGCGGATCTCTCTACTTCCTGAGAAAACAGGACATCCTCGCCGGTTCGGAGCGCGTGCGCATCGAAATTCGCGACAAGGATTCGGGGATGGTGCTGGGCGTGAAGAATCTCGTCCCCGTTCTCGACTACGACATCGACTATCTGCAGGGGCGCATCCTTCTGTCTCAGCCTCTTTCCGGAACGGCGGACGATTCGCTCCTGGTGCACAGCGGCTCTTTCAGCGGTCACCCCGTCTTCCTCGTCGCGCGCTATGAATTCACCCCTGGCTTCGAGGACCTCGACGCCCTTGCGGCGGGGGGACGCCTGCACTACTGGTTCGGCGACACCGTGAGACTCGGAGCGACGGCGAGCCGATTCGAGGAGGTCGGAAGCGAGAACACCCTGAACGCCGCAGATCTGATCGTTCGCAAATCGGCCCAGACATGGCTGCGCCTCGAGGGAGCGCGCAGCGAAGGACCGGGGCTCCTCGCGACGACCTCCGTCGACGGCGGCTTCCACTTCGGCATCGACCAGGGGCTGGACGGCATCGACGTCGAGGCGTGGGCCTGGCGCGTCGACGCGGCCGTCGGATTGGGCGATCTTTTCGAAAGGGGGCGGGGGCGCCTCACCTTCTACCTCCAGGACCTCGAAGCAGGCTATTCGGCGCCGGGACTCGTCACCGACAGGGACCTGACCCAGTACGGCGCATTCGCAGATCTCCCTCTTTTCGACCGCTTTTCTCTGCGCATCAAGGGGGACAGGTCGGTGCAGAACGAGGGGCTCGAGACCGACGCCGTCGAGCTCAACGTCGACTACCAGTGGGACGCCCATTGGACGGTGAGCTCGGGAGTGCGCCACGACAGCCGCCGGGACAACTCCGCCGTCGTCCCCCTCACCCAGGAGGAAGGCGAGCGCACCGATGCCGTCGTCCAGCTCCTGTACGATTCGCGTGGGCGCTGGAACGCCTATGGATTCGTGCAGGACTCGCTGAAGACGACCGGCAATCGCGAGGACAACTTCCGGGTCGGCAGCGGCGGCGCCTTCCGGCTGACCGATCGCTTCAGGGTCGATGGGGAAGTTTCCGAGGGCGATCTCGGGGCGAGCGCCCGTGTCGGAACCGACTTTCTCTATACCGATCGCACCAACCTCTATTTCAACTACGCATTCGAGAACGAGCGCACCGACAACGGTTTGCGCGCCAGAAAAGGGAATATGGCCTCGGGGTTTCGGACCCGCTATTCGGACAGCGCAAGCGTCTATCTCGAGGAGCGCTATACCCACGGAGACGTGCCGACGGGGCTGACCCATTCCACGGGGGTTGATCTTTCCCCTGTCGACCGCCTCAACCTCGGCGCCAATCTCGATTTCGGCACTCTGAAGGATCGTCAGACCGGATCTGAACTCAAGAGGACGGCAGCGGGTGTGCGGGCTGGCTACGGATTCGACAGGCTCGCTCTCGCCAGCGCTCTCGAGTTCAGGGTCGACGAAACCCAGCATCCCGACCTGACGACCTCCAGACGCACCACCTGGCTGACACGAAACAACCTGAGATATCAGATTTCCGAGGACTGGCGCCTCATCGGGAAGTTCAACTATGCCCACAGCCAAAGTTCCCTCGGCCAGTTCTTCGACGGCAACTACGCCGAGGCGGTGATCGGGTACGGGTATCGACCCGTGCATCACGACCGCCTCAACGCCCTCGTCAAGTACACCTTCTTCTACAACGTCCCGACGGCCGAACAGACGACGGGAGCGGTCGCCGCCTCAGGCGTCATTCAGCGCAGTCATATCGGGGCGATCGACGTGATGTACGATCTGACTCCGCGATGGACTGTCGGAGGGAAGTACGCCTACCGGCATGGCGAGGTGAGCCAGGACCGCGTGGACCGGGAGTTTTTCACCAGCCGCGCGCATCTCTACATCGTGCGGGCCGACTGGCACTTCATTCACCGCTGGGATGCACTCATCGAAGGGCGACTTCTCGATCTCCCTGACGCCCAGGACCGCCTCGGCGGGGTCCTGCTCGGCCTCTACCGGCACATGGGGAACCACGTCAAGCTCGGCGCCGGCTACAACTTCAGCCGCTTCTCCGACGACCTGACCGACCTCGATTACAGGCGCCAGGGGCTGTTCATCAATTTGATCGGGAAATTGTGAAGTGCAGGGGCCGACGCGGCCGCGTCTGATCAGACGGATAGGTCGGATCGGACGGATCCGATGCGGCCGGACTTGGCAGTGGCGGCAAAGCAAAGAACCGAATCCAACAACAACAGGTGGCAATCATGATCAAGTGGCTGAAGATAGCGGTTCCTGTGTTGACGATGCTCATGCTGAGCCTCTCCGCCCATGCGCAGAACGTCTCGCGGGAGCAGATCAAGGGGCTCGATGAGCAGGTTCAGGAGATCAAGAGCGACATTCTCGACATCGCCGCGCAGCTCAACCGCCTGGAGGAGAGGCTTCTCTATCCGTCTGAAACCCAGGTCGCGGTCTTTGTGTCGCTCGGCGCAGGGGAGAGGTTTCGTCTCGATTCTATCGAACTCAAGGTCGGCGGCAGGACCGTCGCGCATCATCTCTATACCTACAAAGAGCTCGAAGCGCTGCAGAAAGGGGGTGTCCAGCGCCTCCATACCGGCAACGTGACGACCGGGGAGCACGCGATGGAGGTGACCCTTCTCGGCAGGTCTGGTGGAAGCGATCTCCGAAAAAATGCGAGCTTCACCTTCAATAAAGAAGTGGGGCCGAAGATCGTCGAACTGGTCGTGTCGAACCAGGGCATCACCCTCAAGGACTGGTAGGGGCGATGCGTGCGAACACAAGGTTCGCCCCTACGAACACATCCTTTTTCGAGACTGCCATGCCCAGACTCCTGGTTCTGCTGACAATCCTGCTCTTCGCCACCTCCTCCATGGCTGCCGGCGCCTCCGCCCCGAAGGAGCTGAGAGACCTCTATTTCGGTGAGGCGCTCTATCACGCCTTTCAGGGGGAGTGGTTCGATTCCATTGCCCGGCTCGACACCGAGCTTGGCCAGTTCTACGGCCTCGACGAGCCCCGGCTCGACACCCTCTATTTCCACTTGAATCATGCGGAGTTCTCCGTCGGCGACTTCGAGCTCGCTTACCGCATGCATCGACGTGCCGGGCGGGCCATAACGAGGGTGATCGAGGGAAAAGTCGAAGAACCGGTGCGCAACGACGCGATCTTCCGCCTGGCGCGGATCTACTTTCAGAAGGATCAGCCGGATAACGCCCTTCACGCCGTGGAGCGCATCCGCGGAAGCGTCCCGCCCGCCATCCGCGACGATGTCGAATTTCTGCGGGCGCAGATCTACATGGCCAACGGCCGGCATGCCGAGGCGGCGCGCCTCTTCAGGGATCTGCAGGGCTCGAGAACTCTGGAGGGCTTCAGCACCTACAATCTCGGCATCGCCCTGCTCAGGGACGGAGACGAGCAGGGAGGGCGCGGATCTCTCAACCGCACCGGGCAGATCGGAGCCCGAACCCCTTCCACACAGGCGATCCGGGACAAGGCGAACCTCGTTCTCGGATACAGGCTCCTTGAAGATGCCCATCACGATGGAGCCAAGGAAGTCCTCGACCGCGTCCGGTTGAGCGGCCCCTTCTCCAATCGGGCGCTGCTCGGTTCGGGATGGGCCGACGCCAATGCGGAGCGGTTCGATCGCGCACTCGTTCCATGGAGCATTCTGGCGGAGCGCGAGGTCACCGATGCGGCGGTGCAGGAGGCGATGCTCGCCCTTCCTTACGCCTACGGGAAACTCAATATTCACGGCCGCGCTGCCGTTCTGTACGCCAGAGCTCTTGAAGCCTTCGGGACCGAGGTCGACAGGCTCAGTGCATCCATCGCCGTCATTCGGGAGGGAAAATTTCTCAAGGCTCTTGTGCGCGAGGAACTGAAGCAGGACAGCAACTGGGTCGTCAGGCTGCGGCAGCTCCCCGAAACCCCCGAAACGTTCTATCTCCTCGAGCTGATGGCGTCCCACGATTTCCAGGAATCGCTCAAGAACTACCTCGATCTTGAGCAGTTGCGCAAAAAGCTCGAAGTCTGGGAGAAGGATCTCGACGCCTTCGAGGAGATCATCCGGATCCGCCGTGCCTATTACGAACCCCTGCTCCCCGGGATCGACCTGGAGTTCCGGCGACTTGACTCGCAGATGCGTCTTCGCATCGAACAGCGCGACCGGATCGCGCAGCGACTCCAGGGGATGCTGACGGCGCCGAGGCCTGATTTCCTCGCAACGGCCGAGGAGCGGGTCCTCAGAGAGGAGATCTTGAGGCTCGAGCAGCATCTCGCCCGACAGGGATCTCTCGTCCCCGACGACATCGAGGCGCGCATCAGGCGTCTCAGGGGCGTCATCGACTGGGACATCCATACCGAATACGACCACCGTCTGACGGTTGCACACCAGAACCTGTACGAACTCAACACAATCATCGACAGCCTGCAGAAACAGCACGCGGCCTATGTTCGCATCCGCCAGGCCGCGACCCACAGTTACGAGGGGTACGACGACCTGATCCGGCGCCAGCGCCTCAAGATTCGTACATCTCGCGAGACCGTTGGAGAACTGATGGCGCGACAGGGTCATTTTCTCGAGGTCATGGCGGTCAACGAACTCGCGCGGCGACGCGATCGCCTTGAGGAGTTCCAGGTCACGGCACGCTTCGCCCTTGCAGACAGCTACGACCGCGCCACCAGAGCCCAGGGGGAAAAGAGGATGGAGCAATGAAGGGACTGCGGCTTCTCATCCTGTTGTCAGTGCTGATTTTTCTCTGCGCCTGTCAGTCACCGGGCGACCGGGATACGATCGCCAAGCTGCGCACGGCGCCGGCAGATCTCCGGGAAGAAACCATCGAAGGCGGACTCGAAAAAGCGATGGAGAGCTATCAGCGCTTTCTGACGGACACACCGGAATCGGCCCTGACTCCTGAGGCGATTCGCCGTCTCGCCGACCTAAAGGTGGAGAGGGAGTACGGATATTTGACCGGAGGATTTGCCTCACAGAGCCTGCCGACTTCTTTAGATTCCACAAGAGCGGATCAAGGAATAGGGGCATCCTCCGTCCATGCCGCCTTGGGCAGTTACCGTCCCGAGCCTCTCCAGGCAAGAGAGTCCGAAGAGTTCGTTCATGCGCCCATCTTTCAGGAGTCTGAGGACGAGTTCGAGAAACGGATGACGGAGTTCCCGCCCGGTTCGGTCTCCCCCCTCGACGATCTTGAAAGGGCGGGGACGCTGGAGGCGATCGCCCTCTATCAGAAACTCCTCACGGACTACCCGCACTACGACCGCAACGACCAGGTTCTCTACCAGATGTCCCGGGCGTACGAGGAACTCGGAAGAATCGAGGAGGCGATGGATGTGATGGACCGCCTCGTGCACGAATTCCCCCGCTCCCGATATATCGACGAAGTGCAGTTCCGCCGCGCCGAATACTTCTTCACCCAAAGGCGCTGGCTCGATGCAGAGGAGGCTTATGCGAGCATCGCCGAAATGGGAGTCGCCTCCTCCTTCTACCAACTCGCCCTCTACAAGCTCGGGTGGACCTTCTACAAGCAGGACCTCTATGAGGACGCCCTGCACAGGTTCATTGCCCTGCTCGATTACAAGGTATCGGTGGGACACGATTTCTCGCAGACGGAAGACGAGCCTGAGCGCAAGCGTCTCGAAGATACCTTTCGCGTAATCAGCCTGAGTTTCTCCAATCTCGGCGGACCCGACTCGGTTGTCGATTACTTCTCCCGATTCGGCAGGCGTGGCTACGAAGACGGTGTCTACAGCAATCTTGGCGAGTTTTATTTCGACAAACTGCGCTACGCCGACGCCACCGCGACGTACAACGCCTTCATCAGCCGCAATCCGTTCCACAAGAGGTCGCCCCATTTCCACATGCGGGTCATCGAAATCAACATCGCCGGAGGATTTCCGAGTCTCGTCCTGCAGTCGAAGAAAGACTTCGCCACCACTTACGCTCTGACGGCCCCCTACTGGAAGCATTTTGAACCAAGCGACCATCCCGAGGTGCTCGGGTACCTGAAGGCGAACCTGACCGACCTTGCCAACCATTACCACGCCCTCTACCAGGACCCCCAACATCTCGAGGAAAAGACGGAGAACTTCAACGAGGCGCTGCACTGGTACAGGGAGTTCCTCGTTTCATTTCCGAGGGAAATCGAATCTCCTGCCATCAACCACCAGATGGCCGATCTGCTGCTTGAGAACCGCTTCTTTGCGCAGGCTGCCGTCGAATACGAGAGGACGGCCTACGGCTACCCTCTCCATGCGAGCGCTTCGGCTGCCGGCTATGCGGCGATTTTCGCGCACCGGGAGCATCTCGGCGTCGTCAGCGCCCCGGGGCGCGAGGCGGTTCGGCGTGAGGTCGTGCGCAGCTCCCTCACCTTTGCCGACACCTTCCCGGAACACGAAAAGGCGTCGATCGTCCTCGGGGCTGCCGCCGACGACCTGTACGACATGAAGGACTTTGCGGGCGCTCTGGCGGCCGCCACGAAGCTCATCGAGGTCTTCCCAGGCGCCGATACCGAGGTGCTGCGCGGCGCCTGGCTGGTGAGCGCTCATTCATCCTACGAGCTTAGACACTACGCAGACGCCGAGAGCGCTTACGTGAACGTGCTCGCGCTGCTTCCTCCCGATGATGAAGCACGCGATGGCCTGATCGACAACCTGGCCGCCTCGATCTACCGGCAGGGTGAGGAGGCGATCTTCCTGGAAGATTACCGGGCAGCGGCCGGTCACTTCCTCCGGGTAGGGCGCATGGCGCCGACCTCCTCGATTCGGGTGAACGCTGAGTATGATGCCGCGGCCGCGCTGATACAGCTCAAGGACTGGGAAATGGCGGCCGCCGTTCTCACCGCATTTCGGAGCGCTTTTCCCGGACACGAACTCCAGCCTGAGGTGACCAAGAAGATCGCACATGTCTACAGGGAAGACGGTCAGCTCTCGAAGGCGGCCGCCGAATACGAGCGCATCGAGCGAGAATCCGATGATGAGGAGGTGAGACGCGAGGCGCTGCTCATTGCCGCAGAGCTTCACGAAGAGGCGCGAGACTCATTGCGCGCCCTGGCAGTCTATCGGCGCTATGCCGAGTATTTCCCGCGGCCGGTGGAGCTCAATCTCGAGACGCGGCGCAAGATTGCCGACATCCTCAAGGCCGACAATGACGAGCAGGGTTATCTGGCCGAACTGAGGCGCATCGTCGATATCGACGCCTCCGCGGGGCGGCAGCGCACTGCACGGACGCGCCACCTGGCCGCGCACGCTGGGCTGGTGCTGGCCGAGCCGAAGTACCACCAGTTCGTGGAGGTGAAGCTGAAAAAGCCTTTCGAACAGAACCTGCGCAGGAAAAGGGACCTGATGAGAGTGGCGACACAGGAATACGTTCGGCTCGTCGACTACGAAGTCGCTGAGATCACGGCCGCCGCCACCTTCTATCTCGCCGAGATCTATGCCCACTTCAGCAAGGCGCTGATGGAGTCGGAGCGCCCTGACGACCTGAGCCCCCTGGAGCTGGAGATGTACGAACTCGCCATCGAGGAGCAGGCGTATCCGTTCGAAGAGCAGGCGATCACGGTCCATCAGAACAACCACGAGTTGATCTCCCTGGGGATTTACAACGTCTGGGTCGAAAGAAGCATGCGCAGACTCGCCGAAATGGTGCCGGCGCGTTACGCCAAGGACGAAGAGACCAGCGGGGTCATCGCGTCTCTTGGAACGTACGTCTTCGAGATCGACAGGCCCGCGGCCGCGGAGCCGATGGTGGTGGAAGGGGCGGCAGAGCAAAACCAGGCGATCGTGCCTGTTGAGCAAACGCTGCCGGCCGTAGGGTACTCGGTGATCGATGAGGACGCGCCGGTGGAAACGGCGCAGATCGAGGAAACGGTGCAGGCCGAAGAGACGGTGCAGACCATGATCGTCAAAGGCAAATTTACCGCCGAGGACGCAGAGAACGTAAAGGCAAAGCAATGAGGCTTCGGGTTTTCTCTGCCTTCTCGGCGCCCTTTGCGCTGAAAAATGAAATGGATGAATGGAGAAAGATGCGATGCAACTGATCACCGGAGAAGGCAAAAGGCAAGCCGCAGTCCTCGCGCTGATTTTAGCGACGGCCATCCTCGCAGGGTGCGCCACCGGCGGAAAATCCCGGCCGCCGATCTCTGCCCCTGCGACGGAGGGTCTGAGAGTGGAGCGGCTCGAGGAGGGGAGGGAAGGATTCGTCATCGTTGAAACCCCCCGAATGAGCCCGGAATCCCGCAGCGATTTTGAGCGTGCCGTCGCACTGCTGAAAGCGGAGGAATACTTGCGGGCGGCCGAGCTGCTCGAAAAGCTGATCGAAAGCTCTCCGGGCGTTACGGCGCCCTATATCAACGCCGCCATCGCCTACAGGCATCTTGAGAACCCGGAGCGGGCCGAAGCGCACCTGAAGGAAGCGCTGAAGCTGATTCCCCAGCATCCGGCGGCGAACAACGAATACGGCCTCATGCTCCGAAAGACCGGTCGGTTCGCCGAGGCGCGAGACGTCTACGAGAAGACCCTCGAGACTTTTCCGGACTACTATCCCGTTCGTCGCAATCTCGGGATTCTCTGCGATCTGTACCTGAGCGATCCGCAATGTGCACTGGAGCAGTACGAGATCTACAGCGAAGCCGTTCCCGACGATGAGCGGGTCAGGATGTGGGTCGCCGATCTGCGCATGCGGCTGGGACTTTAAGGATACGAGCAAAATGCAATTTTTCCCGCCCGTTCGCTTCGCTCACTCGAGGCGCAGAGATCGCAGAGAATTCATAAGCGTTAGCCGAAATTCTTTCTGGTTTTCTCTGCGGTCTCTGAGCCTCGAGCGACTGCAAGGAGCGGGCGTGAGATGCTTTTTAAAGGAGGAATACATGCATCGGAAAATCGCTGTCATTCTGTGTCTTGTCCTTTTGACGCCTGGAATCGCCACAGCCCAGGAGGACGGAACGGAGGCAATGGAGCTTTCGGGGATGTCGATCGTCGGCAACGACGAGGCCCCCAAATCGCTCTACATCGTGCCATGGAAGAGCTCCGAGATCGGGGTTGAGACGAGTCTGAACAGGATGCTGAACGAGAGCGACGTCCCCGTCGACCGGGACGTCTTCATGCGGGAGCTCGATTTTTATGAAGTTAGCAGGAGCCAGTAGCCAGGAGTTGGGAGATAGGAGTTAGGAGTGAATCCGGTATTTCTACCAACTCCCAACTCCCAGATACAAATTATTCATTCACAAGGAGGCAGAACAGTTATGGACACGTTCTACGCAATCATTGGTTTTTTCCAGAAGGGCGGGCTTTTCATGTACCCGATCCTGATCGTCTTCGCCGTCGGGATGGCGATCGCAATCGAACGCTGGTTTCAGTTGAGCCGCATCCGAAGCGAGAACCGCAGGATGTGGAACGAACTCCATCCGGTGCTGGTCGAGGGCGATTTCGAAAAGGCGCGCGAGATGGTCAGCGAGGATAAGTCGACCATCTCTCAAATGCTCGGGATGGGGCTGGCGCGTCAGGGTGCTGTCAGGCGGCGCGAAGACATCGAGATCGCCATGGAGGAGAGCATGATGGAGATCATTCCGCAGTTGGAGCGGCGCACCCCCTATGTTGGGCTCCTTTCCAACATCGCCACACTTCTCGGGCTTCTCGGCACCATCATGGGTCTGATCGAGGCCTTCACCGCCGTTGCCAACGCCAATCCGGCCGAGAAAGCCGATCTCCTCTCGGCCAGTATCTCGGTCGCCATGAACACCACCGCCTTCGGGCTGATGGCGGCCATCCCCCTTCTGCTCATTCATGCCAAGCTGACGTCGACCACCGGGCAGATCGTCGACAGCCTGGAGATGGCGTCGGTCAAGGCGCTCAACAGCATCTCCAGCACCGCCAAGCGCCAATTCCAGGCGAGTTGACGATGGGGAGGCGACATCGGTACAAAAAGCGGATGAAAGAGACCCCGGAGCTCAACATCACCACCTTCCTGAACCTGATGGTCGTCCTGATCCCTTTTCTGCTCATCAGCGCTGTCTTCTCGCGCGTGACGATCGTGGAGCTGAGCGTGCCGACAGGCGCAGGCGGTGCGGCCTCGAACAAGCCCAACTTCAGCATCGAGGTGATCGTTCGCGACAAGGGGCTGGAACTGGCGGACGGATCGAGAGTGGTCGCTGCGATTCCGAAGAAGGATGATGCCTACGACATGGAAAAGCTCTCCAGGATGCTGCTCAGCCTCAAAGCCGAATATCCGGAGAAGGAAGACGCCATCGTCCTGATGGAGCCCCAGATCGAATACGATCACCTCATTGCGGTGATGGACGTCGTGCGGGCCGCCGAAATCCAGGGCAAACAGGGGGATGAGCTTCAAAGGGTCGTCCTTTTCCCCGATATTTCCATCGGAGATGCGCCATGAAGAACAGCAGACGTATAAAACGGATGGGGCGCAACAGGAAAGCTGTGCCCGGGCTGAACCTGACGTCGCTGATGGACGTCTTCACCATCCTGGTCTTCTTCCTTCTCGTGAACTCCGCCGCCAGCGAAGTTCTCGAACCTCCGAAGCAGATCACCCTGCCCGACTCGGTGGTCGAAGCCAAGCCGAGGGAAACAGTGGTCATAATGGTCGGTACCGAAACGGTGACGGTTCAGGGAGAAGAGGTGATCCGAACACCCGAACTCCTCGAGGTGCGCGCTGAGACAATTGGCGCCATCACCGAACGTCTCGAGTTCCTTGAGCGCAATATCATCGGGATCAGCACTCAGGCAGTCGTCGACAGCAAGGAGGTCACCATTCTGGCCGACAGGACGATTCCATTCAGCGTGCTGAAAAAAATCATGTCGACCTGCACCCAGTCCGGGTACGGCAAGATCTCCCTCGCTGTCATCCAGAAGGCCTCACAGGGGTAATCGTGCATACATCCATACTGTCACAGGAACTGGATCTGCTGAACGCCCAGATCGGGCAGGTGCGGGGGAAACTCGCCGGACTCGAAGGTGAGCTGCGCGCCGTGGAGTCGGAACTGGAGACGTTCTCCGTCGAAAGGACGCGTTTCGAGGCGCTGGGCAGTGTTTGCAACTCTCTCGACAGGCTCGCCGAAATCGGCGCGGGAGATCTTTTCTGGAGCGGGGTGCCCGAGCTCAGGGACCCGTCCGAATACCTGGCGCTGCTTCGCGAGCGCATCGGCGAATTCGAATCGGAGATCCTGGGGACCGTAGAAAGACGCGGGGCTCTCAGGAAGCAGATCGACGTCTTGCTCGACGATCTCGACGACCTCCATGAAGAAGTCCGCCAGGCGTATGCCCGTGAAGAGCGTCGCCAGGAAGAGTTCGTCGTCGAGCGCGAGATTTCGCCTCTCCCCTATCGCGCGATGATCATGCCCTGGAGCGGAGACCGGGCGAGCGAAGGACGTTTTCGGCGCACCGTTGCGCTTGCTCTGCTTCTGTGCATCGTCTTCGGTTCGCTCATTCCGATGATTACCCTGCCGGTGCGTGATCGCAGCCAGGTTGTCGAAATCCCCGAGCGGCTCGCCATGCTCGTCAAGAAGGAGCCGCCGAAACCCGAGCCGGCGCCGCAGCCGCAGCGCCCTGAGCAGGAGCCGAAGCCGGAGCCCGATCCGCAAAAGCCGCAGGAGCGTCCGCAACAGGAAAAGCCGCAACCGACTCCTGCCGAGAGGCAGACGGCGCGGAAGAAAGCCGAAAGTACAGGAGTTCTGGCCTTCAAGGATACTTTCGCAGACCTGCTGGAGGATCTCCCCGTGGCGAAACTCGGCGCCCAGGCCAGCCTGAGCAACGATGCGTCTTCGGGTCAGGCGACGGCGCAACGGTCGCTGGTGACGACGCAGGCCAGAGGCTCCAGCGGGGGTATCAGCACTGCGGCTGTCAGCCGCAACGTCGGAAGCGGGAATGCCGGCCGAATCGGCGGCGTCGACTTCGCCCGCGTCGAGAGCTCGGTCGCCGGGATCGGCCCCGAGGCGAGACCGCTGAGCGACGGACCGGGGCCGGCACGGACCGACGAAGAGATCCAGATCGTCTTCGATCGCTACAAAGCGACCCTCTACCGGATCTACAACACCGAACTGCGCAAGAACCCGACTCTTCGAGGAAAGATGCTGCTGCGCATCACCATCGAGCCGGGCGGCGAGGTCTCGGCGTGCACGGTCGAGTCGACCGATCTGGCGTCTGCCGAACTGGTGGCCCAGATTGTCGAACGCGTCCAGCGGTTCAATTTCGGACCAAAGGGCGATGTCCCCCGCGTCACCATCCTCTATCCGATCGATTTCCTCCCCGCCGGGTAATTGTATCCTTAAAAAGCCTCCCCCTTTTTGAGGGGGAGGCGAACCCCTTGTCATATGACGGCGCGGCAAGATGGTACCATTGTCATATGACCCTGGAGCGCTTTACTCCAGTCGGGGGGATCCATGCGCTTCGTCCTCTACAACATACGATACGCAACAGGGGTGAGGATGCACGATTATCTTCGCTCCTCGAGCCGCAACCTCGAGCGGATTACGTTCTTTCTGCGTGATCTGCAACCCGATCTCGTCGGTCTGGTCGAAGTTGATCACGGCTCCTATCGCTCCCGGGGCAAGAATCAGGCACAGCTCATGGCCGACGCCCTCGGGCACTACCATTCATACTCGGTCAAGTACAAGGAAAACTCCCTCTGGCTCAACATCCCCGTACTGCGCCGGCAGGGCAATGCCTTTCTTGCCCGGGATCGCATTCGAAACGAACGTTTCCATTTTTTTGATTACGGCATGAAGCGTCTCGTCATGGAGATGGAGCTCGATCACGTCGTCGTCTACCTGGTCCATCTGGCCCTCGGTTCGCGGGCCAGGCATCAGCAACTTGGGGCGCTCTACAAGTTGGTGAAGGGGAGCAGGAAACCCTACATCGTCGCCGGGGACTTCAACGCATTATGGGGAGAGAGAGAGATCGATCTTTTTCTCGCGGCGACGGGGCTCAGGAGCGCCAACAGTCAAAGTCTCCCGACCTATCCAAGCAACAATCCCACCCGCCATCTCGACTTCATCCTCTGCAGCAGCCGGGTCAACATTCGCGATTTCAGCATCCCGCGGGTTCCCTATTCCGATCACCTCCCCCTCGTTCTCGATTTCGACATCAACGTGCGCAGGGAGAAGCGGAAAAAATCGCGCAGGCACGATAAATCAGACCGAGCGCTTCAGGAGCTCAGGGAAGTGTGATCTCTTGACCAGGATAGATGCGGTTCGGATCTGCGATGGCATTTTTATCGGCGATCTCACGATAGAAGAAGGGGTTGCCGGTTCGGCGGCGGGCGATATCCCACAAGGTGTCTCCCGACACGACCCGGTAGGTCGCTCGTCTCGCCCCTGTGGGGGGGATCGGTTCTGCAGCGACGGTGGGGGAGGGGGGTTCCGGGGTCGGCGCCTCGACGACACGGGTCGCAGGGGAGGGGGGCGGCGTCTCGGCGTTCTTATTTTCATGGGGCACCGGAACGACGACGGGCAGCGCGGTTTCCTGAGGCATTCTGCCATTGGCCGGGGATGGAGGAGCCGTCACGAGAACCGGACCCTCGGCAAGGTGCAGGTAGTAGCCCCCTCCGGCGCTCAGGCAGAGAAGGAGTATCGCAATGACGGCGGCACGGCTGGGCAGACGGGAGGACCCTTCGCGCCGAGATCTGCCGTGAGGACGCGCTTCTTCCCGGGACCGGTCTTCGACGGGGGGAGGGGCTGCGGGCAGGGACGGAACCGCAGTTTTCTTCGGGTCCTCCTCCGGTGTCGAATGGGGCGGCGTTTCCGAAAGACGATTTCCTCCGGGAGAAGAGCAGATTTCTTGATGTGTCGGCGCGCCAGGTAGAGACGCTTCCCGCTGCGGAACGGGCGGGGGGGGCGGCGTCGGCGGATCGGACGCGTCTGAGGACGTTTCGGAAAAGATCGGATCTGAGATATTGGTGGAAGATTCAACTTCCTCCAGGGCAACCTCCTGTGCCCGAACGGGCGCTTCGCGCGGCTCCGGTGAAACCGCTACAATATTGTCGCTCTTATGAAATATCGCTTGCACGTCATTTTCTTCTTCGATCCGAATCCACTCCCCTGAAAGATCGATCGTCTCTTCCGTTTCCTCTTCCCCGGAGTCATCTGTCGGTTGCACGATCTGTTGCGGAACGCTGGAAGAGCTGGATTCGATCTCGCGCAACCTCTGGGCGGATTCGGCCGATTCCGCATCGAGGTGTAGAGGGACGGCCTGGGGCGGCATAAAGGAAGGAGGGACCTTCGGCATATCGTGCGCTTCGGCAGGGTGTTCGATGGGCTGGTCTGTTTCCGAAAAATGAGCCGAGGAAGACTCCAGGTCCGCTCCGGTGGTCTCTCGCACATCTTCGGGCGTTTCCTCTTTTGTTTCCTCGTTCGAAGCAGCCTCGAGGGCGTCGGGCTGATCGGGCTCATCCGCCAGGACAATATCCCGTCGGATCTTCACCAGCGCCGGATCGAAGTTCAGAGCCATCGCCTTGACGTTAAGGACGATGATCACCTCTTCAGATTTCAGGTAACATCCGTAGACGAGGTGGTGAGGGAGATTGAGAGGAAGTTGACGCAGGTTCTCCCTGCCGGGGCGGGTCTCACCGTAGATCTCTCCGGCGACAACCAGGGCCCTGAAGTCTTCCTTCTGCACCGCAAGGAGCCTGCACCCTTCCTCCTCCCGGCTCTCCTGCCCGAAATAAGGGGCCAGATCGATGACGGGCCACAGAACGCCCCGATGAACCGCTACCCCCCTCAGCAGGGGGAGGTCGGAGGGGATGTCGTGTATTGGCAGAATGGGCAGAACCGTTTCGACTTCAGCCCCTGGAACGGCGAAACGCGCCCCTGGAAGGGAAAACTCGAGGAAGGAATCCTCCGAATGCCCGTCGACGTCATCTTCCGAACTGTAGCGCTCTGGCAGCGGGGGGAGGGGAAGGGCGTTTTCAAACATCTCCGCCAGGTCGAGCAGAGGGATCATCTGGGAACCGGTCAGCAGGGCGGAGCGCATCCCCCGGCGTTGGACGAGGGGTGGAAGTGCGAGACAATTTTCGGTTTCAAGCGTTTCCGTCTCAAGTCGATCGGTTCGAAGGATCGCCTTCAGTCCCTCTATTTCTGCGACGACGAAGACGTGGGAGGGGCCGGGGGAAAGGTCGAGCAAGGGTTCGAGCTGCACCACCGGTCGCAGGTCGTTTTCGGTGCTTCCAATCCCGAGAAGGAAAGGAGGGGCATTGCCTACGGTACAAATTTTGACGGCCGTTTCGGCCAGCTCACGCAGTTCGGTCCGGGGGATAGCGAAGATCCTGCCACCAAAATGAACCAGACTGAAGGAATTGCAGAGCTCCAGAGGGGATCTGTGTTGAGAGAACTCGAGAGCCGCAGCGGGAGGCGCCCACTCTCCTCTTTCGAGGCGTGCGCGCAGAACGCTCAATTCGAGGATCGGCATCAGCTCCCCTCCGAGCAGGACGCAGTGCGAAACCAGCGGGTATTTCAGGGAGTTCGGCGCCGGCAGGAGGCTCTGCTCAGGAACACTTTCCCGATGAACACAGTCGGCGACGAAAAAGGCTGTTTCCCTGTCGTAACCAGCCAAAAAAAGGGCGGATCCACGACTGCTGCGCGGTTCTGCGGGGTAACCGAGACAGGCGGCTAGATCAGTCAAGGTAACGGGATTTTCGTCAATCAGGATCAATCCCGCCACCTGCGGCGGGTGCAGGGGGAGGCGAAAAAAGCCGGCGGTTTCTTCGATGTGGATGATCTCTGTGCTGCGGGCGGCATGCAGACGCCCGGAAAGGGCGAACAGGACAAGATCGACCATGAAAACTCTCCATGTTCATAACAGTTCGCAGTGACCTACAAGAGATCGAAATGTTTGGCAATGCACGAAACGGGCCGTGGTGCTCTGGTTGCCGAAAGGCGAATCTGCGCTAGTCCTTAGATCAGGGCGTTTTTCTCATGGAGATCCGTCATGATCCTGGAAAGTGCTCAAATTCTCGGCCGCACTCTCGTCACGGGCATTCTGGCCTACTTCGTCATTGTCCTGGTCCTGAGAGTCACCGGAAAAAGGACGCTCTCCAAATGGAACGCATTTGACTTCATCGTGACCGTCGCTCTCGGATCGGCGCTGGCGAACGTCATCCTCTCGCCGGATGTCTCACTCGCCGAGGGGGCGCTCGCCCTCTCGCTTCTTTGTTTTCTGCAACTGCTGGTGACCTGGATTTCGGTGCGGTCCGACCGATTTCAGAATCTGATAAAATCGACGCCGGCACTTCTTCTTTACGAGGGCGCCTTTCAACATCAGACGATGCTTCGCGAGCGCGTGACGCAGGCGGAGATTCGATCGGCACTTCGCAGCCAGGGGATCTGTGCGATCGAGGAAGTCGCGGCGGTTATCCTGGAGACCGACGGCACCTTCAGCGTCATTCCACGGTGGGCGGGAGAGTCCCGCAGTGCTCTCGCCGACGTGGCAGGGTTGGCTGCAGGGGAAGGCGCCGGCCGATGAAGACACGCCTCTATAACTTATGGGAAAAGCTGCGGATCAGTTACTGGTTCATCCCCGCCCTGATGGCGCTCGGCGCTCTGTTGCTCGCCTATGGAGTGGGCTGGCTCGATGAATTTTCGATGCCGGACTGGCTGCTGGAGAGCCGATGGCTGCACAAGAGCGAGCCCGAAGGGGCTCGTCAACTCCTCTCTACCGTCGCCGGGGGGATCATCACCGTTACCGGCGTCGTCTTTTCCGTCACCATCGTCGCGCTCTCCCTGGCATCCCAGCAATTCGGACCGAGACTCCTTTATAACTTCAGACGCGATCGTGGAAACCAGGTCGCCTTCGGAACGTTCGTCGCCACTTACCTGTATTGTCTTCTGGTGCTTCGCACCATCCGGGAGGGGAATGACGCCTTTGTCCCTCACCTGTCCGTTTTTGTCGGATTTCTGCTCACTGTCATCAGCCTGGGTGTCCTCATCTATTTCATTCATCATGTGGCGGAATCGATCCAGGCGACGACCATCATCTCGCTTGTGCATGATGATCTGAAACGAAAAATCGACACGATCTTTCCCGACCCATATAATCAGGCCCCTGTTTGGGAGCAAAGAGATTCTGAAGAGCAGATACCGGATAATTTCACACAAATGGCCTCCGCCATCAGGGCCGCCAGGACGGGCTATCTTCAGGCGATCGATGTCGAGGGGCTGATGCAGATCGCCTGTGAATACGATTTGCTCGTTCAATACGAGCATCGTCCAGGGCACTATGTGATCAGGGGTTCGGCCATAGCCCGTGTCGTTCCCCGCGTGGATGAGGAGGAAACTGCCTGGCAGGAGAGCGTGCGTGATTCTTTCATCATCGGCTGGCAACGAACCCAGGAGCAGGATATCGAGTTTCTCATCCATGAATTGGTGGAAATTGCCGTGCGGGCGCTCTCTCCCAGCATCAACGATCCGCATACGGCCATCGCCTGCGTCGACCGGCTCGGCTCCTCTCTCGCCGAGCTGGCAGGGCGCGCCATGCCTTCAGCATATCTGCACGATGAGGAAGGGGTTCTTCGCATTATCACCCGTCCCCATAACTACAGAGGGCTTGTCGATGCCTCTTTCGACCAGATCCGACAATACGGGATGAGCTCGGTCGCCCTGACGATACGTCTTCTCGAGATGATCGGAGCGATACTCCCCTTTGCCCCTGACGAGGCGCGTCGGGCGCCGCTGCTCCGACAGGCGGCGATGATCGATGAGATCAGTCGACGGGCTTTCCCCGACAGAGAGGACACTGAGGAAATCCATGGCCGCTACCTGGCCCTCATGAAAATTCTGTAGGGTATCGAAGGGGTGTTGGCGGAGGGAGCTGATCCTTGTCTTTCTCATCCAAGGGCGATAGACTTAACTTTTGGAAAAAGGAGGGTTTGCGATGAAGTTGGAGCCGTGATATGGAGGGTTGGACAACAACAGCCTGGGTGACGGGCATTCTTGCATTCATCCTTGCCGGCATCCACCAGGAAGCAGGCCGCATCAGGGTGCTCGACGTCGTCCCCAGAAGCCGCTGGCTCTCGGCTGCTGGCGGGATTTCCACCGCGTACGTCTTCGTCCACATCCTCCCCGAGATGGGGGTCAGCCAGAGACAACTGACCCAGGCGCTCGCCGAGCAGAGATGGTTTGCCGTGGTGGAGCATCATATCTTCTTCATTGCGCTGCTCGGCCTCGTCTCCTTCTACGGGCTGGAGCGGGCGGCTCGTCGCAGCCTGCGCGAGGGAGACGGTGCGGGGGTTTTCTGGCTCCACCTCGGGTCGTTTGCCGTCTACAATGTCGTTATCGGCTTTTTTCTTCTGGATCGCGCTCAGAGAGGGTGGATCGCCCTCGTTCTATTCGCGTTTGCCATGGGGGTGCACTTCTTCGTCAACGATGCGGGGCTGCGCCACCACTTTCCCCGTCTTTATCAGAGGTTCGGGCGCTGGATTCTGAGTGCAGCCATTCTGGTCGGATGGGCTGCGAGCCTTTTCGTCGATCTGCATCCGGCAGCGATTCCCGTCCTTTTCGCCCTGCTCGCCGGAGGAATTATTCTCAACGTCCTCAAGGAAGAACTACCCGACGAGCGTGAGAGCCGCTTCTGGGCCTTCGCGGCCGGGGCTATCTTCTACGGTCTTCTGCTGCAACTGGACTGATGGGCGAACCTCAAGCAACCCGCCTTTTGCTTCGGCGGCTGAATATGTCCTGAACTATGACGGGCTTTCAGGTGCGCGCCACCCGGGTCAGAGCCCAGACTTCCTCTCGCAGATGATCCGTCTCGTCGAGGAGGGATTCTCAATTTGTTGGCGAAAGCATCCTTTGCTGCGTCTTAATGCTTCCACTCTCTTTCAGTTATCGTCTTGGGGTTGTTCTCCTTGAGGATGCTTCTGATTTCGGCCTCGGTCGCTGTCGGGATGATGACCTTGATCTCTTTTTTCTCTTTGTCGACAAAGATCTTTTCCCTTGGAATTCCAGCGATTTCAGCGTTGATGATGTTGTACTCAGCGGCTTTCAGTGCGTCTTCCGATTCAAAGGTTGCTGTCAGTGTCTTGTTCATGTGATATCCTCCGTAGACTTTGAACAAAAGTTCCCCAACGTTAGACCTGCTCTTGCTGACATTTTATCACGCTTCGGTATTTGTCAACCGAACTTGCCACCTTTAGAGTTTACTGAAGGCAAAGATGAGAAAACAGGCAGTGGATTCAGGTTGGATATAGTGCTTCCGGGCGGGCCAAGCGATGGTTGTTGAAAACATATTTACCGAAATGGCGGCGATCCTCGCCATCAGCGCACTGATCGGCGCCCTGGCCGTCAAGCTGAAGCAGCCATTGATCGTCGCCTTCATTGCAGTAGGTATTCTCGTCGGGCCTGCGGGACTCGATCTTGTGACCGCCGAGGAACCGCTGCATCTGCTTGCCGAGATAGGCATTGCCATTCTGCTCTTTGCGGTCGGGCTCAAGCTCGACCTGCACCTGATCCGCAGTATGGGGCGAGTCGCCCTCGCAACCGGCATGGGGCAGGTCATCTTCACCTCGGTCGTCGGATTTCTGATCGCCCTTGGCCTGGGGATGTCCCTGGTCGGGGCTCTGTATGTGGCGGTCGCCCTGACCTTTTCGAGCACGATCATCATCGTCAAACTCCTCTCGGACAAGCGCGAGATTGACGCTCTGCACGGGCGTATCGCCATCGGTTTTCTGATCGTGCAGGATATCGCGGTTGTTCTGGCGATGATCGGTCTGACGGCCCTTGGCGCCGGGGAGGCGGCCGAACACGTCTCGATCGCCTTCCTCATGACGTTTCTCAAGGGCGCCGTCTTCATCGCCGTCCTCGGTGTGCTCATGCGGTATGTCCTGCCGAATCTCCTCTCCCATCTCGCCCGCTCTCAGGAGCTTCTCATCCTCTTCGCCATCGCCTGGGCGGTCCTTCTCGCAACGGGGGGAGATCACCTCGGTTTCAGCATGGAGGTCGGCGCATTTCTGGCCGGTGTCTCTCTCGCTTCCACAGATTATCGGGAGGCCATCGGTTCACGGCTCGTCACCCTGCGCGACTTTCTACTTCTTTTCTTCTTCATCAATCTCGGCGCGCAGCTCGATCTCTCCACCCTCGGGAACCAACTTGGCGCTTCTCTGATCTTTTCGGCCTTCGTGCTCATCGGCAATCCCCTGATCGTCATGACGATCATGGGGTACATGGGATATCGCAAGCGTACGGGTTTCCTTGCCGGCCTGACGGTGGCCCAGATCAGCGAATTCTCTTTGATCCTCGGGGCGCTCGGCGTGAGTCTCGGGCATATCGACATGGATACGATGGGTCTGATCACTCTTGTGGGGCTCATCACGATCGGTCTTTCGACCTACATGATTCTCTACTCGCACCAGATCTACAACCGCCTCGCGCCTTACCTGGACATTTTCGAGAGGAAGATTCCCCACCGCGAACAGACCGAAGACAGCAGCGGCGAGGTCGGCGAGTTCGATATCATCCTCTTCGGGCTCGGACGGTACGGACGCAACATCGCCAAGAACCTGCGGCTGCGCCAGAGAAAGGTCCTCGGTATCGACTTCGACCCCCAGGTCGTCGCCGACTGCCGTCGGGAGGGGTTCCCCGCGCGATACGGCGATGCGGAAGATCCCGAGATCCTCGAACATCTGCCCCTTTCGAGCGCCTCCTGGGTCGTGAACGCCACCCCTGGCCGCGACGTCAACCTTGTGCTCCTTAAAGCGCTCAGGGAGCGTGGGTACAAGGGCAAGATCGTGCTCACCGCCCATACTCTGGCAGAAGCGGAAGCCTTTCGGGCAGCGGGAGCGGACAAGGTGCTTTGGCCGTTCATCGATGCCGCCGAGCAGGCCGTCGATGCCCTGAGCGCCCCAATGGACCGGATATCCGAGATCTCGCCCTGGCCGATCACATTGACCGAGGTGCGCCTGAAGCCGGGATTCGTCGCCGCCGGAAAGCGCATCCGGGATCTCGACCTGAGGGCGGCGACAGGAGCGACGATCATCGCCGTCGACCGCGCAGGGAGAAGCCATTTCGATCCGGATCCCGATTTTCTCCTCTTTCCCGGAGACCGCCTGGTGCTGATGGGGGAGAGGGAAAACCTCGATCGCGCGCGGGCGCTTCTCGAATTGCGGGAAGAGCTGAAAAGCGGAAACGGAGCCCTCTTCCGCATGAAAGAGATCTCCCTCGCGACGGATTCCCCCTGGAAGGGGCGTACTCTTTCGGAGTTGAACCTGAGAGGCAAGTACGGCATCACGGTCATAGGGATTCGACGCGGCGAAGAAAGAATCACATCCCCGCAGCCTTCGGAACTCCTTCTGGAAGGGGATGTGCTGGTCGTCGTCGGCAGTGAAAAGGCCATTCGCACCATCGAAACGCCGGAGTAAGGCGGAAATCAAAACCCACGCCTTCTGTGGCAACAAACTTACCTTTCTTGTCTTTTTTCTCCTTCCTTGGTAGTACTGCGGGGCAAACCTGTTACTTTTATTAAGACCAGGGGTACTCAAGGGGGACAGCGCCTTTCGGTGCGGCCCAGCGGATGACCGGTCTACCCCCTTCTTTCTTGACAGAAAATCCGCTGCACGCCCTGCGAAAGCCACGTTCGCCTTTCCACCCGCCGAGCCGCACGACGCCTCTGCACTCTCCTTGAAGATCCCTGCCGTTTCACCTCTGTGATTTTGTCCAAAGGAGAAGAACATGAAACGAAGAGACTTCCTCAAGATGAGCTCCTGCGGCATCGCCGTGGTCGCTCTCGGCTCTGGAATGATGCCCCTATTCGGCCGGGCCGGTCATGCCCTGGATCATTCGGAACGGCTGCTCGATCTTAAGCTGACCGAGGTCGATGCCCAGATGGTCGACCGGACCTTGGTCTACATGTGGGCCTTCAGCGCACCGGAGTTGGGGCCGAGAATTCCGGCGCCGGTTCTGATCGTGCAGGAAGGGGAGACGGTGCGCCTCAATGTCACCAACGAGATCGAGAGGGGGGGAGATCACGGCTTTGCGGTCCCCGGCGTCTTCGACAGTGGACCCATCCCCTTCGGCGAGAGCGTCGAGGTGGAATTCGCAGCGCCAAAGGCCGGAACCTACTTCTATCTCGATCCCTTCAATGCGCCGGTCAATCGCGTCATGGGTCTGCACGGCGTGCTGGTCGTCATGCCCGACACCGTCGGGAACAATACCCCCTACAGTGATTCAACCCCCAACGTGCAGCGGCTTTTCGATGAGCTCGGAACAAAAGGGTGGTCGCCCGGACTCGGTTCAGACCATTTCCCCGGTCACCCCTGGGACCCGGCCCGCACCTGGGTGTGGCTCTTCAATACCGTCGATCCCGACAAGAACGATCTTCTCGATCCGGAAAGGGTCGGATCGGTCGATTTTCTCTCCGCAGCGGAATTTGAGGACGGCTATCTGCCGCGCTATTTCACTCTCAACGGAAAGAGTGGTTTTTTCGCCGCGGGCCATTCCGACGAGGGACATGAGCACGTTCTGGGGGGAAAACTCGATATTCAGGCCGAACTCTCCCCCTTCGGCAACGTCGGCCAGCCGGCCCTGATCCGTTCGCTGAATGCCGGGCTCGCCACCCACTCTCCGCATCCCCACGGGAATCATTTCTATCTCCTGGCCGAAAACGGCACGGTGCGCGACAACGTGTGGTGGATCGACACCTGGAGCATCGCGCCCCTCGATCGCAAGGATCTGTTGCTCCCCTTCATCGTCCCCCCGGAGATCGGGGCCTGGCCACCCGTCGATGAGCTTTTCCCCCTTGTCTACCCCATGCATTGTCATGTGGAGATGTCTCAGACGGCCGCAGGCGGAAACTACCCGCAAGGGGCTGTGACCCACTGGCAGATCGATGGCGACATAGACGAGCACGATGCCGTCATCCTGATCGATGTCGCAGAGATCAGAGTGCGATCCGGAAGGATTCGGCTGGAGGGCCGCTGCTCGGCCCCAGGTGTCGTCCTGGGGCTTCACCCCGGCGACGGAACCGCGCCCGCGGTGGCGGAGATCCCCGTGGACGGCGACGGGCGCTGGCGCTACCAGGGCAGAGCCCTCTCTTTTCTGGGGAGTCGGCGCGCAACGCTGATGGTGCACGGTCACGGACACGGCGCGATGCACACCGTGCGTCTTCATGTGCGATGAGGGGCGCCGCTGAAAAGGAACACAGAGATATCACAATGGAGGATATGCCATGCCCAGAGAAATCATTCACCGCGACGTCGGCCTGCCCGCCGGAGACGATGTCGAGAACACTGATTCCTTCCGCCAGTTCGGCTGCGATATGCCCGAGAGCATCGATTTCGTCGATGATGACGAGGATGTGCGCGGACTCTTTCGCCCCGGGTTCAAGTTTCGCCATGATCTCGACGGAGAAGACGATCTTGAAGGGTACGGCTGGGGGGATCCTACTGTCCTTCGCACCCCCGACGTTAAACCTCGCGATCGTCTCTTCCTTCGCGAGATGGACCACCGCGATATCTTCATCCCGATAAACGACGATTCGGGACGCCGAGAGGAGATCGAGATCTGGGGCTTCACCGACTATTTCGGCAGCGACGAGCTCGAATTTCCCAATCCGACGATGCGGGCGGTGCAGGGGGAACTCATCCACAGCTATCACCGTCCGAGCCATGGTCCCCACACCATCCATCACCACGGTATCGGCGCATCTCCCATCAACGACGGCGTCGGGCACATCACTTTCGAACTTGAAGGGGACGGCTACATCTACCAGTTCCGTGCCAAGGACCCCGGCACCTATATCTATCACTGCCACCGCAACACCGTTCTTCACTTCGAACTCGGCATGTACGGCCTGCTCATCATCGATCCTCCTGCGCCTCCGGGAAGCAACCTGACCGCCCCCTATGCAGACGGGGGGCCGGGATACGTGATGCGCCGAAGCGACCCTGTCCGGTACGATGTGGAAGGCCTCTGGGTCCTCGACGATTTCGATCTGCGCTGGCACGACGACCGTGCGGACGACGGCGTGCTCAACCACGGACACGGCGCCGGGATCGAATGCCCCTTCGAACCGTGGCATCCGGACCCGGAGGAGAACCCTCACCTGCACCGCTTCGAACCGAACCGTTTTCTTATCACCGGGGTGATCGCCGATCAGAGAGATCCTCTCATCACCCATCCGAAGGTGGCGGTTGATGCCCGAGTGGGCGACACTGTCCTGCTGCGGGTCGTCAACGCCAGCTACACCCGGACGAAAATCACTCTGCCGTCGGCACTCAACGCCGAGGTCATCTCCATGGACGGGAAGGTTCTGGGGGGAGAGGGACATACGAGCTACGCCTATCCCTTTTCACTGTCGGAAATGGGAGACAGCTTCGAGCTGACCACTGCTCAGCGCTGGGATCTGCTCCTGCACGACGCGCCGGCGGGGACATGGGAGGTTGAAGTGGAATACCGCCATTGGATCAGCGGCAAGGTGCTTGGCGTCGCACGCACGCTGGTGACGGTGACATGACAGAGGGGGAGTCGGATAATCACGGCAAAACGACGGCCGGCGAATTCACCGCCGGCCGTCGCGTTTGGAAGGGTTGATCAGCATGCTTCCCGTACGAGGCTCTGAGCCTCATCATCGTTCCTGACGAGCCTTTATCGGACAGAGTTCGTCCAGACACTCCCGCAGAGTGCAGACGCCGCAGGAATGGAGCTGATGGACGGGTATGTCGAGCTTTCGCGCCGCCGCCATGATTTCCCGCCGGGCGCGGTGCGACACCTTGCCGGTGAAGAGGATCACCGCATCGGCGCTGCCGAGGCGGGCGGCCATCCCTTTTTCCGCCTGGCTGAAGATGCGCAGGTCGATGCCGTGAGCTTTGGCCTCGGCTTCATAGTGTTTGCCGAGCCTGTCCATTCCGCCTACCATGACCATTGTCATACCTCAACTCCTTTCATCCGGCCGATGCCGGAATGTCGAATGCAGTTGATGGGATTTCTCCCCCTGGCGAGTCTTCGCACCATTTTCCCCCGGCAGGCCCGATGACGTTGCGCAAGTTCGAGACTGCGGCGAGGATCGCCGTAGATCTTCCAGGGACCCTGACAGGTGAAGGGGAGGGGAGACCAGCCGAGAAACCCGGCGACGTCCTTGAGGGGATAACCGAGGAAAAGACCGATTTCATGAGGGAATCCGGTTTGCTTCACCCGAGTCTTCAGCTCTTCCAGTGCCATCTTCCAGTCACTGTACTGCGGATATCCGGCCTTGGCGAGAAAACGTCTTGCGCGCGGCGATTCGAGCAACTCACCCAGGTGCATCGGATCGTAAATAAGAACCAGAAGCGACTCACCCCTGTCGTGCAGAACCTCGGCGCAGAAATCCGCTTCGGCGAGTATCTCCGCCCCGAAATCCTTCCAGAGTCTGTAGATGTTGGAACCGCAGGCATTGCTGCGGTTTGTGATGTTGACGAGATTGGCCGGCTTGACCCCTGCCAGAACTTCTGCCCCTTCGAATGCGAGGAACGAAGCAAGACAGTCTCTGCCGGCAGGAAAACGATGGGCCACATGGCGCCAGGCCGCGGGGGATGCATCAGGTCGAAAACGTGATAGAGCAGACGCCGGCGGCATTGAATTCTCCTGGAAAAACAGAAATTGAAATTTGATTTCATTTGTATAGCAAGCCGAGCGCCTTGTCAAGAGAGAAACTTTTAAGGCCTCTTGGCGGAATCTGTAGGGAGCGTTTGGGCTGTATCATTCATCTCACGTATTCAATGCCTGATCTTCCGTTCGCCCTTCCGTGTGGCGATAGGGGAGGGCGAGGCAGAACTTGCTCCCTTTTCCCACCGTACTCACCGCCCATATCCGCCCCCCCTGCAATTCGGCCAGTTTGCGTGAGATATAGAGTCCGAGTCCGAGCCCCTCCCGGTCTCTCTCTTTGTCGCCGCGGTAGAAGCGGGTAAACAGACGGGGCAGATCTTCAGGGTTGATCCCCGGCCCCTGATCGCATACCTGAATCACCGCTTCCCGATCCGCGGTCATGACGCTCAGGCGGATTGCGGCCCCTTCGGGAGAATATTTGAGTGAATTGGTCAAAAGGTTCAGAACGATGCGCTCCAGAAGAGCGGGGTCGGCAAGGACGGTCGGGATAATCTGCGGCACTTCGATGCGGATGCGCTCGGCGTGCAGGACGACGGCAAAGCGCCTCAGCAGATCGTGGAGATATGCGCTGAGTTCGATCGGCTGCAGTTCGACCCTGATCTGACCGCTCTCGAGCCGCGCCGTTTCTGTAAGGCTTCGGATCATGTGCTGCATCCGTTCGGCCCCTGTTTCGATAGCGGAGACGCTGAGGCGCATCTCGTCTGCCACGCACCCGTGACGGAGCCTCTCCTGCATCAACTGCGCATGTCCGAGAATGACCGTCAGAGGGGTGCGAAGATCGTGAGAGACGGTGTGGTTGTATTCCTCTTTCTCCCGCTGTAGACGGTGGAGTTCACTGATGTCCTGCCCGACCGCAACCGCACCGATGATCTTTCCATCTACATTGTGCAGAGGGACGGCCGAGAGAATGATCATTGCGCGGGTCCCATCGTGGCGGCCGATCTCGTAGCGTTCGCCGAGAACCGTCTCTCCTTTTTCGATCGCCCGCTTCATTGGCCACCCTTCGGGCTGCACCGGCGAGCCGTCATCGAGGCGCCAACCGCTCTGGATGCCGTATTCCGGCAGGGCGGAGGCTTGCTGAGCGAAGATCTTTTCGACCATCCTGTTGGCCTCCACGATTTTTCCAGAGGGGTCGCTGATCCAGACGGCTACGGGAAGCGTTTCGAGAACGGTTCGCAGGTGGCGATGCTCGACTTCTTCGCGATCCCGGGCGAGTTCGACCTCTTTCAGCAGGTCTTCGCGAGCCTTTTCCGTTCTTCTGTAGGTGAGAAAGATCGGGCGAATCAGAAGAACCCCGGCGAAAGCAAGGACGGAGCTCGCCAGGCTGAACGTTTCTTCCACGAGGTAGAGGCGATACTCGTAGAACAGAACCAGTAAGGTTTGAATGCCGAGTCGAGCGAAACGTACCGTGAAGGCGAGAGCGAGGAGAATCCAGGCGAGCTTTCGCCCGGAGACGGCGATGAGCATCAGGGCAAGAACGGCCGCCGCGGCCTGAAAAGCCATGGAGAGCAGATGCAGGGCCAGGGCATACGACATTGGAGCCTCTCGCGGCATGGGTTCGGGAAAACTCTATCCCTCAAATTCCTTCGGGCAAGGGGAAGGGTTGCATCCATTTTTGGCTGGTAGAGATCTTGCAATGTTACCGAAGCGAAACGCTGTCACGGAGAGATTTTCATGCAGAAACAGATCTCAATCTATCAGTCCATCGTCAACGATATGGTCGAAGGCGTCATCTTCCTCGATGAAAACGACATCATCCGTATCTGCAACCCGGCCGCCGAAAAGATCCGAAATGTCAGCGCCGAGCGGATCGTCGGACGGCCGATATTCGAAATTCATCCCCCCCCCACACATCCCCGCATTCGCGATCTTCTGGCGAATCTGAAGTCGGGGGTGATCAGTTCGAGCAATCGAATCATTCATTCCCGAGGTCGTTATTTCGAGAACTCCTATTCGGCAATCCGCGATTTGGCGGAGAATTATCTCGGCACTTTGCTGATCAGTCGCGACATCACGGAGCGCAAACGTCTGTCGGAGGAAAATCTGCAGTTGAAGAACCCCTCTTCCCAGGCCCCCCGGATGATTGCCGGAAGCGCGGCCATGAAGAGGGTTGTGGAGATGATCGATGCGGTGGCGGGACTCGACTCCACGGTCCTGGTGACTGGAGAAAACGGCACCGGCAAGGAACTCGTGGTGGAGAGAATCCATCGCCAGAGCGCCCGCAGAGAGGGGCCTCTGGTGAGGGTCAACTGCGCCGCACTCCCTGAAACGCTCATTGAATCTGAACTATTCGGATATGTGCGGGGCGCCTTCACCGGTGCGGTCGAAGATCGCAAGGGAAAGTTTGAGCTCGCCCATGGGGGCACCCTTTTTCTGGACGAAATAGGGGAAATACCCATCGCTAGCCAGGCCAAGCTCCTGCGGGCCATTCAGGAGAAGAGAGTGCAGCCAGTCGGGGGCCGCAGGGAGATCGAAGTCGATGTCCGCATCGTTGCTGCGACCAACCGCGACCTCTCCGACGCCGTTGAACATGGGGTCTTTCGCGAGGACCTCTTCTACCGTTTCAATGTCATCAGCATCAATGTCCCGCCCCTTCGCGAACGCCGCGAGGACATCCTGCCGCTTGCGGAGTTCTTTCTTGAGCAGTTCTGCCATTCCATGGGCCGGGATAAACGTTGTCTCTCTCCGGCGGTGCGCGCCCTTCTTCTCTCTTATCCGTTTCCGGGCAATGTCCGTCAACTCAAACATGCCATGGAGCGGGCGGTCGCACTCGGGAAAGAAGAGCTGATCCTTCTGGACGATCTGCCTGCGGATCTCACCGGTCGTAGAATTCAGGCCGCATCTCCTTTGCCCGTCTTCGATCCGGACCAGCCCCTGCGCGATGCCCTCGCCCAGTTTGAGCGTGATTATATCGTCTGCGCGCTTTCTCACTTCGAGCATCGAAAGCTAGAGGCGGCTCGCGCTCTGGGAATTTCCCGCAAGAGTTTATGGGAGAAAATCAATCGTCACGCCCTCCAGCCTGCCGACGTTACCTGAGCGTAACATGTCTCTCCGCAGTGGTCACCCAACGGTGACCACTGCGACGCGCTTCTCTTTGTTTCTCTCCAGCAGTTCCCTCGCATCGCCTCAAAAAACTCTGTTAAATCAATAGCCTTCCACTATTAATCTTGTCTGGCACGTTTTCTGAAGAAGGGCTCCCGCAGGTCCGCGAGATCGCGGCGCGCGTGGTCTCGCAGGGGACGAAACAGGGGAGTTTCCCCATATCAGAAGGAGGCTAGTAAAAGATGGGTAGCAAGAAGTTCATCATCGCAGCAATCGTCGGCCTTGCAGGTGCCGCTCTTGTCCTGGGTGGGACCGGGACGCCTGAAGCCGATGCACAGTCCAGGGGGGGGAGCGTCAACCCGAACCAATGCTTCGCCTGCCACAGCGAAGTGAAGGAACTGCACACCGGTTCGATCCATGCGTCACTTTCCTGTAACACCTGCCACGGCGCGATGGAGGCTCACGTCCGCAATCCCCGCCAGAACAGACCCACAACCAGCCTTGAGCTCTCGACCTGCGGGGCCTGCCATCCCGATCAGTACGACAGCTTTTACCAGGTGAACTACGACGCCACTCCCCGCAACGAAAAGGGACTCCCCACCGGGCGCTCCCCGATGCAGGACAAGCTTCTGGCGCCGCACGGCTTCACCAAGGAGCATAACGAGCCCCGCGCCCATCCCTTCATGCTGATCGACCAGATCGCCGTTGATCGCTTCGCCGGCGGCCGCTATCAGTTCAAGGATCTGTTTGCCACCGCCCGAACCGGCAAGTTGTGGGACGTTCTCGTCGACACCGGCAAGATCCTCCCCGAGCACGCCCAGGCGGGGAACCCGGTCTGTCTGCAGTGCAAGACCAGCGACCTGATTCTCGATTGGGCCTACATGGGCGATCCCGGCAAGGGCGCCAAGTTCGACCGTACGTCCGACGTTCACGCGGTTGTCAAGGCTGTACAGAACCCCATGGGATGCATCCAGTGCCACGATCCTCACAGCGCCAAGCCCCGGGTCATTCGGGATGCTCTCATCGACGCGGTGCAGCGTGACGGCGCCCGCCCCTACGCCGAGGACAAGGGCAAGGGGATGATGGAAGTTGTCTCCTTCCGCAATGATTTCCGCAAAATCGGCCTTGTGCCGCAAGGTAACTCCAACCTGATGTGCGCCCAGTGCCATGTCGAATACATGTGCAACCCCGGTTTCGAACCCGTCAGCGGTGACAGGGTTCCCATGACGGATCGTCGCAGCAACCATTTCCCCTGGAAGAGCGCCAAGGACCTGCTCGCCCATTTCGACGACGTCAAGTTCGCCGACTTCAGGCACGCCGTCACCGGCGCTCCCCTCGTCAAGCTGCAGCATCCTGAAATGGAGACCTACTGGGGGAGCGTGCACGAGCGTGCAGGGGTCCAGTGCCACGACTGCCACATGCCCCAGAAGACGAACGCCTCCGGAAAGAAGTTCACCAGCCACAAGGTCGTGCGCCCCTTGCACAGCATCGAGGCCTCCTGCCTCGGATGCCACCCCGATTCGACGGCTGAAGAACTTGCCTACATCGTCGAAGGGGTTCGCAACTACACCAAAGGAAAGATGCGCAAGGCCGAGGCCGCCATCGGCGAGTTGATCGACACCTTCGCCGCTGCCCAGAAGGCCGGTGTCTCCGAGGACGTTCTCAATCAGGCCCGCCGCCAGCATTCGGTTTCCCATGTGCTCTGGGAGTGGTGGACCGCCGAAAACAGCGACGGATGGCACAACCCGGAACTGGCCAAGGAGACGCTGATCGACTCCATCGTTCAGGCCAAGAAGGGGACCGAGATCCTTAAACAGGCGATGGCCCAGAAGGCCGCAGCCAAATAAACGTTCGCCAAAAAAGGGCGGAGCTTCGGAAGCTCCGCCCTTTTTTGCGGCCCGGAGCTATTGTACGGTAAATTTTCGGTAAATGTCGGCGAGGAACGATCCACGCAACTGATCCCGTCATATAATGAAGGCATTTGCCTTTCTAGGGAGGATCCTATGGGACTGCAGAAGAAAGGAGAAGGAGGAGTCGTGAAGACTCTTTTCCTGCCGGTGATTGCGTTTCTGGTTTTCTGGGGAGGCGCCCCTGCCGAAGCCTATCAGAACGGCGCCCCCACGCTCGAATGTTTCACCTGCCATGTGCCTGTCGGGGAACATTCCTCCGATGTCAGAGTCAAAGGAATCCCCGCGCGCTACAAACCTGGAAAGACGTATCGAATCACCATTTCGGTGAAGAGTGACATCCGATCGCTCGGCTCAGTGCATGGTGGTTTCGTCCTGCAGGCTTCGGCAGGAGAATTGATCGTCGTCGATCCGGTTCACACACAGATTTCAAACGGTCTGCTCACACATACCATCGAAGGGTCGGCTCTTCGCAGTTGGAAGACGGCATGGAAGGCGCCGCGGGAAGGTGATACGGAATTCATCGTGATGGCGACCGCTGTGAACGGCGATTTCGCCCCCATCGGCGATGCAGTCGTGGCGGAGGTCCTTACCTCCCGGTCCAGTAAATGACACTTGAGGAGAGTATCGAGATGAAACTGAGCAGACGTGATTTTCTGCGCGCCGGCGCTTTGTCCGCCGCCGCACTCGCCGCCGGTATCGCCAAGCCGCCGCTTGTATTTGCCGCCTCCGCCACCGTGCGCACCTTTCCCATCGGACAGTGCCGCTACTGCGCCGTCGGCTGCACCATGCTGGCCGACTGCGAGGTCGACGCGGCCGGAAAGGTTCTCAAAGTCCTCGCCATCAAAGGGGATCTCACCAGCACAGTCAACCGGGGGGTCCTCTGCACCAAGGGATTTTACCTCCACAGGGCGATCGCCTACCCCGAGCGCCCTAAAGGCGCACTGGTGCGCCGCGAGTGGATCAATCCGGCGACCGGCAAGCCTGATCTGAAACGCTCCCCCCGGGTTCTCGAGGGACGAACCACCAAGGATCCCAACGGCATCAAGCCTTCTGAAGTCGACATGAGGGAGAATTTTGTCGAAGTCCCCTGGGAAGACGCCATCGAGTTTGTCGCCGATGCGGTTGAGGTTTCCCTCAAGGAACATGGCCGCCACAGCGTGGCCTACTACGGCAGCGGCCAGCTCGGCTCCGAAGAGACCCACATCATGAACAAGGCGTTCAAGGGGGGCGGCATGCTCGCCAACAACGCCATCGAAGGGCAGCCGCGCACCTGCATGGCGTCGGCCGTCGTGGGATATCTGTACAATTTCGGCAAGGACGAGCCCTATGGCTGCCTCGACGACATCGACGTCCCCGATCCCGACTTCGGCAAGCACGCCGACACCTTCTTCCTCATCGGCAACAATACCGCCGAGGGGCACCCGATCATCTTCAACCGCATGGCTGCGGTGAAGGCGAAAAATCCCAACGCCAAGGTCATCCTGGCCGATCCACGCAAGACGCGCTCCGGCACTATCGCCGACCTGTGGCTCCCCTTCGCCAGCGGTCGCGACATGGTTCTGCTCAACTCCATGCTCTACGTCATGGCCATGGAGCTCGACAAGGCACGCTACGACGTGGAGAAGGGGACGGTCGATGCGCAGTGGAAGTACCTCGACAAGAAATTCATCGAGCGCCACGCGAGCTTCGGCATTCACGAGGACGTGAGCAAGACGTGGATCAAGACGACATACGGCGGCACCCGAGACACCGCCTGGGACATGACCTACTCGGCGACCCCGCGCAAGACCTTCCCCAACCTGAAGAACAGCTACGCCTCCGAGGATGAGATCCTGCGCGACCTCTACAAAGGGTTTGCCATCTTTTTGAAATTCTTGGAGGACTACAAGCCCGAGAAGGTCACTGAGGCGATCTTCGAGGGGGAATCGCCCCTTCTGTATGACGCTTCGACCCGCTCGTGGAAGAAGATCAGCGGACCCGAGGCGATCCGTCTGGCGACCAAGTGGTTCGTCGATGGATATACCGTTTCGACCTGGTGCATGGGTGTCAACCAGAAGCTTCAGGGGACATGGACCAACGCCACCCTGCACTCCATGCACCTGCTTACAGGAAAGGCCGTCAAACCGGGGCGCCACTCTTTCAGTTTCACCGGTCAGCCCAACGCTTGCGGCGGAATTCGCGCCCCCGGCGCGCTGTGCCACGCGCTCCCCTACGGACGCCTGGTCGCCAATCCAGTACACCGCGGCGCCGTCGAGAAGATCTGGAGCGATCGAAGCGCCGCATATCTGAAGAAGCAGGGGGCGAGCGAGGCGGTGATCGCGGCCGAGACGGCCAAGATCAAAATCCACGACAAGCCGGGTCCGCACACCATGGAGATGTTCCGTCGCCTCGGGGCGGGACAGATCAAAGTGCAGTTTGTGGCCTGCGTCAATCCGGGGCAGAGCCTCCCCTACGCATGGCCGTACCGCCAGGCGATGGCCGGGGCGAACAAGGGGAGCGCCTGGCCCCTCGTCGTGACGATGGAGTCGTTCCCGACCTCCTCCACCATGGTCTCCGACGTCGTCCTCGGAGCTTCGAGCTGGTATGAAAAGGAGTTCGTCTTCGGCAACCTGGAGCGCCGCTACCAGGTTGTCAAGCAACTCATCGAGCCGTACGGCAACACCATTCCCGATCACACCATCTTCGCCCTCATCATGCGGCGCCTTGAAGAGAAGGGGGTCCTCCCCAAAGGGCACATCTCTCAGTTCTGGCCGGAGAAGTACGATGGGAAGGACTGGATGCAAAAAACGATCGCCGCCTCCAGGGAGAAGGAGTGGAACCGCGAGTTCTCCGGAAACATCTGGGAGGAGCTCATGATCCTCTCCAAGGGGACGGGATACGACTTCTCCGGCATGAACCGAGAAGTGCTCCTTGAACAGAACCACGGCTACCGCATCCCCTTTCCGGCCGAAGTCCACACCGATGCCGAGATGCGCAGGAGGTACCAGCGCTACGACTCCAAGATCCAGTACGCCTGGCCCTACGATCCCCACATCGACAAGCTCACGGCGAACTACCTGCGCAACATGAAGGAGTTCAATCCCGTCTACGGAGCGTGGCTCGAGAAGAACATCGAGACGATGAAGGCCGACCGCGCCTACCAGAGGGAGAACAACGTCCCCGAAGGGTGGTACGCGAGCTTCTACAACTCCAACGCCTTTATCAACGGCATGATCGACATCCTCACTCCCGACGGCGGGACGCGCAAGGCCCCCGGATGGGACGGGCGCGCCGTCATCTGGGCCAATCCGTGGTGGGCCTGCAAATTCGACGGGAAGGAGTTTGTCAAGTACGACACCGTGGGCGTGATCGAACGCCGTTTCGTCCCCGAGAAGGTCGAGGAGAACAGCGCTCAGCCCTTCGAGACGATTGCCAGCTACCAGGTCAAGGTGATCGGCGACCCGGACAGGGATCTCGACGCCCTGAAGAACATCGCCCTGTCGCCGGCGGAGTTCCAGAACCTGCGCCACGAGTACCGCAAGGCGGACGGATCGAATCTTCTCATCATCGACACCACCGACTACAAATATGGCGCCTGCACCGGACGCGTGGTGGAACACTGGCACACCGGCAGCATGACAACCCGCGTTGCCGAGCTCAACCGTGCCGTTCCCGGGGCGTACGTCGAGATCAACCACGAACTTGCCTCCAAACTCAAGATCCGTGACGGCGACCCGGTCATCGTCGAGTCGCCGCGCGGTAAGGTCGAGCTCCCCGCCAAGGTCCTCAACGTCGCCCTGGCGACGGGCGGGCCGCGCTACGACTATGTTTTCGTCCCGTGGTTCGACGAGTACAAGCTGATCAACATGATCATGCGCGACGCCTACGACCCCTTCAGCTTCCAGCCCGACTACAAGCTCTTCGCCGTGAAAATCTACAAGGGGAAGACCAAGGGGCGACAGGCCGAACCGGGAAAGGTGATCGCGTAGAAGATGGAGGGGCGGCCCTCGTGGCCGCCTTCTCTTTGTGAAGATCTTTCTATACGCAGATTACGCAGATTTTCGCACGTTGACATGCATCGCCTGACCTTCATAACCCCTCCCGGCTTCCCCTTATCTCTAAGGGGAAGGGAAAAGCCTTCCCCCTCTCAAGTTAAGAGGGGGTTTAGGGGGAGTTATTTCTCTGTGAGTCATCGCCATGAACCGCTCCCGCAGATTCTTCCTAGGAACTTCTCTGGCCGCCGTTGGAGCTCTGACCATCGCCCGTCCTTCGGCGCAGTGCTCAGACCCTCCTGAAGACTCCGGCCCCTTGCCGCAGATCGTGCAGGGGGGACCGATCCGCCCTCCTGGTGCGTTGCCGGAGAAGGAGTTTCGCGCCCGCTGCATTAGTTGTGGCGTCTGTGTGGGCATCTGCCGCGGGAAGAGGTTCGACGCCCTTACTCCGGCTCCCCACGGCACGAGGAGCGCCTTCGGCGCCCCGAGAGTGGTCGACATGCGCGATTTTCCCTGCACTCTCTGCATGGAGTGTCCACCCCGGTGCCCCACGGGGGCGTTGCGCAAGGTCGAAAAAGAGGACGTTCGGATGGGAATGGCTCTGATCGATCTTGGGCTTTGCTTCGGCTGGAACGGCGACGTCTGTCTCTCGTGCAGCAAGGCATGTCCTCTGGGCGCCAAGGTCTTCGATTTTCATTATGGTCAATGGGGGAATCAGCCCTACATCAACGAAGCGTGCGTGGGCTGCGGGTTGTGCGTCAAATTCTGTCCTCTGGGGGGATCGGCCATCAAGGTCGTCACCCGAGAGAGATACAAGGAAGT
>JARFUG010000030.1:38425-39848 GCA_029289095.1 Desulfuromonadales bacterium
GTGCGAGGACGCCTGCTACATGGGGGTGGCGATCGTTCACAAAACGCAGGAAAGGGAGATCCGAGATGCAGGCTGCATCTATTGCGGCCGGTGCACTGAGGTCTGCAGGGAGAAGGATGATGTGATCAGAATGGGTTTTCGACCTATGAGTTAAAAGGAGGGGCGAACATCGTGTTTGCCCGTTCGTCGGGGGCCGAAGCCTGTTTTAAACCGGCGCCGCCTTTCGAAGTGGTCTTGAAAAAATTGGAGGTAGAGATGATCGTTGCAAGTGGTTTCATTGAAGTCAACCAGGAAGGCGATATCCCTAATGTGGTAGGGTCTCTCGAGGAGAGGGGTTTCGAAATCAGCGAAAAGAGTGGGGAGAAGATCGTCTACCTCGTCGAGGGGGAGAAGGCAGGAGAACTACGCTCCCGCATCGACGCCCTTAAGGACATCCCTGGAGTTCGCGGGGTTTATCTGGCCTACTTCAGCCTTGAAGGGGCGGACGACGAGCATTTGGATTCACTCTGAAGAGATTGGGCCGAAACTTCAACTTTGTAGGACTCGGGGCACTGTAATGAGAGGTGCCCCGTTTTGATAAAACTACGTTATACCTCTTTGAGCTCTCCGAAAAAAGCACCTCCCCCACCGTGCCTTTCTCCAGAACGCCGAAAAGTTCTCTGCAGGCTTTCCCTTGTAAATTTCCTGTAAAGTTCTTGTAAATTTAGCGCTTTTCATGCTCAGAAATGCCCTTTTTTGACTTGAGTCAAAAGAAAAAATAAAAAACTGTTCTAAACATTTTACTAAACACTGGAAGATCGTCGGCCGGGAACGATATCGAAAAGATGCGGGAGGTGCATATGCAAAAAACGGTTCGATGGCGCTGGACAGCTCTGCTGGCCATTTCGCTGCTGCTTGCCGCAGCGCCGGCAACTGCGGAGCCACCGACAGGGGACCCAGCCCGGGGAGCAGCCCTGTATATCGGATCTACGGGATTTGAAGCCGGAGGCTCGCCTTGTCTTGCCTGTCATGCCGTCGCCGGGGCTGGTCTCGGCAAGGCGGCCGGCGCCAGCTACGGCCCGGACCTGACCGAGATGTGGGACATGTTCGGTCCCGAAGGAGTTGCAGACGTTCTGGAAAACCTCGATGTTTTCCCGAGCATGGAGGCAATCTATTCCGGTCGCTCCCTTACAGGCCAGGAGCGTGCCGATCTCGCCGCCTATCTGCAGGATGTGAGTGGCAGGGAGACGCCGCGCATCGCCGGATCGATGCTCGTGGAAGCGGGAGCTGGCATTGGCGTCTTCTTCCTCGTTCTCGCGATCTTCGGCCGCAACCGGTTGAAGAGCGAACGTCCCTGTCCTTGTGCGCATATCGCAAAAAGAGGTGACTCATGAGCTGGATAAAAGACATCATCGACCCTAAAGCGCGTCAGTGGGAGGACTTC
>JARFUG010000120.1 GCA_029289095.1 Desulfuromonadales bacterium
GGCGGACAGCGTCGCTGACGGCGGCCGCAGTGGCGACGTTCTGGACGATGACGCCGGCCTCCATCGGGAGAACGCCATTGGGAATCGCGCGTCCCGTGAGGGAATAGATGAGCTGTCTCTCTGCTCCCTGCGGGTATTTGACCTTAAGAGGAACGATTTCGATAGAACCTGCGCTGATGCGCCGCAACGCTTCGATGGCATCGGGCTTGTTCGCCTCGATCCCGATCATCAGGCGCGTCGCTCCCAGCACCTTTGTCATGGTCCGCATACCGTCAAGAATACGCTCAGGCCCTTCCAGCATCAGGCGATGGTCCGAGGTGAGGTATGGTTCACACTCCACGCCGTTGATGATGAGGGTGTCGATAGGCTTTTCGGGGGGAGGGCTCAGTTTGACGTGGGTCGGAAAGGCCCCGCCTCCCATGCCGATAATCCCAGCGGCCCGGATGCGCTCGACAATGGCGTCAAACCCCAGCATCTCGGGATCGGCTGGAGTGACCTCCTCGGCCCACAGGTCCTCGCCGTCGGGACGGATCACTACCGCCGGAAGAGACCGGCCTGAGGGATGCTGGCGCGGCTCTACCGCGACCACCTCTCCAGAAGTCGAAGCGTGCACAGGCACGGAGATATATCCCCTTGCCCGGCCGACGACCTGCCCCTTTCGCACCCGCTCCCCTTTGGCGACGCAGGGCTCGGCGGGGGCGCCGACGTGCTGCAGAAAAGGGATGACGATCTCATCGGGGATCGCACAATCCTCAATCGCCTTGTGCGCCGTCCATTCTTTGTTGTCGGGCGGATGGACTCCACCAGGGAAGGTCTTCATTAGCAGCATCCAGAATCCAGGAGTCAGGAGTCAGGAGGAAAATCACGATTCGCGGGGCTTTTAGCGGGGGAAGTCAGGCGATCCTTCTCTCCAGAGTCGCCTCGTCCTTCTGGTCAGGGACGGCAACCCTCTTGTTAAACTTCGTCGGGATCGCCGATATTGCACTCGGCTCTCCCTCCTTCCGTTCTGTTTTGGGGACTTCCGACGGCGGGAAAGTGCTCCCCTGAGGATACCCGACGGAGAAGTCGCGGATGCACAGGGTCGGACATTTTGCAACCGCCGCCGCCGCCTCACCGTCCTGATCATAAAGGACACGGGCCAGATTTTCTTCGACGACAAAGGCGGCGGGAGCCGTCTTCACACAGATGTGGCAGGCGATACAGCCGATCTTGCAGTACTTGCGCACCAGAGCCCCCTTGTCGAAGCTGTTGCAGAGAACATGGATTGCGCTCGAGGCAGGCGCCATCCGGATCACAGTGCGTGGACAGGCCGATACGCACTTTCTGCACCCAGTGCATTTCTCGCGGCTGATCACAGCCAGAGCAGTGGCGGTCATTTCGATGGCGCCGAAGGGGCAGACGCGGGCGCACGTGCCCAGCCCGAGACACCCGCCCGGGCATTCTTTGGGACCGTCCGCGACTTCCTGCGCGGCGTTGCAGTCCGCAAGGCCGAGATAGCGGTATTTTGAAGCGGCCTTTGTGCTGTCGCCCTGACACAGGACGACGGCCACCTGACGAGTCATTCCGACAGCCGCGACCCCGAGGATGCGCGAAATCTGTGTGATCGTCCCCTGGCCGCCGGGAGTGCACAGGTTGGCCGCGGCCTCCCCCGCCACTACCGCTTTGGCGTAGGCGCCGCACCCCGGGTAACCGCATGCGCCGCAGTTCGCCCCGGAGAGGACCTCCAGGATCGCTGCTTCGCGCGGATCGACCTCGACAGCGAACTTTCTGGCGAGTATCCCCAGAATTAGCGCCGCCGATAGGCCGATCCCCCCGAGACTGAGAACTGCTTCGAGCATGGTGGACCTCTTTAAAGGCAGTAGCCAGAATCCAGGAGCCAGAATAAAGCTTTTATAAACTCAACACCTTGAGGGGCTCTGGGTTTCCTCCTGGCTACTGGATTCTGGCTCCTGGCTTCTGCATGTTATGGCTTCTGGATTCTGGCTCCTGCTTCTCACCCCTTCACCAATCCCGCAAACCCCATGAACGACAGCGAAAGAAGACCAGCAGTCAGCAGGGCGATGGCCGTCCCCCGGAACGCCCGGGGAACCGGTGAGAGATCGATGCGCTCGCGAAGTCCGGCGAAGAGGACCATCGCCAGGGTGAAACCCGCGGCGGCCCCCAGGGCGAAGGCGACCATCTCCAGGAAGGAGTAGCCGGTCTGGACGGTGAGGACCGCAACCCCCAGCACCGCGCAGTTGGTGGTGATCAGGGGGAGAAAAATCCCGAGCGACTGGTAGAGGACGGGGCTCGTCTTCTGGATGATCATCTCGACCATCTGAACGAGGGAGGCGATCACCAGGATAAAGGCGATGGTCTGCAGGTATTCGATCCCGAAAGGGATGAGGACGAAGTACTGGATGAACCACGTCACTACCGTGGCGATGGTCATGACGAAGATGACGGCCATCCCCATCCCAAGCGCCGTCTCGACCTTCTTCGAGACCCCCAGGAAGGGACAGATGCCGAGAAAGCGCGCCAGAACGAAGTTGTTCACGAAAACGGCGCCGATCAGGATGAGGAGCAATTCAGACATAAAGTGTATACTGTCGACAATGTTTAACAGGGTTATAACGATGGGGAGGCGGTCTGTCAAATGGTTTAGTATACGTAAAATTTTTCAGCAAAAGTGAAAAACCGCCGTATTCTCGGGATACTTCGCGTCGAGGACAACAAGGAGACGCAAAAGAGCCGTCGGGGGAGAGGTTTCCCCACGCTGACGGCTCTTTGCTCTTATCCGGGGTTCGGCACAGTAGTCGGTCTAAAGCCGCTCGAAAATACCGGCCGCTCCCATTCCGCCTCCGATGCACAGGGTCACCATGCCGTACCTGGCATCCCGCCGTTTCATCTCGGAAAGAAGGGTTGCGGTGAGCTTTGCGCCGGTGCACCCCAGGGGGTGTCCCAAAGCGATGGCGCCCCCGTTCACATTGACGATGCCGGGGTCGAGGCCGAGTTCGCCGAGGACCGCCAGCGCCTGGACGGCGAAGGCCTCGTTGAGCTCGACAAGAGCGAGATCCTCCTGTCTCAGCCCGGCCATCTTCAGGGCGGCAGGCACCGCCTCGACGGGACCGATCCCCATGATCTCAGGGGGAACCCCCCGCACGGCGTATGCGACGAAGCGCGCCGCGGGGTCCCCGCCGATCCTTTTGAGATACTCCTCGGAGACGACGATGGCCGCAGCTGCGCCGTCAGTCATCTGGGAAGCGTTACCCGCGGTCACCGAGCCGTTCACCCTGAAAGCCGGCCTGAGTCTGCCGAGCCCCTCCAGCGTCGTCTCTGCGCGTACGCCGTCGTCGAACTCGACAATCTCCCGCTGTCGGGTCATCTCCCCTCCGACCAGAGCTGCGTGCTCCGCCTCCACGGGGATGATCTCCTGCGCGAATCGGCCCTGCGCACTGGCTGCGGCCGCCTTCTGGTGGCTCGAGAGTGCGAAGGCGTCCTGCTCCTCGCGGCCAATCGCGTATTTTTCGGCCAGCATCTCGGCGGTAATTCCCATGGAGGCGTATGCCTCGGGCCATTCGGAGACGAGGGCGGGGTTGGCGCTGTACTTGATCCCCCCCATCGGCACGGCGCTCATCGACTCGGTCCCGCCTGCGACGATGCACTCGGCGAAGCCGGCGATGATCCGCTCGGCGGCCAGGGCGATGCTCTGCAGTCCCGAGGCGCAAAAGCGATTGACGGTCTGAGCCGGGACCTGATGGGGGAGCCCGGCTCTCATCGCTGCGATGCGGGCGACGTTCATTCCCTGCTCCCCTTCGGGGAAGGCGCAGCCGAGTATCACGTCGTCGATGGTGGCGGGATCGATCCCCGTGCGCTCAACCGCGCCCCTGATGGCAGCGGCGGCAAGGTCGTCCGGGCGCAAGTCCCTGAACTTCCCCTTCTTTGCCCGGCAACCGGGAGTTCGATACGCGGCCAGGATGTAGGCTGTCCTCATCGTTTCCTCCATATCCTGCCGGGGGGGAGCGGATGAACGCACCCGGCATGGCAATGTGCATCAATTTCGCAGCGGCTTCCCCGTCTTGAGCATGTGCTCGATACGCTGGGCCGTCTCCCTGTTGCCGCACAGGCTCAGGAACCCTTCCCGCTCCAGGTCGAGAAGGTACTCTTCTGTGACGGGAGTGCCGGCCGGAACATCCCCGCCGCAGATGATTCCGGCGATGAGCGCCCCCATTGTCGCCTCGTACTCGGTGGCGAAGCCCCCCCGGACCATGTTCCACAATTGACTCCTGATGCTCGCCGCCACCCCTCGGCCCGGCGCCGGAATCATCTCTTGCGGCGCTTCCGGACGGTAAGTGCGCGAAAGGGCGAGGACTTTTGCTCTGGCGTCGGCAAGGAGGGCGTCGGCATCCATGGTGACCTCGTCGCCGCGGCGCAGATACCCCATCCCGAAGAGCTCCGCGGCGCTCGTCGAAACCTTCGCCGTGGCGATCTGCCGGAAGTGCTTGAAAATGAACGGTGAGACATCGGTGTCGTAACTCTGGGCAAGGCGCACGCCGCGAAGGCACATCTCTTTGGTCCCTCCGCCTGCAGGCAGCAGCCCGACCCCCACCTCGACGAGCCCCATGTACGTTTCGGCGTGGGCGGCGACAGCGTCGGCGTGCAGTGCAAATTCGCATCCTCCGCCGAGGGTCATTCCGAAGGGAGCGACAACCACCGGCACGCGGGAATATTTCAGGGCCATCGTCGCACTCTGGAAGGCCCGCACCGCCCGGTCGATCCCGTCGAAATCGCCTCTGGAAATGGCGCCTGAAACGATCGTCAGATTGGCGCCGGCGCAGAAAGTGCTCCCCTGGTTCGCGATGACCAGCCCGACCCCTTCGGCCTCGGCCCGCTCGATCGCCCGGTGGGTCATGGCGAGGGTCTCGGAGCCGATGGTGTTCATCCTGGAGTGGAACTCCAGGCAGAAAACGCCCTCGCCCAGATCGACGATGGAGGCCTCGTTTCCTTTTTGCACCACCGCACCCGCACGCTTGATGATATCGAGGCGAAGTCGGCCGGCGGGGACGGCGATCTCACGATACTGGCGGGAGAGCAGATCGAAGAAGAGCTTCTTTCCTCCTTCGAAACGATAAAACGTTTCCACCTCCTGCAGCGATCGAGGCGTCTCGACGCCGTCTCTGCGCGCACGCTCGATGAAGGCGCGAACGCCGACGGCATCGAGCATCTCGAAGGGGCCGATCTCCCAATTGAACCCCCAGCGCATGGCCTCGTCGACGCTCACGATGTCATCGGCGATCTCGGGGATGCGCCGGATGCTGTAGATCAGTGTGTCGCGCAAGGTCTTCCAGGCGAACTCGGCCCCCTTGTCGGTCCCCCCCAGAACCGCCCTGAGGCGATCGGCCGGATCGTCGATCCGCTTCGCTCCCTCCACAGAAGGAAAACGGGGCCGGGCAGAAGGGAGGTACTCGCCGTGTGCGTAATCGTAATAATGGATCTTCGAGGCGCCGTCGGCATCTTTTTCCTTCCGGTAGAATCCCTTGCGGGTCTTGGCTCCCAGGAGACCCTCCCCGACCATGCGGGAGAGAAATTCCGGAATGCGAAAGACATCCCGCTCCTCGTCTCCCTGCAGAAGCTCGTAGGAGTTCTTCCCGACGTGGACGAGGGTGTCGATGCCGACGAGATCGGCGGTTCGAAAGACGGCGCTTTTTGGGCGGGCGGTGGCGGGGCCGGCCACGGCGTCCACCTCCTCGACGCTCATCCCCATCTCCGTCATGTGCCGCATCGAGGCGAACAGGGAGTAGAGACCGATACGGTTGGCGATGAAGTTGGGGGTGTCCTTTGCGAAGACGACGCCCTTGCCGAGCCTGCGCGAGAGGAATTCGCCCATTACCCGCAAGATTTCGGGATCGGTCTGCCGGCAACCGACGATTTCCATCAGGCGCATGTAGCGCGGGGGATTGAAAAAATGGGTGACGAGAAAGTTGCGACGCACCGCTTCCGGGAGAACCTCGGCCATGGCGTTGACCGAAAGGCCGCTGGTGTTGGTGGAGAGAATCGCTCCAGGGGCCAGGTGGGGGACAACCTTACCGGTGAGAAGATTCTTCTTTACCTGCAGGTTCTCCACCACAGCCTCGAGAACCCAGTCACATTCGCGAATCCGCCCGATATCGTCTTCGAGATTCCCCACCTCGATCTGACGGGCGTACTCCCTCAGAAAGAAGGGGGACGGGCGGGCCTCCAGCGCCTTCTGAAGTCCAAGCGCCGCCAAACTGCTGCGCACCTCGGGGCTCTGCAATGTCAATCCCCTGGCGCTCTGTCTTTCATCGAGGACGCGGGGAATCGTATCGAGAAGCAGAACCTCCAGTCCCGCATTGGCCAGGTGCGCCGCAATCCCAGACCCCATAACGCCTGCACCGAGCACCGCAACCCGTTTAATCCGTTTCATCCGCATCCCTCCTGTCCGTCAATCAAGAACGCCTTCAGCCTTCAGTCCTCTGTCCTCTGTCCTCTGTCCTCTGTCC
>JARFUG010000121.1 GCA_029289095.1 Desulfuromonadales bacterium
ATTTCCTTATGGGCGGTCGATAAATAGGCGAAAAATCATAGGGTGCCGAAGCGTCTGATGTCAAGGCTCCTGCGCTGCCTGGAGAATTAACCCCTTGATTTTTTTCAAGCCTCCTCTATTATTGACAGACTGAAAACAAAAAACTGTGGTCAATATTGATGCTTTCGCAAGAAAGCAAATAGGGGATGGCTAAGCAAAAAGCGCCAAATGCAAGGCTCGTCATTGTCGAGCAATGAGGCGTACTTGTATACGTCGAAGCAGCGAGAGCAATGGCAGTAACGCAGCAGTTGGTGAATATTTGCAATGCCATCAATATTTACGTCTAAAGGAGATTGAATCATGGCGAGCGACAAGGTCGTGCAACTGACGGACGACAGCTTCGACCAGGAAGTGCTCAAATCCGGCATCCCGGTCCTGGTGGATTTCTGGGCGTCCTGGTGCGCCCCCTGCAAAGCCATTAGTCCCGTGGTGGACAGCCTGTCGGAAGAATACGACGGCAAGGTGAAGGTGGCCAAGCTCAATGTCGATGAGAATCCGGCAACGCCGGGGCAATACGGCGTGCGGGGGATTCCGACGCTGATCCTCTTCAAGGACGGCAAGGTTCTTGATCAGGTCGTCGGCGCCGTTCCGAAGAATCAGCTTGAAGGCCTGATCAAGAAGGCCCTCTAGCGCTTTTCGCACGACAATGAAGTCTTCAGAAGACCCCTTCGAACCGGAGGGGTTTTTCTGTGATGGGCTCGGCGCACCGCCAGTCCGCTCTTTTTATGTTGTTATTTGCCTGGACTTGTGCTACAAGCGACGAGCAGGCTTCCGGAAAAGGTTTTCTCATGAATTCAGGCTTTTTCCTTCGAGAAGGACCTCCGGAACTATTTTTCCAGACCGGCTGCGCCGGGAAGCAAAGGAGCATGAGGGACATGGCAGAAGGTACAGTGAAATGGTTTAATGACGCCAAGGGGTTCGGGTTCATTCAGCAGGATGGCGGTCCGGACGTGTTTGTGCACTTTTCTGCAATTCAGAGCGAAGGATTCAAGTCTCTGGCCGAAGGTGAGCGGGTCCGTTTCGACGTGACCCAGGGCGCCAAGGGCCCCCAGGCAGCCAACGTGGAAAAGATCTGATCGACCTATCCAGTCAGGCTACCCAAAGCTCCGCGCTCCCAAACGCGGAGCTTTTTTCGTTGTGGGAGCCCACGGTGCTCGGCCTATCTGCTTGTTTTAATTTTGTTTTCTGCTGCGCCCCCTCTGCTTCTCCCTTGACATCCGCCCCGTTCTGTTGTTAACGTACCGGTTTCAGAAAGCACGAGGCAGCCCGAGAACCCATGTCGATGATGAAAGTACTGATTTCCGATAAATTCTCACCCGAGGGGCTGCGCGTTTTCGAAGACGCCGAAGGGATCGAGGTCGCCTATCATCCCGGCATTCTCGCCTCCGGTCTGCTCAAGGAAGTCGCCGAGGCAGACGCCCTGGTGGTTCGCGGCGGGACGCAGGTGACCGAAGAAGTCTTCCAGGCGGCTCAACGCCTGCGGGTCGTCGGAAGGGCCGGCATCGGGGTCGAGAACATAGACATGGCCGTCGCCAACCGCAAGGGGGTGGTCGTCATGAACACCCCTTTCGGCAGCACCACCACGACGGCCGAGCACACCATCGCCCTCCTCCTCGCCTTGGCCCGCCAGATCCCCGAGGCGAGCCGTTCCACAAAAGCGGGTCGCTGGGAGAAGGACCGCTTTCTCGGCGCCGAGATCTCCGGCAAGACTCTGGGCGTCATCGGGGCGGGAAAGATCGGTCGCCTGGTAGTGGAGAGAGCGCTCGGGCTCAAGATGAGGGTCCTTGTCTACGATCCCTATCTCGCCGAAGAGATGGTGCGCCAGATGGGGGGCGAGCAAGTGGGATTCGATGAACTCCTCGGCCGCTCCGACTTCATCTCCATGCACATCCCCCTCAATATCGAGACCCAGAATCTTCTCGACGAGGAATCGCTCAGAAAGGTCAAACGGGGGTGTCGCATCATCAACTGCGCCATCGGCGGCCTGATCGATGAAGCCGCCCTGGCCCGGGTCATCGCCGACGGCCATATCGCCGGAGCGGCTCTCGACGTCTTCGCCAAGGAACCCCCCGATCCGAGCAATCCGCTGCTGAAACTTGACGAAGTCATCTGCACTCCGCACCTGCGCGCCGCCACCCTCGATGCGCAGGTGAACGTGACGGTGCAGATGGCGCGGCAGATCGTCGATTTTCTCCAGAAAGGGATCGTCGTCAACGCCCTGAACGTCCCCTCCATCAACGCCGATCTGCTGGCGACCCTCAAGCCGTATCTCGAACTGGCCGAGAGACTCGGCGTCTTTCAGGCCGGGTTCGGCGCCAAGGGGCTGCAGAGCGTGACCATCGAGTACGCCGGAGCCGTCACCTCGCACCCGACGGGTCCGTTGACGATGGCGGTCCTCAAGGGGCTGTTGACCCCGATCGTCGGCTCCATGGTCAATTTCATCAACGCTCCCCACCTCGCCCGGGAGCGGGGGATTCGCGTCGTCGAGGCCAAGAGCAATATCGCCGAAGGATACTCCAATCTCATCCGCCTCACGGTGACGGGCGCCGACGGCGAGCATTCGGTCTCGGGCGCTCTTTTCAGCGAAGAGGACTACCGCATCGTGCGCGTCGACGAATACCAGGTCGAGGCGCTCCCCCACGGCACGATCCTGGTGCTGCACAATGAGGATCGCCCCGGCGTCATCGGCTTTCTGGGGCAGGTTCTTGCCGAGGCCGGGATCAACATCGCCATGATGAATCTCTCCCGGCGCAAGATCAAGGGGAGGGCGATCTCCCTCATCAACGTCGACAGCCGTGTCCCCGAGGAGGTGCTCAACCGCCTGCGCTCCAACGAGCATATTCTTTCCGCCGTGCAGGTGGAAATTTGATGGCGTCGCAAAAAGCTCCGCCATGCGTTCCAAGTTTTCTTAAGGAAAGAGAAAATTGACTGCCACCCCAGATAGCGCTCTTGAGTCGACCCTTCCCAAGGGTGTGAAGGACTTCCTTCCGGTCAAGGCGGCCAAAATCGAATATCTTGAACAGACGCTGCGAAGCGTCTTCGCCCGCTGGTCCTTCCGGCCGATCCTGCCGCCGTCCCTGGAGTTTCTTCACGTTCTGGAAAAAGGGCTCGGCGAAGGGCTGCGCGACAAGACCTTTCGCCTCGACGATCGCCAGAGCGGTCGCATGGTCGCTTTCTCCCCCGACATCACTCCCCAGGTCGCCCGTATCGTCGCCACCCGCATGCGCGAGATTCCCCTTCCGCTGCGCCTGTGCTATACGGGGCGGGTGCTGCGTCACACCGAGCAGCAGGTCGGAAAGGACAGGGAGATCTTCCAGGCCGGCGTCGAGTTGATCGGGCTCGAGAGCCCCGAAGCCGACGCGGAGATGATCGCCATGGCCATCGAGTGCTTCCAGGAGTTGGGGGCCGCCGAGTTCACCATCGACATCGGCCAGGTCGAGTTCTTTCGGGGGGTCATGGAAGGCCTGCCCCTTTCGGCCTCATCGGTGCGCCAGGTCCAGGGGGCCATCGCCCGCAAGGACATCTCCGGTCTCCGGGAACTTCTCACCGGCGCGGATCTGTCGGACGAGGCGCGCGAGGAGATCCTGGCCCTTCCGAGACTCTTCGGCGGGCGCGAGGTTCTCGTTCGGGCCGAGAAGGCGGTGACCAACGAGCGTTCGCGCAAGGCGCTCGGAAACCTCTTTCGGATTCTCGAGATTCTCGAAGTGTACGGCGTGGCCGAACACGTCACTTTCGATCTCGGTGAGCTGCGCGGTCTTGATTATCACACAGGGCTGACGTTCCAGGGGTTTCTCCCTGGCGTCGGAAGAGCCGTCTGCTCCGGAGGGCGCTACGACAACCTGACGGCGCGCTACGGTTATCCGTCTCCGGCCACAGGTTTTGCCTTCAACCTTCTCAACCTCCTCTTCGCCCTCGACCGGGATCTCGATGAGGTGGCGAGCCGCAGCAGCGATGTTCTGATCTTTCAGTCCGGCGCCGAAAAGGAGCGCGCCCAGCGCCTTGCCCGGGCACTGCGCCGGCGCGGACTGTCGGCCGCAAGGGACATCATCACCCGGGATCTCGAAGACAGCATCGCCTACGGGCAGAAAATGAACTTTCGTTTCGTCATTGTCGTCGGGGAAAAGGACGAAAAGGTGCGCCTGATCCGCCTTGCCGACGGACAGGAACGATCCGTCGACTATCAGCAGATCCTGTCTGCCGAATTCACCCTCTGATCCCCCCAGGAGAAAATGAATGGCCAATGTAATCATCGTAGGCGCCCAGTGGGGCGATGAAGGGAAAGGCAAGATCGTCGACATCTATACCGAGAACGCCCACGACGTGGTGCGTTACCAGGGGGGAAACAATGCCGGTCACACCCTGGTGGTCGGCACTGAGAAGACGGTCCTTCACCTGATCCCCTCGGGGATCCTCCACGAGGGGAAGCGCTGCATCATCGGCAACGGAGTCGTGCTTGACCCGAAGGTCTTCCTTCAGGAGATCGAAAACCTGAAGAAGAAGGGGTACCTGCAGGATGAGCGCCAGCTCGTGGTCGACGGCAACGTGCACGTCATCATGCCTTACCACAAGGCGATCGACATCGCCCGTGAATCGAGTTCGAAGGAGCGCAAGATCGGAACGACGGGGCGCGGCATCGGCCCTACCTACGAGGACAAGATCGGACGGCGCGGCATCCGTCTGGCCGACCTGGTGCGCCGCGACGTCTTCGCCCGCAAGCTCGACGAGGTCCTTCCGGAAAAGAACTTCCTGCTCGAGAAGTTTCTCGGCTGCGAACCCCTTTCCCGCGACGCGATTCTGGAGGAGTACAGCGCCTATGCCAAGCGCCTCGCCCCCTTCCTCGGCAACGCCTCGATGCTCCTGAACGAAAGCGTTCGCGCCGGGCACAACATCCTTTTCGAAGGGGCTCAGGGGAGCCTGCTCGATGTCGATCACGGCACCTATCCCTATGTCACCTCCTCCTCCACCATCGCCGGTGGGGCCTGCACCGGAACCGGCCTGGGCCCGCGTTTCATCGACGAGGTGATCGGCATCTCCAAGGCATACGTCACGAGGGTCGGAGAGGGGCCCTTCCCCACCGAGCTCGATGACGAAATGGGTGAGCGGCTTCGCAAAATAGGGCAGGAGTTCGGCGCCACCACGGGTCGTCCCCGGCGCACGGGGTGGTTCGACGCCGTCGCCCTTCGCGAGGCGGTGCGGGTCAACGGGTTGACCGGTCTGGCCATCACCAAGATGGACGTGCTCAACGACCTCGAAACGATCAAGGTCTGCACCGCCTACTCGTGGCGCGGAGAGCTTCTCGAGCACTTTCCCCGCGAAGCCGATATTCTCCGGGAGTGCAAGCCTGTCTACGAGGAGATCGAAGGGTGGAGAAGCGATATCTCTGCGGTGACCCGCGTTGAGGATCTCCCCGCGAAGGCGGCGGCCTACATCCGCAAGCTCGAGGAGATCACCGGCTGCCCCGTCGTTCTGATCTCCGTCGGTCCCAGGCGCGATCAGACGATCCAGGTGAAAAACCCCTTCAACGGATGAACTGAAACCCGGGGAAAAATTTTCCAAAAAGGGGTTGACTCCCGCGGGAGATTTCAGTATAAATCGTTTCCTGTTGCGAGCCGCTAGCTCAGTTGGTAGAGCATCTGACTTTTAATCAGATGGTCGTAGGTTCGATCCCTACGCGGCTCACCAGTAAAACCCACCGCGGGACCAATTCCCGCTAGGTGCTTGGAATACCAGGTCCCTATCGTCTAGCCCGGCCCAGGACACCGGCCTTTCACGTCGGCGACGGGGGTTCGAATCCCCCTGGGGACGCCAAAAAGAAAACGCCCCTTCCGATTCAATCGGAAGGGGCGTTTTTCTTTGTCTGCCGTAAGATTCACGCCCTTCCGTCGCGACCCCTGCGGATGGAAAAAAACACCCTCCTGTCACAATCATTTCCCTTGCTTCGTCTCAACTTTCAAAACATTCGCGCCGCAGAATCGCCCCTGCGGCAAAAACCTCAGGCGGGACTTGGTGCTGTCCCAAAAATCGAAAGGAGATCGCTGTGTTGAACCCATTTAAGTCAGGTCGCAAATGGATGATGGTTCTGGTTGCTCTGGCGGTGCTGCTGCC
>JARFUG010000031.1:0-5455 GCA_029289095.1 Desulfuromonadales bacterium
AGGTTCAAGGTTCAAGGTTCAAGGTTCAAGGTTCAAGGTTCAAGGTTCAAGGTTCTGAGCGAGTGTACGACAGAGATTGGGAGAGCAAGGTTTTCCTTTTTCCTTTTTCCTTCTTCCTTTCTCCTTCTTCCTTGAACCTCTCTCCTGCCTTTATCCTCAGCGAATTGCCGATGACGCACACGGAGCTCAGCGCCATGGCCGCGGCGGCGTGGATGGGGGCGAGCCCTCCGGCGGCGGCAAGGGGGAGTGCCATGACGTTGTAGAGGAAGGCCCAGAAGAGGTTCTGGCGAATCGTGACGAGAGTGCGCCGTGCAAGCCGCACCGCTTCGACGAGACGCCCCAGATCGGGGCGGGTCAGGACGAGGTCGGAAGTCTCGAGGGCGATGTCTGTGCTTCCGGCCAGCGAGGAGCCGACGTCGGCTTCGGCGAGGGCCGGGGCGTCGTTGATCCCGTCGCCGACCATGAGGACCCGGTGTCCGGCAGCGCGTTGGCGGGCCACCCAGGCGGCTTTGGCGGCGGGGTCGAGACGGGAATGGATCTCGTCGAGGGGGAGACTTGCGAGACGCCCGGCGGCGGCAGGGGTGTCTCCAGTCAGAAGGGCGGTGCGAAGACCCATCTTCTTCAGGGCGGCAAGGGATGCTTCTGCCCCGGGGCGCAACGCGTCCTCCAGAAGGATCATTCCGAGATAGCGCGCCTCGCGGGCGACGTGGACTTCGGTGGCCCCCTCCCCCTGAAAGGCCTCCGGAATTTCGATGCCACCCTGATCGAGGAAGGCGCGGCTTCCGACGCGCAGCGCCCCACTCCCGGTGTCGCAGGCGATGCCGAACCCGGCCCAGGCGCGGGATTCTCGCACCGACTCGAAGGCGATCCCCCTGCTCTGCGCCTCGGCGACGATCGCCTTGCCCAGAGGGTGGAGGGAGCCCTCCTCGGCGCGGGCCGCCTCTGCCAGAAGTTCTCCTGCCGTCACGCCTGCGGCATGACGCACTGCAACGACGCGCGGCTTCCCCTCGGTGAGAGTGCCGGTCTTGTCGAAGGCGACGACGGTGAGGCGCCCCGCCGCCTCCAAAACGTCGCCGCCGCGAAAGAGGATGCCGCGGCCGGCCGCCGTACCCGTCCCCACCATGATCGCCGTGGGGGTGGCGAGCCCCAGGGCGCAGGGGCAGGCGACCACCAGCACCGCCACCGCCGCCAGCAACGGGGAGACGACCGGGTCGGGGAAAAGACGCCACCAGATCCACGTCCCGGCGGCCAGAAGGGCGACGGCGGGGACGAAATAGCGGCAGACCCGGTCGGCGAGGCGTTGCATCGGGGCGCGACGCATCTGCGCCTCTTCCACCATGCGCGCCACCCGGGCCACAAAGGAGTCGGCCGCGGCCGCCGTCACCCGCACGGTGAGAAGGCTGCCGAGGCTCACCGTCCCGGCGCTGACGGCTTCGCCGGGTCCTCGCCGCACGGGGCGGGCCTCTCCGGTGACGGCCGCCTCGTCGATCTCCCCTTCTCCTTCGACGATCTCGCCGTCGACGGCGAAGCGCTCGCCGGGGCGCACCCGGATCAAGTCCCCGACACACAGTTGCGCGCTCGCAACCTCCTCGGTCCCGTCGTTCGTGAGGCGCATCGCGCTTTCGGGCGCCAGGCGCAATAGTCGGTCAATCCCGGCCGAAGCGCGCCTTCGCGCCCCCCCCTCGAAAACGCGCCCCAGAAGAACGAGGGTGACGATCATCCCCGCCGTGTCGAAATAGACCTCTCCCCCGGTAAAGAGCGCCTCGATGCTGACGCCGTAGGCCGCCAGAATCCCGATGGCCAGAAGCAGATCCATATCGGGGGCGGCGTTGCGCAGTGCGCGCCATCCACCCTGGATGAAGGGAGCGCCGCAGTAGAAGACGACGGGGGTCGCCACCAAGGCGGCGAACCAGTGCAGGATGTCCTTGGTCAAAGGATCCATGCCGCTGAAGTAGCCGGCGTACAGAGCGAAGGAGTACCCCATGAGCTGCATGGAGAGAAAAACGGACGTTCCGAAGCGGATCAGGAGGGAGCGCCGCTGCTGATCGGCCAGTCGCGAGCTCTCGTCCGCGTCGTAAGGCCGGGGCAGATAGCCGATGCGCGCGATCTCGGCGAAGATCTGCGAAGCGTCTACTCTTTGCGGATCGAAAGCGACGCGGGCTCGATGCGTGCCGTAGTTGAGGCGCACCTGCAATACGCCCTCCATGCGTCCCAGGAGCTTTTCGATCACCCAGACGCACGAAGCGCAGCGCACCCCCTCCACCAGAAAGAGAAGATGGGCTTGGTCAGAGTCGCGAGTAACGAAACGCTCCAGGTAGGCGGCGCTGTACGCCTGCTCGAAGGCGCCGGCGGGGAGCCCTGCGCTCTCCCAGGTGCGGCGCTCGTAGAAGCTCGAGAGGCCGGCCTCATGGAGGATCAGATAGGCCCCGCGGCAGCCGTGACAACAGAAGAGTTTCTGCTCGTTCTCGACGATGGCCTCGATGGGGCGCCCCGGTGGAAGAGGAAGGTCGCAGTGGACGCAGCTCTCCTGCATGGAGACGCGGCTCTGTGCTTCGGAAGCGATCACGGCGGATCAGTTCTTGTACGGGTCGGCGGCCGAGCGTTTGTGCGCCGCATCAACGGCGCTCAGCGGGGCGCTGACCTCGCTGGCGGCGCGGCGCACCGACCAGGTGGAGAAGACGAGAAAGCATCCGAAGAGAAGGACGATCATCATGGGCCAGGGATTCGGAAGAGATTTGGCTCGGGTCGTCATGTCACCATCCGTTTCAAAGGGGAGAGAGGAGTTGCGCGTCCGTCTGGGCCAAAATTCGCCCCTCGCCGTCGCGCAACTGCAGTTTCAAAGGGCCGGAGGGACGGCCTGGTGGGAGAACGACGCTGAAGTCGACGCGGCGTCGCTCCCCGGCTTCAAGCAGGATCTGCCGGGGCGGTCCGAGCACCTGGAGCGCCTCCCCGTCGGCGTCCAGAGCCAGCAGAGAGACCGTCGTCCCGTTCCGCCCCCGGTGCCCGATGAGCGCCGTATAGAGGTTCACGGCGCGCCCGTCCGACAGGACGTGGACAGGGACTCCGGCGGGACGGCCCACCTTCAGGACGACCTCCTCCCGCCCGGCTGCGGCAACGATGAAGACGGTGCAGATCGCCAGGAAGAGCGAGCCGAGAAGGAGTATCCGGAGATTCAGGAGAGCATTGGGACCGCGCCCCTGCGCCCCGAAGGCGTAGCGGATCAGTCCGCCCTGCCCCTTTTGCCCCATGACCTTGCGGCACGCGTCAAGGCAGCGGCCGCAGTTGATGCACTCGATCTGAACCCCCTGCCGGATGTCGATCCCCGTGGGACAGGCCCGCACGCATTCTCCGCAACGGGTGCAGCGCTGCTTGCGCGGATCGAAACGCAGGGTCAGCGTCCCCTCGTATTCCAGAGCGCTCTGAAAGCGGCCGTAAGGACAGAACTCGCGGCACACGAGCCGCCGCACAAAGGCCAGATCGAAATAGAGCACCCCTGCGGTAAGGACCAGCGCCCACAGGGCCGCCGGGGGGAGCCCCTCCCCGCTCAGGCGGGAGAAGAACGCGTAGGGGGAGATAAAGTACCACAGCAGGTTCGCGGCGACCACAAGCGCCAGCACCCCGCAAAAAAGGTGCAGACCCCATGTCTGCCGGCGGTTCAGCTTCAGGTTCCCCCCCTGGATTTCCCCGCCGATGCGGCGCGCGAACCACTCGGCCAGATCGGTAAGGGTCGTCTGGGGACAGGCCCACCCGCACCACCCCCTTCCGAGGGCCACCGTCAACGCCAGGAAGAGAAAAATAAAGGCGAAAACGAGCAGCAAAAGAAAGTAGAGCTCATCGACTCCGAAGACCCTTCCACCGAAATAGAGCGAGAGTGTCGGCAGGTCGATGCGCAGCAGACTCTCGCCCCCGACCCGGACGAATGGAATCAGAAGGATCGCGAGCGTAACGACCCACTGAAAAAGACGCCGGCGGGGACCGATGAGGCTCGATGCATTCATGAGATTCAGGCGATGGGCAAGGGGCTATAAAACCCATTGCCAATACTGATTAGCACCAATCTTCCGCAACAGCCAAGTCCCCCTTTAGCAAAGGGGGATTTAGGGGGATTTGCCTGCGATTGCCGTAATAAAATTCCCCCTAACCCCCCTTTTTCAAAGGGGGGAATGCCTTTTGAAGATCCGTTCACTCAGATTGCCAATTGCCTATCGCCCATTGCCCATCGCCTTGACATAGTTCGTCAGCGCCTCGACCTGCGCCGCAGAGAGCTGGGCGCCGAAGGGGGGCATTCCGCCGGGACGTCCGTCGGCGATGCTGACCCGGACCGCCTCGAACTCTTTCCCGTAGGCGTAATCGTCGGTATCGAGAGCCGGACCGATGCCGCCCTCTCCTTCGCCGCCGTGACAGACGGCGCAGTGCCGGGCATAGAGCTGCCCCGCCTCGGCTCTCTGGGCTTCGGGATCGACGGCAGCGACGGGAGCCGCACCCGGCTCCGGCGGGCGCGCGGCGAACTGCTCCTGATGCAGGGCCATCTTTTCGGCGAACTCCCCCTCGGAACTCCAGCCGCTCAGCAGGTAGTAGGCCATGAAGAAGACCCCCCAGATCACGAGACCGTAAAAGAGAACAGCAAAATAATTGGGGATGGGGTTGGAGCGGATATCGATCACGCCGTCGAACTCACGTACGTCGTGCTCGTGCTTGTCTTCGTGACTTTCGAGCATGGACATGGCGGCAAATCTCCTTTGAAAAGATCCTGAATCCATGGGGAATGAGGTGAAACTACTTAAACTTCTGGAATTCACTCCTCACTCTTCACGCCTCACTCCTTACCTGAGGTGCAGTCAATCATCCTCTTCGAGCATGCGATGTTTGGGCTCTTCGAAGCGTTTTTTGCGCTTGCGGCTGCAGGTATAGACGACCAGCGCCGCAAAGACCGCGAAAAGCCCGATGGTCACCCCCAGATAGAGCAGGCCGGTGGTATCCATCACTGCTGCTCCTGGAGGAACGTAACCATCAGCCAAACCCTCTCGACTCCCAGGGACGAAAATCCGGGCATGCCCCCTTCCGGAATCCCCTCGTAGATCACGGTGAAGAGATCGGCGTCATCCCACCCCGGCATCAGCGCAGGTCCGATCCCCCCTCCCAACTCGGCTCCGTGGCACGCCGCGCAGTGACGTGCGTAGAGGGAAGCTCCCTGGGCAGCAGCCTCCGGATCCCCGTGGAAAGGATTGACCAGATCCTGCGGCGCGGCGGCCTGGGCGGCGGCCTGACGCCAGGGGATGTCGTTCCCCAGCTTCTGCATGTAGGCGACGATGGCGTCCATTTCGGATTTCCCCGCCAAAGCCGAAATGTCCTCTTGCGTATAGGGGAAGCCGAGGACGTTCATCTTGCGGCGCACACGCTCGGGATCGACGAGGCGCTCGTTGAGAAAGGCGTAAGAGGGCATGTTGGAGCGCGG
>JARFUG010000031.1:5555-8003 GCA_029289095.1 Desulfuromonadales bacterium
TTTCCTCCTCTCTCAGGCTGCGCCGACGGCGCCGGGGGCCGCGGTCGTGTCCCTGGTCTTGCCCTTGCGGACGGTCAGGACGAGGTTGGCTACAAAAAGGAGCACGCCGGCGATGTAGATGATGCCGCTGAACGCCCGGGCCCAGTAGTAGGGATAGACCGAGACGAGAGACTCCATGAAGGTGTAGGTCAGGCTTCCGTCGGGGCCGATGGCGTGCCACATGCCGGCCTGCTGCACCCCGGCGATCCACATGCTCACCGAGTAGAGGAGCTGCCCGACGAGGACCAGCCAGAAATGCATGTTGGCCATCGGGATGCTGTAGAGCTCGGTGCCGTACATGCGCGGCGCCAGATAGTAGATGGCGGCGAAGAGGACGAGAGAGACCCACCCCAGAGTCCCCATGTGCACATGCCCGGGCACCCAATCGGTGTAATGGATGAAGGCCGAAAAGGTGCGCACCGCCTGCAGCGGCCCCTGCAGAGTCTGCAGCCCGTAGAAGGTGATCCCCAGGATCAGGAACTTGACGAGATAATTCTCCCGCATCTGGCGCCACTGTCCGTTCATCGACAGGTAGCCGTTGACGACCGAACCCCACGATGGAGCGATGAGCATAATGGAGAAGGCCATGGCCATCGTCTGGATCCAGTCGGGAATCGGCGTCCAGAGAAGATGATGCGCCCCCGTCCAGAGGTACATGAAGATCAGGCTCCAGAAGGCGACGATGGAGAGACGATGGCTGAAGATGGGGACCCCCGTCGACTTGGGAAGGAAGTAGTAGAAGACTGCAAGGGGGGGCGCCGTCAGGACCATCGCCACCGCGTTGTGCCCGTACCACCACTGCACGTTGGCGTCGTTTGCGCCGGCGTAGGCCGAATACGACTTGAAGAGGGAGACCGGAACTGCCGCCGAATTAACGAGGTAGAGGATGGCGACCCCGACCACCGAGGCGAGCATGAACCACAGCGAGACGTACATCTGCTCTTCGTTGCGCTTGACGATCGTCATCACGATGTTGATGGAGAAGACGACCCAGAGGACGACCACCATGAGATCGATCGGCCATTCGAGCTCATGATACTCCTTGGACTGGGTGAATCCGAGCAGGAGCGTGACCGCCGCGGCGACGATGGTGAGATTGAAGAGCCAGAGTTGGAAGCGGGCAAGCTTGTCGCTCCACAGAGGACGGCGACAGAGGCGCTGCACCATGTAGAGGAAAAGAGCGAAAAAGGTGCCGATGGCCCACCCGAAGATCCCGGCGTTGGTGTGGAGGGGACGCAGCCGCCCGTAGGTGAAGTAGGGAGAGAGGTTGAGTTCGGGGATGATCAACTGGAAGGAGATCAGAATCCCCACCACGATCGAGACGACCCCCCAGAGCAAACTCCAATGGATGAAACTTCGCACGATGGCGATATTGTACTGCGGTTTTTCCATGACACCTCCTGAGAACGACATGGAGTGATGAAAGGCTCACAGTCGGATTTTTACGGCCGGAGCATTGACGGCAAGTCGGAGAAAATCAAACATGACCAAATCGGTCATATTTGTAAGCCCTGCGGGGCTCTTTGTCAATTCAAAATTTTTGTGACAGGGGAAAAATTCTCCGCATTGATCCCACCGGCAGAAAGAATGTTTCTTACCATCAAGAGATGCAAAAACCATGCGCAGAAAAGGGAGAGGTCGATGGAGGGCACGGGGAGAAGGAGGGGGCTCGAACCGACGGAAACCCGGTGCGAAGCCGCATTTCGGGGCTCCGCACCGTTTCAGCCTGCAAATCCCTGATCTATTTGCAGATCTTCCGCCAGAGGCAGTCGTACTCACCACAGTCGGCAATGCGCCCGGTAGCGTAGCAGGGGAGGTTGCCTTCCTGCACCTGCATCGCCCGGATCAGATCCGCTTTTTTCATGCGACCCGCCTTGAGACCCCGTTCGCGCGCGATCTCCTTGACTCGTTCGAAATTCATCGTTTTTCTCCTTGGTCATTTTGTTTGGTGCGACCCTTTAACGCTCGGGCACAAATCTGGCGGATCATGCCGGGGAGGAAGGTCCTTCGGCGGCCCTGCACAAAATTATCCCGAATCCCTCATGAAAAACGCCTGCGGAGACACGCCAATACAGGACACGGCAGGCGCTATGAGGTAAAATAAACAAGATCATTGTACAGGAGAATTCCCTTTCGACAAGTTGCCCAGGCGTGTCTGCCATCTTCCGAATGGTGGTGCATTTTCCTGTTCTTTTCCCTATCATTGTGCAATCGCATGAACCCTGAGCCTTTTCCAAGGAGAATCCGATGTTTGAAACCGAAGACGTCAAGGATATCGATTTCGACCAGGCCGTAAGGGCGGCAGGTGAGTCGAGCTTCTGGAGCGAATTTCATGACGAGCCGCAACCCTTTCCATGGCCCCTTGTCGCCGCCGCCACGGCAGCGGCCCTTGCCGGAGTCGGTCTCTGG
>JARFUG010000031.1:8103-11360 GCA_029289095.1 Desulfuromonadales bacterium
CTGGGACTCCGATGGAGAACCCAGCCGAAGAGGTCGCGCTCCAGGGCCAGTCTGCCGATCCACTCTTCCCGGGGCGTTCTGATCTGCAGAAGGGGATCCCCCTCTTCCCAACTTTCGGCGAAAAGACCGTAATCGATCAGTGAGACGAAATCTTCGGCGGCATTGACGACGTCTCTCGGATCATAATCTTCGGCAAGCGCCGAAGTGATGCAGCAGAGAGTAAAAAAAAGAAAGAATGCTGACCCGACCCGATTCGCGAACATGGCGCTCTCCCCCTCTCAAACAGCAAAACCGCTCTCGGCACATGGCGAACGAGGGCGGTTCAATCAGTGATTCCCGGTATTTCCCCCTCGAACGATAATATTTAAAGGTGTTCAGAAAAAAATGTCAATGATTTTCCGTCTCTCGCAGAGCGTGCCGGTACTGCGCTAGATCATTTTCACTGAAGCAGACGAGTGAGACCCTCATTTCCGGATGCGCCGCAAGGAAATTCCGGACCTCCTGAACGGCGATGCGCGCCGCCTCTTCGATGGGGAATCGGTAGGCTCCCGTACTGATCGAGGGGAAGGCGATGGTCTTCACATTCTTTTCAAGGGCGAGGTGAAGAGAGTTGCGGTAGCAATTCGCCAGCAACTTCTCTTCCCCCTGGTCGCCACCGTGCCAAATGGGGCCGACGGTATGGATGACGTAGCGGGCGGGGAGGTCGTACCCCCTTGTGATCTTCGCTTCCCCCGTAGGACACCCGCCAAGAGCGCGGCACTCTTCCAGCAGTCGGGGACCGGCGGCCCTGTGAATCGCCCCGTCCACCCCTCCGCCGCCGAGCAGGGAAGAATTGGCGGCGTTGACGATGGCGTCGACCTCCATGCGCACGATGTCTCCCGCAACGATCTCGATGGAATGCTTCCCCATGGTATCTCCTCCTTTGAACCTGACCTCCTGTCTGCTGAAGAAGTATCCCGCGACATTTCCCCGGTGTCAACGGGGGTTCAGATGCGAAGACGGCGGCGAACCTGTCGGCGGAACGTTTCGTAAGCGGCCACCACCTTCGTGATGGTCTCCTCCAACTGCCTCTCCGCCTTGAGAAAGAACTGGTGCTCGTCGATGGAGATGTCGTGCATCTCAAGGACAAAGTAGTCGGGGTGGAGGCAGTGGCGCAGGTTGCTTCCGGTCTGATTTCTGGGAAAGACGAAGAAGTGCGTCGCCGTGACGATCTTGAGTTCAGAAAGAGCTCCCAGAAGCGATTCCAGGGGTTTCTGCACGCGGGGATCATCGAAGCGGTGTTCGCCCTGAATGAAAAAAGAGACAAAGTCGATCAGCCGCCTTCGCGCATTCAGGAAAAAGGCTTTCTCCTCCTTGAGGAGCTTGAGCAGAAGATGCAGGTCTTCCTCTCCCATGAGCCTGTCGCAGGAATGAAAAAGGGCGATGTCGCCTTCCGATGGCTTGTTCCGAAAAAGGTTCATCGAAGGTAAACGGTCTCCAGTTGGACTCGCGGGTCGCGCGGCGGCAGATTGTACCAGAGGGGCCGAACGGTAGCAAGCAGGAGCGGTTGCCACCCGCAAGAGGGGAAACGCCAGGAAAAAATGCGCGCCACGCAGTAAGGTGGGGGCGATGGCGCGCTATGGTAACGGCTTTCGAGGGAAACGCCCTCTCCCCACTCTTTTGCAGAAGATGTACCAGGTTTTTTTCAGGCGATTTTCAATACGTTACACCCAGCGCGGGGAGCCGGTGTCGGTCAACACGACAGTCGAAACGGTGGAAAGGCGCCCGTACTGTCGGAAAACCTTACAGTCGATTCCCTCCGCCGATGGACCTTTCATGCGATTCTGCTCCCCCGCTCAATTACAGAATTCGGGTGATGAGATCGAGGAGGGCGCCCGGCAGCACCCCGAGCCAGAGGGTCGCAAGGAGGCACAGGCCGACGGCGGCCTTTTCGGAGAATGTTCCCCGGTGCAGGGGAAAGGCCGCGATATCGGACATGAACATCACGATGATGACCCGCAGGTAATAGTAGAGCGACACCAACGAGGCGAGAACGCCCAGAAGTGCGAGCAGAATGTAGCCCGAACCGACGGCGGCGTAGAAGATGCCGAACTTTCCGATGAACCCGGCCGTTGGAGGAACGCCCGCCAGGGAGAAGAGAAATACGGCCATTGTGCCGCAGCGCAGGGGGTGTCGGTAGCCGAGTCCGCGAAAGTCTTCGAAGTTCTGCGGCTCCCCTCCTTCCCGGGAAAAAGAGGCGATGATCCCGAAGGCGCCGAGATTGACTACGGTGTACGCAACCAGGTAGAAGACGACGGCTCCATTGCCGTCGGCGCCGCCGGCGAGCAGGCCGATGAGGACGTACCCCATGTGCACCACCGAACTGTAGGCGAGAAGGCGCTTGAGGTTCTCCTGGCGCAAGGCGCAAAAGGTCCCGACGAGCATGGTGATGGCTGAAAGAGCCCACAGGAGGGGCTCGAGGAGGTCGCGCCCCACCTCGAGTCCTCCCCACATCGTCACCAGGGCGGCGAAGACCGCCCCCTTGGAGCCGGTGGAGAGCAGTCCCGCCACCGGAGCGGGCGCCCCCTGGTAAACGTCGGGAGTCCACAGGTGGAAGGGAACGAGTGAGACCTTGAAGCCGACCGCAGTCAGGAACATCGCCATACCCGCCATGGCGACGGGGCGCATCTCCGCCCCCGCACCCAGAGCCGTCATCGCTTCGGCGATGCGGAACGTCCCCGAGGCGGTGTAGAGCAGGGCGATGCCGAAGGCGAGAAATCCGGTGGCGACCGCACCCATCACCAGGTATTTTAGCCCCGCCTCGGCCCCGAGGGGGTCTTCACGGTGAAAGGCGATGAGGATGTACAGAACGAGGGTGAACGCTTCGAGGCCGAGAAAGAGCCCCACGAAGGAGACGGAGGCGGACAGGAGGGCCATTCCCGCTGCGCCGAACAGAATGAGGGCGGCATATTCTCCCCCCTCGAAATGCCGCTCCTCGGCGTAGCGCAAAGAGGTCATGAGGGTGAGGGCGGCCACCGCACTCCACAAAACGGTAAAGAAGCGCCCGTAGCCGTCGGAGCGGAAAAAGCCCGCGATCTCGAGGGTCGGCGGCGAGTAGAGGGCGGCGGTAAACGCCGCGGCCAGGGCGATGGCGGCCCCCCCCCACAGCAAAGGCGCACAGCGCGGCCACCAGGCGCCGGTCAGCAGAACGGCCGCCGAACCGAGGGCGAGGATGAGGATCGGCGCCAGCGCCGCCAGGTCTGCTGCGCTCACGGCGT
>JARFUG010000031.1:11460-35834 GCA_029289095.1 Desulfuromonadales bacterium
AGGGCGAGGATGAGGATCGGCGCCAGCGCCGCCAGGTCTGCTGCGCTCACGGCGTCCCTCCATTCAAAGCGGTGAATATCCCTCCTTCGAGCATCAGGCGCACCGGCTCGCGGATCGGCTCGAGGAAGGGGGCGGGGTAGACGCCGACCCACAGCACCAGAGCCGCCAGGGGGACAAGGACGATGTACTCGCGCGGGGTGAGATCCTGCCACTCGGGGGTCTCGTCGGGAGGCCCCCAGAGGGTCTCCTTCACCAGGCGCAGGGTGTAGGCGGCGGCGAAGACGACCCCCGCCATCCCCAGGATTCCCCACCACGGGTTGGCCTGGAAGGCGCCGATGAGGATGAGGATTTCGCCGACGAAGTTGTTGAGCCCCGGCAGACCCAGCGAAGAGAGGGCGAAGAAAAGGAAGAAGGCCGAGAGGATCGGCGCCTTGGCCCACAGACCGCTCAGGCTGTCGAGATCGCGCGTGTGGGCGCGGTGCTGAATCATCCCCACCATGATGAAGAGGGCGCCGGTGGTGATCCCGTGGTTGAACATCTGCAGGATGCTCCCCTCGACGGCGGTCTGGTTCCAGGCGCACAGCCCCAGTACCATGAGCCCTACGTGCGAAACCGACGAATAGGCGATGAGACGCTTGGCGTCGAGTTGCGCGAAGGCGATCCAGGCGGCGTAGAAGATCCCGACGATGGCCAGAACCGCCAGAAAGGGGAGGCTCGCCTGCGCCGCCACAGGGAAGAGGGGGAAGGCGATGCGGATCAGCCCGTACATCCCGGTCTTCAGCAGGAGCCCCGCCAGATCGAGGGAGCCGGCCGTCGGCGCCTCGGTGTGGGCGTCGGGGAGCCAGGTGTGAAACGGCACCAGGGGAACCTTGATGATGAAGGCGATGAGGAAGGCGCCGTAGAGCCACCACTCCGTCTCGGGGCTGAGGACCGTCCCCTGCAGCGCAGGCAGAGAGAAGGTGATCTCGCCGGTCTGCCCGGCGTGAATGATGACCAGGGCGATGATCCCCAGCAGCATCAGCAGGCTGCCGCCCATGGTGTAGAGAAAGAACTTCACCGCCGCGTAGACGCGCCGCCCGTGGCCGTAGACCCCGATGAGAAAGAACATCGGGATGACCATCACCTCCCAGAAGAGATAGAAGAGAAAGAGATCGAGGGCGAGAAAGACGCCGAGGATCCCCGCCTCCATAAAGAGGATGGTGGCGAAGAAGAGGGGGAGTTCGAAGGTGCGCCGCCACGACACGAGGATCGCCAAGACTTGGGTGAGGGCCGTCAGCAGGATCATCAGCAGCGAGATTCCGTCGAGCCCCAGGGTGTAGCGGATGCCGAAGCGCTCGATCCAGGGGTAGTCCTCATAGAGAAGCCACCCCCCCTGCCCCGAGAAGGTCACGAAATAGACGACGGAGAGCGCCAGGACGACAAGAGTCGAGATCAGCGAGAGCCAGCGGCAAGCCGCCGCATGGCGCCGGAGAAAGAAACAGACGAGCCCCCCGACGGCCGGGATCGCCACCAGAAGGGTCAGAAGGGGGAAGGAGGAGGCCCCTTGTGTTATGTCGGGTAGAAGGTTCATTCGTGTCCTGCGTAGGGGCGCAATTCATTGCGCCCTTCGTTCCCGTTGCGCGAGGGCGCGATGAATCGCGCCCCTACATGGTTCGTCATGGAAGAAGAACAAGGAAACGTTGGTTTTGCATTACCCCGTTTCAAAGCAGATATCCCGCCAGAAACCACGCCAGCATCACCACGCCTCCCCACCCCAGGGCGGTGAGATAGTTGTGCAGCCTCCCCGTCGTCAGGCGCCGCAGCCCCTCCCCGAGGACGTTGCTCCCCTCGGCCAGGGTGTGGAGAGAACCGTCGATGAGGCGGCCGTCGGCAACCTTCCAGAAAAAGCGCGCCAGAGAGCCGAACGGACGCACGACGACTGTGTAAACGGCCCTGTCGGCCCACCACCCCGAGAGCAGAAAACGGGCGCCGAGGGACTCTCCCGGCGCCGGCGCAATGCGGTAGCGCAGGTGCGCAAACACCCACCCAAGAAGAAAGATCGATGTCGCCACCCCGGCCAGAAGCCATTCCACGGCGTGGGGTAGATGCGGCCCAATCCCCGCCAGCGGCCCGAGCCACTCGCGCAGCGCGTGCCCGCCGCCATACAGGGGAGGAAGGTCGAAGAGCCCGCCGAGCAGCGCCAGGGCCGCCAGGGGGACGAGGGTCCAGCGCATGACGCCGGGCAGATGATGACGGTGCGCCCCGACGGGCCTCTTCTCGGCCCCGAGAAAGACGAGATAGAGGAGGCGGAAGGTGTAGAAGGCCGTCAGCAGGGCGATGAAGGAGCCTGCCCCCCACAGAAAGCGATGCAGGGGGACCTCGGAGGCGAAGGCGGTCACCAGGATGCCGTCTTTGGAGAAGAAGCCGCTGGTGAGCGGCGCCCCGGCGAGACAGAGCGCTCCGATGAGGAAACACCAAAACAGGAGGCGGTCGCGGCGGGCGAGCCCCCCCATGCGATAAATGTCGTTCTCGCCGGCGGTCATGTGGATGACGCACCCGGCCCCCATGAAGAGGAGGGCCTTGAAGAAGGCGTGGGTGAACAGGTGAAAGAGGGCCGCCGAGACCGACCCGATCCCCACCGCCAGGAACATGAACCCGACCTGGCTCATGGTGGAGTAGGCGAGCACCCGCTTGATCTCCCGCTGCGCCGCGGCGCATGTCGCTGCGTACAGGGCGGTGGCGACGCCGACCAGCGCGATGACCGCCATCGCCTCGGGGGAGAGGGAAACCAGGGGAAAGAGGCGGCACAGCAGATAGACGCCGGCGGTGACCATGGTGGCGGCGTGGATGAGGGCCGAAACGGGGGTCGGACCGGCCATGGCGTCGGGGAGCCATGTCATGAACGGAAGCTGGGCCGACTTGCCGCACGCCCCTCCCAAAAGAAGGAGCGAAAGGAGAAAGAGCGTCCCGGGAGCGAATCCGGCGGCCGCCTCGTTGATCTGCGAGATCGACAGCGTCCCGGTCAGGGCGAAGAGCCACAGCAGGGCGACGCCGAGAAAGACGTCCCCTACGCGCGTGACGAGAAAGGCCTTGCGCCCGGCATCGGCGTTTCGCTCCTCAAAATACCAGAAACCGATGAGTCCGTAGGAGCAGAAGCCCACCCCCTCCCAGCCGAGAAAGAGAAGAAGGAGGTTGTCGGACAGCACGATGACGAGCATCGCAAAGACGAAGAGGTTGAGCAGGGCGAAGAAGCGGGCGTAGTCCTTCTCCTCCTCCATGTACCCGGCGGCGTAGAGGTGAATGAGGGTGGCGACGAAGGTGACCATGAGGGCCATCGGCGCGCTGATCCTGTCATAGACGATCTCCACCGCCGCCGAAAAATCGCCGCTCGCCATCCAGGTGTAGAGCGTCGCCCGCGTTCCCTCCCCCGCCGCCAGGGGCCACAGCAGGAAGGAAGCGAGGGCCGAAAGGGCCACTCCCCCCACTGCCGTCGCCACCACCGCCCCGCGCGGCAGACGCGTCCCGAGCAGGGCGTTCACCACGGCTGCCGCCAGAGGGAAGAGGAGAATGAGGAAAAGGAGCAGTGGGTTCATTCGTTGCCTTCAAAAAGGAGTCAGGAGAGAACTCCGTGTGTTCTGGTTAAAGCTCCCCTCCTGTTTTAGGAGGGGCTGGGGGTGGTAAGGTCTTCTTTCGATCTCTACCACCCCCCGACCCCCTCCTGATCCAGGAGGGGGAGCAGATGTCAGCCCTTCATTTCGGAAAATGCATCCGCCTCGAGGGTGTGCTTTCTCCGGTTGAGATAGACGACCAGGGCGAGAGAGATGGAGACCTCGGCGCTCGTCATCGCCATGAGAAAGATGACGAAGATCTGTCCGTCGACCTGCTCCCACAGGGCGGATGCCCCCACGAGGGTGAGGCCGACGGCGTTGAGCATGATTTCCACCCCGATCAGAACCATGATCAAGTTGCGCTGGGCGAGGACGCAGGCGAACCCCATCAGAAACATCGTCGCCGAGATCGCCAGGATGTGGGACATCGGTACGATCATCCCGCCTCCTGTCGCCGCCTCGGCGTCCGGCCGACGTAGTAAGCGCCCACGGCGGCATAGAGGAGCTGGAACGAGACGATCTGCACCGCCAGGGCGTACTCCTGAAAGAGGGTATATCCAAAGATGCGCGGCGAGGCGTAGTAGGTCGGCACCCCTTCCGCAGCATCGGGGTCGACGGCCATGAGCGCAACGGTGCACCCCAGGATGATCAGGGAAAAGAGGAGGACGGGCGCCCACCGGCGCCACCCAGCCCCTTGCGGCTGCTCCGTCGGGGCGAGCTCGAGCATCATGATGATGAAGAGGAACAGCACCATGACCGCCCCGGCGTAGATGATCACCTCCCACGCCGCCACAAGGGGCGCCCCGAGCAGATAGAAGATCAGCGCCACGGCAAAGAGGGAGTTGACGAGATAGATCACCGCATGCACCGGATTGCGCCGCGTGATGCACATTCCCGTGGCTGCCAGGGCCGTCATTGCGAGTATGTAGAAGATGATGGTGGCCATAGAAGGCAATTTTGAATTTTGAATTTTGAATTTTGAATTGAAACCATATTCAAGACCTAGGGCAGATTCGTTCTGACGTCGACCGGCGGCGCTTCGTCCTCGTTCCCCCCTCTGGGATTGACGACGCCGATGCCGGCGTGGCGGTAATAATTGTACTCGTTGTCCTTGCCTCCATGGTCTACGAGAAGGTCCTCCTTTTCGTAGACCATGTCGAGGGTGGCGTACTTGGAGAACTCGTAGTCCGGGCTCATCTGGATCGCCCAGGTCGGGCACGCCTCGGCGCACAGTCCGCAGTAGATGCAGCGTGAAAAGTTGATGCGGAACCAGGCGGCGTAGCGGCGCCCGTCGGGAGCTTCGGCAGACTGCATGGAGATGCAGTCGACGGGGCAGGCGGCGCTGCACAGGTAGCAGGCGACGCAGCGCTCTCCTCCGTCGGGATCGCGGGTGAGAATGATCCGCGCCCGGTAGCGCGGCGGCGGCACACGCTTCTCCTCCGGGTACTGGATCGTCACCGGCCTGCGGAACATGTTGCGCAGCGTCACCCAGAAGGGCTGCACGGTCCCTTTGATGTCTCGCCAGACGTTCATGCTTCCGACCCGCTCTTTTCTCCCCCCTTTGAAAAAGGGGGGTCGGGGGGGATTTGATTTCGTATTCGACCTTCAACGGTCAAGAAGATTTTCTTGAGAATACCCTCAAGACTCTCGATGACCTCCCGATTATGGAAGCGCAACACCGTCAATCCTTGTGCTGTCAGGAAGAGGTCTCGTGCCGAATCCTTCTTTTGCTCCTCTTCCAAAAAATGCTGTCCACCGTCGACTTCAATCACAATCCTTGCTTTTGGAGCATAGAAATCCACAATGTACTCGCCAATGGGCTTCTGACGGTAAAATTGGATTCCAAGCACCTGTTTTCTACGCAATCCATGCCAAAGCTTTTTCTCACAATCCGTCTGATTTGATCTCAGTTCTCTGGCATATGCCTTTAGATTTTCTTTGTACTTCAACATAAATCCCCCCTAGCCCCCCTTTGCAAAGGGGGGACAAAATCAATTGCCCAACCACAACAAAACCGCCCCCGTCACCAGCACATTGATAAGCGCCAGCGGGATCAGGAACTTCCACCCGAAGTGCATGAGCTGATCATAGCGCAGCCTCGGCAGGGTTCCGCGCATCCAGATGAAGAAGAAGGCGACCGCAAGCACCTTGATGGCGAACCAGACGAAGGGGGGAAGGATCGGGCCGTGCCAGCCGCCGAGGAAAAAGACGGTGGTGACGGCGCCGAGGATCACCATGTTGATGTATTCGCCGACGAAAAAGAGCCCGAAGCGCATCCCCGAGTACTCGGTGTGGAAACCGGCGACGATCTCGTTCTCCGCCTCGGGAATGTCGAAGGGGACGCGGCGCGCCTCGGCGGCCACGCTCACGACGAAGATGAAGAATGCGATCGGGTTCGTCACCAGGAACGGAAGCCCCTGCTGCGCCATGACGATGTCGGTCAGGGAGAAGGAGCGCGCCTGCAGGACGACGGGCACCAGCGCCAGCCCCATGGAGAGTTCGTAGGAGATGAGCTGTGCCAGGCCGCGGATTCCGCCAAGGAGCGAATATTTGGAGTTGGAGGCCCATCCCCCCAGGGCGACGCCGTAGACGGCGAGGGAAGAGAGGCCCAGAAAGTAGAGAACCCCCACGTTCAGGTCGATGACGACCATGGGGATCTCCCGCCCCAGAATGGTGACCGGCGGTGAGAAGGGGACGACGGCGAAGGCGAGCAGAGCCGTGAGCGCCGCCAGGGCTGGCGCAAGGAGGAAGATCCACCTGTCGGCCCCTGCCGGGACGACGTCCTCCTTGGTGAGGAGCTTGATCACGTCGGCCAGCGGCTGCATCAGGCCGAAGGGACCGACGCGGTTGGGACCATGGCGAAGCTGCATCCGGGCAAGAATCTTGCGCTCGGCGAGGACGAGGTAGGCGGCCATCGACAGCACTACCGCGAGGATCACCACGAGCTTGATCACGATGAGAAGGAGGGTCACCCAGTCGATCATCCTCCCTCCTTTTGTAGAATGCAGTCACGATGAACCCCCGGCACGAAGATCTCCCACTCCCCTTGGCGCAGGCGCGGGAGCACCACGATGCCTGGAGCCATCGCCTCGCAAAGACGGACCTCGACGGCCAGATCGCCGAGTTCGGTCCGCAGGCGCACCTTCTCACCATCATGAATGCCGAGGCGGACGCCGTCCTCGACATGCAGCCGGACAACGGGCGCGGGGCGCACCGGATCGAGAACAGGAGAAAAGGAGGCGATCGTCTCCGAGCCGAAGAGGCACTCGGTGACGACAAGCCGAAGAGCTCCTTCGGCGCTGGGATGCTTCGGAAGCTCAGGCCCGTGGCCGGGCATCTGACCCGCACCGTTCACCCTGCGCCCCTCCCCCCCTTCTTCGAGTTCGGCCAGTCCCGCAAAACGCGCATCGCTCCGTTGCAGGTTGCGCCGGATGTGAGCAAGTGAGAGGGAATCGCCGCGCAAAGCAGCCAGGGCCGCCCAGGCCGGCCGAGGGAGGCTTCCGGGGGTGTGCGCCTCGAAGGAGCGCGGAGGGTGATCTCCGCCGCCGGTGATCTGAATCGGAACTCCTGGATCGAAAACGCTGCCGAAGGGGAGCATCCGTCCCTCGAAATTGACGTAGGTCCCGGCACTTTCGGCGGGTGCGGTGGTGGGGAGAAAAATGTCGCAGCGGCGGGCCGTCTCGGTGGGGAGATAGTCGAGAGCAGCCAGGAGCTTCAGGCGTGACAGCGCCATCCGCGCCCGCCCCGGCTCCGGATGATCGGCAAAGGGATCGGACTCCAGGCAGAGAAGAGCCCGGATGCGCCCTTCCTGCATCTGCGCAAGGAGGCGGTCGGGACCGGGACTCTGCGCAGCGAGCAGGGCGGAGCCGAAGCTGTTGGGTCCCGCAAGAAGAAGCGCCGCTCCGCAGGCGCGATCCCCCCGGGAGAAAGCCCGGGCGGCCTCGATGAGAAGCTGCGCTCCCGAAGAACCGAGCAGATTTCCCCCTCCGATGAGAACCGGCCTCTTCGCCTCCTTGATGCGGGCGGAGATTCCCGCGAGGACGGTGCGCTCCCGGGCGCTGAAACGCTCGAATCTTTCCTCGGCCAGCGCCTTCAGCACCTCTGGGAGGTTCTGTGGGGAGAGCGGCAGATGCGTCGCCGCAAAGGGGAGCTCCACGGGGCGGGGGTCGATGAGGGCGGCGCTCCCTCCCGCTCGCACCGCCTGGCGCACCGCAAGGGCCATCATCGGCCCCTCGTTGAGAGGATCCGCGCCGACGAGAAGGACGAAGTCGCTCCGGCGCACCTCCTCCTGGGAACGGGCGCATTCCCCCAGAAGGGCCGCCGTCGTGCGTGCGGCGCGATCGCGCTCGGGGTCGATTTCCAGAGCGAAGTTCTCGCTCCCGAAAAAGCGTGCAAGCTCCAGAAGCTGCGCATTGCTCTCCAGGGAGGCGCGCGACGAGCCGAGAAACGCAACGGCCTGGGAACCATGTTCGGCGATGATGATTTCCAATTCTCTTCGCAGCGCCCCGAGCGCTTCGGGCCAGGAGACCTCCCGCTCTCCGAGGCGCGGCGACCGGGGGCGATCGGGGCGGTTGGCGTGGCCGTAGCCGAAACGTCCCTGGTCGCAGATGAAGAAGCCGTTCGTCTTCGCATTGACGCCGGCGCGCACCCGCTGCAGTTCCCGGTAGCGGGCTCCAGGAATGACGGCGCACCCCAGCGAGCAGTGGGGGCAGACCGAAGGGGCTTCCTCCAGGTCCCAGGGCCGCGCCCGAAACCGGTACGTCCGATCAGTGAAGACGCCGGTGGGACAGGCATCGACGATGTTGCCGGAGAAGGGGCTCTGCAGGGTGCCGTCGCGGAAGCGCCCGAAGTAGATGCGCTGGTTGCACCCGAGCACCCCGAAGTCGGTGCCGCCGCAGTAGTCCTGGTAGGTGCGCACGCAGCGGTAGCACTGAATGCAGCGGTTCATCTCGTGGGAGATGAAGGGGCCGAGGTCCTGGTTCACGTACGTCTTCTTCAGCCCCCGGTAGCGTCGGATGCCGTGCCCCCCCGCCACCGTCATGTCTTGCAGCTGACACTCCCCCCCCTCGTCGCAGACGGGGCAGTCGTGGGGGTGGTTCATCATGAGCCACTCGATGACGTGCCTGCGCAGATCGGCCGATTCTTCATCGAGGGTCGAGACGACCATCCCGTCACGGGCCGTGACCATGCACGACATGTGGACCCCTTTGAGCTTCGGCCCCTTATCCGACCCCTCCAGGAAGGTCATGGCGCACAGCCGACACGCCCCCACGGCCCCAAGCGCCTCGTGGTAGCAGAAGTGCGGAATCACGATTCCCAACTTCTTCGCCGCCTCGAGGACGTTCGTCCCCTCGGGGACGGTGACGCGCTGGTTGTCGATGGTTATTGTCGGCATGTTCTTCCGTAGGGGCGCAATTCATTGCGCCCTCGTCCCGTTTTTGCAGTGTTCTTGTTCACATAACCGAATTCATTGCGCCCGAATCGCAATGACGGTCCGAGGGCGTGATGAATCACGCCCCTACCGTTTCAAGGGGCATCGCCCCCGCTTGATATGATCGACCACCTCGTCCATGAACAGATCGAGCAGACTCGCCACAGGCTCCATCGCTCCCGTGGCGAGGGCGCAGAAGGAGCGTCCGTGGATATTTCGGATCTGGCCACGCAGGATCTCGATGTCCTCCATCGTCCCCTCCCCCCGCTCGATCTTCTCCAGGAGCCAGGAAACGAAAGGGAGGCCGTCGCGGCAGGGAGTGCACCAGCCGCAGCTCTCCCGGGCGAAGAAGGTGTTGAGATTGAGGGTCGCGGCCACCATGCACGTCGTGTCGTCGAAGACGGTGACCCCCCCCGTGCCGAGGCGGCTCCCCGCCTTTTCGATCGGCTCGAAATCCAAAGGGGTATCGAGGTGTTTGGCCGCCAGGTACGGGGTGGAAGCCCCTCCGGGGAGGCAGGCCTTGAAGGTGCGCCCCTTCCAGACCCCCCCGCCGTGTTCCTCGACGATCTCCCGCAGCGTCGTGCCGATGGGGAGTTCCAGACAGGGGGTGCGCTCCAGGTGTCCCGAAAGTCCGTAGAGCTTCGTCCCCGCTCCGGTCTCCGTAGCCGCCAGCCCCCGGAACCACTCGGGGCCGTTAACGATGATATGCTGCACGTTGGCCAGCGTCTCGACATTGTTGACGGTGGTCGGCATCCCGAAGAGGCCGCGCACCGCCGGAAAGGGGGGCTTGGAGCGGGGATTTGCCCGCAGCCCCTCCAGGGCGTTGAGAAGGGCCGTCTCCTCTCCGCAGATGTAGCGCCCGGCGCTGCGGTGGACGTGAAGCTCGAAGGAAAATTCACTGCCGAGGATATTATCCCCGAGAAAGCCGGCTTCGCACGCCTCGGCGATGGCCCGCTCAAGATTCTGCGAGCATCGCTCGTAGCCGTAGCGGATGAAGATGTACCCGACCGGTATGCGCAGGGCGTACGCCGAGACGATCATCCCCTCCACAAGCTGATGGGGGTCAGCCAGAAGGAGTTCACGGTCCTTATAGGTACCGGGTTCCTTCTCGTCGGCGTTGCACACCAGGTACTTCTCTCCGAACTGGTCGGCGGGGAAGAAGGTCCACTTCACGCCCGTCGGAAAGCCAGCGCCGCCGCGTCCCCGAAGCCCCGACTCCTTGACCGCCTCGCGCACCTCGTCGGGGGACATCGCCTTCACCGCCTTTTGCAGCCCCTCGTAGCCGCCGGTTTTTCGATAGCCGTCGAGAAAGACCGTCTCGCCGGGGCGGCGGTTTTTGAAGAGGACTTGGGTCATGGTCCGTCCGTTGTCAGTTGTCCGTTGTCAGTTGTCAGTTGTCCGTTGTCAGTTGTCCGTTGTTGAGGCTTTTGCCTTTTGCAACGGACCACGGACAACGGACCACGGACAATCCCTCATTCTTCCAGAGCAGCTCGTTCCCGTTCCAGTATTTCATCCAGGCGCTCCGGCGTCAGATCGCCGTAGGTCGTCAGCCCGATCATGACGGCCGGGGCCTCTCCGCACGCTCCCAGGCAGCACGTCGGCAGAAGGGTGAAGACGCCGTCAGAGGTTGTCCCGCCGGGAGAAATGCCGAGGGTCTTCTGCAGATGGGCGTAGATCTCCTCCGCACCCCGGCTCCAGCAGCAGACCGAATCGCAGACGTGGATCACGCGCTTTCCCACCGGCTGTCGGAAGATCTTGTCGTAGAAGGTGGCGACCTCCTCCACCTGCAGGGGCGAGAGCCTCAGGATTTCCCCCGTCAACTCCACCCCCTCATCCGGCACCCAGCCGAAATTGGACTGGATCGCCCGCAGCACGTCGATCACCAGTTCGCGCGGATGGGCGATCTCGGCGGCGCGAACGCGAAAATGGTCGAGTTGGTCCTCTGTCAACAACACTTCAGCCACATTTGGTCCTGTTTTAAATTCAGGAGAAACCAATTGGAACGCAGATAAAATCTGATGCGCGCAGATTTACGCGGATTTAGATCAAATCCAAAATCAGATTTTTATCCGATTTTTTCAGATTTGATCCGCGTTCCATGATTTTGTCTTTTGCTCCTAAAATCACCCTTGCTTGGCCAGAATTTGGAATCAATTCAAAATTCAGAATTCAGAATTCAAAATTGCCTCTCCTACCGATCCAAATCCGCCAGCACGAAATCGATCGATCCCAGTATGGTGATCAGATCCGCCACCAGCCAGCCCCGGGTCAGCAGCGGCATCGCCTGCATGTGGGGGAAGGACGGGGTGCGGATGCGCATGCGGTAGGGGACGCTCTCGCCGTCGCTCACCGCGTAGTAGCCGTACTCCCCCTTGGCCGATTCGATGGCCCGATAGCACTCCCCCACCGGCGGGGTCATCCCCCGGGTGACGTTGATGAAGTGGTGGATGAGGCTCTCGATGTCGTTCAGCATGTCCTCGCGCTGCGGCATGACATAGCGGTAGTCGGCGCTGACCCAGCGCCCGGACGGCATCCTTTCGGCGGCCTGGCGCACGATGCGAAGGCTCTGGCGCATCTCCTCCATGCGCACCAGGTACCGGGCGAAGCAGTCTCCGCCCGTGGCGGTGGCGATCTCGAAGTCGAACTCCTCGTAGCCGCCGTAGGGCATGGCGCGGCGCAGATCCCAAGCGAAGCCGCAGGCGCGCAGGTTCGGCCCCGAGATCCCGCGGTCGATGGCATCCTCAAGGGCGATCGGCCCCACCCCCTCGGTGCGCACCCGGAAGATGGGTCCATCGGTGAGCAGCGCGTTGAACTCGCGGAGGCGCGCCTCGAAGCCGGAGATGAAGGCGTCGACCTGCTCCTTCCACCCCTCCGGCAGGTCGGCCGGCAGCCCCCCGATGCGGAACCAGGAGGGGTGCATGCGCCCTCCGGTGACCATCTCGATGATGTCGAAGATCTTCTCGCGCGAGTCGAAGGCGTAGAAGACCGGCGTCATCGCCCCGACATCGTGGGCGTAGGTGCCGAGCCACACCAGGTGATTGGCGATGCGGAAGAGTTCCGAGAGCATAATCCGGACGTACTTCGCACGCGGCGGCGCCTCCACCCCCAGAAATGTCTCGACCGAGTGCAGATACGCCATGTTGTTGAGGACGCCCGAGAGATAATCGATGCGGTCGGTATAGGGGATGTACTGGTTCCAGTGCTGGCGCTCCCCGACCTTTTCGGCCGCCCGGTGGTGATAGCCGATGTCGGAGTCGAGATCGAGAATCTCCTCGCCGCGCAGCTTCAGAATCTGGCGCAGCACGCCGTGGGTGCCGGGATGCTGGGGGCCGAGGTTGAGGAGCATGGCGTGCTCGTCGTCCCCGACGGGCCTCCCCTTGAAATACTGGTCGGCCGGCCGCGGCTCCATGGTCGCGGCCGTTTCGGGAGTGAAGGGGGGCATTTCGGTGCCGCGATACGGATGCTCCTTGCGCAGGGGGTGCCCCTGCCAGCTCTCGGGCATGAGGATGCGCCGCAGGTCGGGGTGTCCGGAGAAGCGGATGCCGAACATGTCGTAGACTTCCCGCTCGTACCATTCGGCCGACGTCCAGATATCGGTGATGGAGGGGGCCTCGGGATACTCCCCCTTTAGGGGGACCTTCACCCGAAGGTAGCCGGGATCGTCGAAATTCAGAAGATGATAGACGAGGGTGAAATCCCCCTCCTGAGGGTTCAGGCGGCGGCGCTCGTCGACGGCGGTCAGATCCTCCAGGCGGCGGAAACGCAGCGGAGAGTCGAGTTTCAAAAAACGCAGCAGTTCCGGAGCCGTTTCGGCGCTCGTGGAGAAGGTCGGCATGTCGGCGGCATCGACTTCCTTCACCCGCCCGCCGAAACGCTCGTGCACCGCTCTGCGAACATCGTGAGTGGTGAGGGGGAATTCCACTCTCGGCTGGGGGGGACGCCACATGTTCCTTGAGCGGCTCTCCCAGAAATCGGGGGGCTGCACGGAGGTGCCGCGGATCGGGGAGTTGCCATAGCCGGGGCCGCGAGGATCCCTGTTCTTGGAGACCCCATCGACCTGAATCGGACGGGTCGTCCCCTCGCTCCCCCCTTTCATGTGCAGGACCTTGCGGGCGGGGCGCTCCTCGCGGGAGATCTTGTCGCGCAGCAGCAGGATCCCCTCCATGAACGCCTCGGGGCGCGGCGGGCAACCGGGAATGTAGACATCGATGGGGACGATCTGGTTCACCCCCTGGATCACCGAGTAGACGTCGTACATCCCCCCCGAATTGGCGCAACTCCCCATGGAAATGACCCACTTGGGGTTGGCCATCTCCTCGTAGAGGCGCAGGATGGAGGCGCCCATCTTCTTGAAGGGGGTGCCCGAAATGACCATCAGGTCGGCCTGGCGCGGCGAGGGGCGAAGGACCTCGGCGCCGAAACGGGCCAGATCGTGGCGCGGAGTCATGCTCGTCATCATCTCGACGAAGCAGCATGAAAGGCCGAAGAACATCGGCCAAAGGCTGTTCTTGCGCCCCCAGTTGATCAGGTCGTCGAGATTGGTGAGCAGGATGTTGTCGGGGAGCTCCTCGCCCCTGCGCTCCTCGTTCATCCGGATCTCCCGCCGCGCACTCTGCGTTTCTGCGCCCCCGGGCCCCAGTCGAGGCCTCCTGTCTTCCAGAGATGAATCAATCCGACAAACAGGATGAAGATGAAGAAGGCGACGTTCAGAAAACCGGGCCACCCCAGAAGATCGTAGGCGACGGCCCAGGAAACGACAAAAATCATCTCAACGTCGAAGACGATGAAGAAGATGGCGACGAGATAGAAGGGGACCGGTTCGGAAAGGCGGGCCTGTCCCGTCGGAACGACCCCCGATTCGTAGGGCTCACCCTTGACGGTGGTGCGCGTCTTGTTCCCCAGCCACCATGTCAGAAAAAAGAGAAAGAGAATGAGCCCGACGGCCATGGCGACGTAGAGCCCCAGCGTAAGAAGGGACTCGACGGAAGGCGGCGCCTCTCCTCCGGGCGGTGCGGTCGGCGGGAATGCGGTGGGTGCGGACTGGGCCATGGGCAACTCGTCGATGCAGGCGCATCACTGCATGGAAATAGCAGCGCGAAACAAAACAACCCTTCGGAATCGTTGAAGGGTTGTCGGTCAGCTTGGAGAATACCACAATTTTGGAACGTGTCCATGGGGGATTAATCATTGGGGCGGGCATACCGCTCAGAGCTCATCCTTCGATCTTCCATTGCGAATGGCTTCCCTGGCAAGGGCGTCGCAGCGCTCGTTTTCCGGATGGCCGGTGTGTCCGCGCACCCAGTGCCACTCCACCTCGTGCCTGCGGGTCTGTTCCAGAAGACGCTCCCACAGGTCGCGGTTGGCCACATCCTTTTTCTGCGAGTTCTTCCACCCCCGGCGCACCCACCCGTCGATCCACTCGGTGATCCCTTTCTTCACATACTCCGAATCGGTGGTCAGGCGCACCCGGCAGGGGCGCTTGAGGGCGGCAAGTCCCTCGATGGCGCCGATGAGCTCCATGCGGTTGTTGGTCGTCTGCGGATCGAACCCCGAAAGCTCCTTCTCGTGGCCGTCCCAGCGCAGCACCGTCCCCCATCCGCCAGGACCGGGATTGCCGCTGCAGGCGCCGTCGCTGAAGATTTCGACGATCTTCGGTTCCGTCATGAATTCTCACCTGCCATGCTCAAGCCTTTCTCCTTTTTCCCCAGGAACGATCACCACCGCTTCCCGGATGAGCTCCCGCCGGAAGCTCTCGGGTATTCGCGCCCAGTCGAGCACATCGACCAGAATCGGCAGATCGCTTTGTGAGAAGGCCTCCCTTAATCTCCCCAGGTCAGGAAAGGGGCGTTGCAGGTCGCCGGGATTGCGCACCACAAGATCGAGGTCGCTCCCCTCTTGCGCCGCGCCATTGACCCGGCTGCCATAGGCCCACACCTCGGCGTCGGGGAGATGCTCTACAAGCAGGCGGCGCACCGTTGCCAGCCATTCGGGGCAAAGGTCAAGGGTCGACACGATTCAACCTCTCCCGAAGAACTGATTCCAGGGCGCGGGCATCGGCAATGAAGTCGGGCAACAGTCTGAGGGTCTCCTCGGCGAAGCCCACCCCGTAGTCGTGCGCGGTGCTGTTGCGGTTGTCCCGGTAGGCGAACCAGCGCGTCACGGCCTCGGTGCTCATCAAATCGTGCTGGCAGCGTGACGAAGAAGATCCTTGTACGTCAGGGCATCGATCTGCCGCGGACTCCCTGCGTACGCCGTGAGAGCCTTGCGAAGAAGCTTTCCTGCGGCCTCCAGGGTCAACTCGAACCCCTTGACGACGGCGTTGCGGAAGATCTCATAGTCGATACTCTCGGGTTCGGCCTGCTTCAGCAGAGCCAGCGCGGATTCCAGCGTGCGAATGCAGCGGGCGCAATGTTCGGTATTCAGGGCCATCGATTTACTCTCTTGGCTTTGAATCGCTAAACTTCGCGCAGGTTACCATTTCTTAAAACTCGGTGGAAGGGGCTAAAAGGGCGGGAGTTGGAGGTTACCGCCCCCTCCCCCAAAAAAAAGGGCGGGCCACGAAGGCCCGCCATCACTTTAGATCATTGCAACGAATACGATGCTGAGTTGCTAGTGGCAGACAATGCAGGTTTCGACGACCTGAAGATCAAGGATATCGGCCTTGCCGTTATCGAATTCATCAGGCTTGAAACCATTGCGGAATGCATGGTCGAGGAGCGCCGCCCTGACGAACCTGTCGTTGGAGGTATGACAGCTCATGCAGGCAGCGGCTGCAGGACCCATGAGGATGGCCTCGTCTTGCTCCTGGACAGCATTTCCGGTTGCAGGAGCAGGTACATTGATACTGATGGCTGTCGCCATGGTCTGATCAGGCAGATCGAAAGCGCCATCGATGTGGCAGGCCGTGCAGTCCATCAGGGGACGGGGATAATCGACCTGCTTCAGGTAATGGGCAGGTTGAGCCGAGGAATCCGGGCCTCGTCCGAAGGGAGGAGTGCCGGACGGAACGTAGGTCCTGATGTTGCCGTCCTCATCCCGAGGCCAGTTGCGCGGCTCGGTATTCTTTCCACCGTAGCCATAGATGCCGTTATTGCGGTAGATGACATAGAAGGCGTCGGTGGCGCCGGCGCCGTGGATGGCGTGCATGTTGTAAGCAAAGCTGAACGACTCGGCATCCTTCCCGTCATAGGCGGTGGAGGCATCGATGCCGTCGAAGAGGATCGCGCGCCGCCCGATATCGGTTGCCGAAGGGTTGTGGCAGGCGATGCAGGAATCGATGTTGTCGTAGCGACCACCCGCTGCACCATGGTTGTACAGCCTGGCGCCGTGGCAGGAGAGACACTTGTTGCTGTCGACGAGTTGGCGGCGTGGGGAGTTGGCGCCGTCCTCGATATCGAAGGCGTAGGAAACGGCGGCGATGCGGACGCGACCGTTGGATTGAAGCGGACCGGCGTCCGATGCGGTCGCCTGAGGCTTCAGCAGAGCCAGCACGCGGGAGATTTCGGGATCGATCTGGGCATCAAGAGTGAATGTAGACGTCACGACGCCGTCCACACAGACGCTGTTGGCGCCGCCAAGGCTCTTGGTGCCGGCAGGCTGACCGGTGTTGCCATTGGCATGATCGAACCCTCTGTTGGTGATATCGTCACCGCCGGGCTCGAAGTAGGCGAGACGGACGACAGGTGCGAAGGTAACGTCGCCCAGGCCGCTTACCGGAGTCGTACCGCAAACGTCATAGGCGGAATCGGTCTGAGGATTGACGACACTCCAGGTAATTTCATAGGAACTGGTCGAGCCGACTCGTTCGATCCCATCGATCTCAACCTGGAAGAAATCGTGGGCGATCTTTTGTGCAAGACCACGATTCGTGTACCCACTGTGGTAGTCGCCGGTGGTCGCCCCCGCTGCGCCGCCGTTATGGCAGGAGGTGCAGTCGGTCGCTGCGGTCATGGTCAGATGGAACTCGGGAAGATCGGCGGAGAACCCTGCCCAGGGATCATTGTTGTCGCTGCCGAACGAACCGCCATGGCAGGACATGCAAAGTTCATAGCTGACCGGGGTCGCCAGCACCGCATCGAGCCTCTCCTGGCTGTCGTGGCAGGCCGAGCAGTCTCCCATGTAAGCGGGATAGCGAACGGAATAGTTCCAGTTGTTCTTGATGGTGATGTTCCCAGCATTGTTGCCGGTCAGATGGCCGGAACTGCTGTTGTGAATCCCGTGCGCATAGCGGGTCAGGTTGTTTCTGGTCTGGTGCGAATGGCAGGTGATGCAGGTGCCCACGCCATACGAACGGATATGTTCCCGACGGGTTTGAGGGTTTCCGTTATCTTTTCTGGCGCTGGGCTGCCCCAGGGCGTTGGTGAAGATGTTGTCGCCATGGCAGTTTATGCAGGCCTGGTCGCTGACGAGATTGCGGACAAAATTGCCGTCCTCGGTAGCGTTTGCGACGATGATCGCCTCGTTGCCCGAGGGATTGTCGAGCCTGACGCGCCACGTCGTCTCCGTACCGGTCTCCCAGCCCCAGCCTTCAGGTGCATTGACGGTAACCGTATAGTTGCCGTTGCCCCTGGATTCAAGCTCTACCCCTTCGCCGCCGGCCGAATAGCCATAGCCATCGTGGTTGGTTCCACGGATGTAGCTGGCAACCTGGGCAATGGTGTCGAAATCGTTGCGGTTCTGCCCGTCAACCTTGATGTTGACGTTGATGACCGCGCCGGTGGCAGTTGCTTCGACATCGGTCACATTCCAGGAGACGCGGCCGCTGCGCTCGTGAGCGCCGAACACGTCGATCGACTTGACCCCTCCGGGTGCGCCGGGTGCGCCGGGTTGACCGGGTGCTCCGGGCTCACCGGGCTCGCCGGGTTGACCTTCCAGGCCAGGCAGGCCCATGGAGCCGTCATCGCCAGAACATCCGCTTAGCGCCAGGGACGCTGCCAGCAGGCCAACCATCGGCCAATGTAACCACTTGCACTTCTCTCTCATTCTTTTCTTCTCCTGAAAAGGGGTGTTGATATCTCCGGATCTGAAGCCTCCATCAAAAACCAGACCCGGAAAGTTGAGAGGACGATTGCCTGCAGCGACCCATTCACCCCAGGCAACCGAGAAACAAACCAGGGCGCCGGAATAACCAGCCGTAGCACCCATGTCGAGAATTGATTGACAAGAGTTGACCGTAGAGATGTTAAGGCACCGCGCTCTCATAGCAAGCCGGATACCAAGAGATTAGGCAACTAAAAAAAGATGTTATTTCAAACACTTTGGCCAAATGCAGCCTGCAACCTAATCCCGCCCGGAAAGCAAAAGTGTTCACACCTTGAACACCAAACAGAAGGGCGGCATCGTGCCAAAGTAATGCAAGAGATTGAAACTTAAGAGAAAAAAGTCAGCTAAGGTGCGGTTTCGAAGGGTGTTCAAAGAGGTGAGACCTTGACCTGCAGGCCTACGAAAATAACCTGCTCAGAGCCGGCAATCTGATAAAAGGAGGGAGAAATGAGGAGTCGGTGAGGCTGGGGGAGCTTTTGTTCAAAAAAAAGCGAAACCAGACGAAATGGGCCTCAAGGTGACGGGGAAATGCCATACTTCTCCATTCGCTTGTAGAGGGTTCCACGTGCTATGCCGAGAAGATCCGCGGCCTGCTTCAAATTCCAGTTCTTCTCTTCAAGAACAGCGCGGATCAGGGTTGCCTCGGCAGATGTAAGGGAGGGGTCATGCAGCGTAACTTCGAAATTTTTGCAGTCCCTCCTTTGCACTTCCTCAGGAAGATGCTCTTTGAGAATTTTTCGTCCCGGGCAAAAGACGACTGCCCGCTCGATGGCGTTTGCAAGCTCGCGCACGTTGCCGGGCCAGTCGTAGTCGCACAATACGTTCATGGCCGATCTTGCGATCTCGATCCTTTCTCGTCCGGCCCTACGGGCATATTTGGCCAGAAGGAATTCGGCCAGAAGGGGGATGTCGGACTTGCGAGTTCGCAGGGGCGGCGCGACCAGAGTGATGACGTTGATGCGATAGTAGAGGTCCTCGCGAAAAAGCTTCTCCTTGACGGCGAGGGAGAGATCCCTGTTCGTGGCGCAGATGACGCGTGCGTCGACTTCGGTCGTCTCGGTGCTGCCGACTCGCTGGAAATTTCCCATCTCCAGAACGCGAAGCAGTGCCACCTGTGTCTGGACCGGGATGTCGCCGATCTCATCGAGAAAGATCGTCCCGCCTGAGGCAGCCTCGAAAAACCCCGCCGTGCGGGTGGTCGCTCCGGTGAAGGCCCCCTTCTCGTGACCGAAGAGGGCGCTGTTGATGAGCGTCTCGGTAAGGGAGGCGCAGTTGACCCGGATCAGCGGTTTTTCCCGTCGGTTGCTGCGGGCGTGGATCGCCTCGGCGATGAGTTCCTTTCCGGTGCCGCTCTCTCCTGTGATCAGGACCGTGGCCTCGGTCTGGGCCACCCGGCGGATCTTTTCATAGACCTCGAACATGACCTGGTCCTTGCCGATGAGGTTCTCGAAGCGGAATTCGTCGAGTTCGGCATAGGAGCGCTCTTTCAACAGTTGGAGATGATCGACGATCTGGGTCAGCTTACGCTGGAGCATCTCCATGTCGAGGGGTTTGAGGATGTAATCGTAGGCGCCGGCCTTCATCGCCCTGACCGCCTCGGCCGTAGAATCGACGCCTGTGAGCATCAGTACGAAGACTTCCGGATACCGGCTGCGGATCGTTTCGAGCAGTTCCAAGCCGTTCATGCGCGGCATCAGAAGGTCGGTCAGGACGATGTCCGTGGATCGCCCTGCAAGCTTGCGCAAAGCCTCTTCGCCACTTTCGGCGGTTTCGATGATGAAGCGCTCGTCGTCTTCCATACCGCGGCAGAAAAGCCTGCAATAGGCCGGCTCATCGTCGACGTAAAGGATGCGCACCTTCGGTTGCGTCACGGCAAACTCCCTTCTTCGCGACTTCGTAAATTCGACAGGGCGGCAGCGTCCATAACAGCTTTTCGCAGCTCTGAGGCCTTCCAGGGCTTGGCGATAAAGCTGAACAGGGCATCTTTTTCAAGAGCCTGCCGCACCGCTGGGATGTCGGCGAATCCCGACAGGACGATTCCAACAGCTTCAGGCCGTACGCGGGCGACCTGCTGAAGGAATTCGACACCATTCATCCCCGGCATTCGAAAATCGGAAAGAACCACATGTATCGGCGTCTTTTGAGCAAGAATCTGCAAACCTTCCTCGACCGTCAGGGCCGTCTGAACCTCGAACTCCTCGTCGTCGAGCTGACGGCGAACGACGTTGAGGATGTTGATTTCGTCATCGACGCACAGAACCTGAATCAACTCATGCACTTCTGGCCTCCTGAGCCTGCAGGGGGAGCTCGATGGTGAAGAGCGTCCCCTTCCCCGGCGTGCTCTCGACAGAGATCGCGCCTCCGTGCTGTTTGATGATGTCGTAGACAATACTCAGGCCGAGACCGGTGCCGCCCCCCGCTTTTTTCGTTGTGTAAAAGGGCTCGAAAATGTTGCTCAGGTGCTCCTCAGGGATACCGCAACCGGTATCGCCGATGGAAATGAAAACCTTCTGCCTCTCTGCCCAGGTCCGAATCGTTATCTCCCCCCACCGATCGATCGCCTGAGCGGCGTTGATCAGCAGATTCATGAATACCTGATTGAGCTGTTGGGGACAACAATAGAGGGGAGAGATCTCGCCGTAGCGCCTGACAAGGGAGGCCTTGTAGCGAAGTTCATTTGAGACGATGCCGATGGTGCTCTCAAGGCATTCGTGGATATCGGCAATCCGAGCTCCTTCCTCATCGATGCGGGAGAAGCCTTTGAGGTTGAGGACGATCTTGGTGACCCGTTCGGCCCCGTCGAGGCATTCGGCCATGACGGCCGGGAACTCTCCGGCGACATGGTCGATCTTGAGCCTTCCCCGGCTCTGCTCAACGTGTTCGAGGAGCTCGGGGGGCGCACAGACGTTCAGGGCATCCGACTGGATCTTCAAAAATTCGCCCGTTCGATCCCAGTATTTCTGGATGACTTCAAGGTTGCCGGCGACAAACCCGATCGGATTGTTTATGTCGTGTGCAACGCCGGCGGCAAGTTGTCCGATGCACGCCATCTTGTCCTGCTGCAGGATGGTGGCCTGCTGAATCTGAAGATCCCTGTAGGCCTCCTCCAGCGCCGCGCGGCTTGCCTCGATCTCGGCATTGAGCGCCTTGAGCTCGCTCGTCCGCTCCAGGACCCGCTGCTCAAGGCTCTCGTTCAGAACGATCAGCTTCTCCTCTGCACGGCGCCGCTCGGCGATCTCGGTTTCGAGCTTCTGGTTGGTGTCGGCCTGCTTCTCGAATTCTCTGCTCAAGCTTTCCTGCACCTGGACAAGGCGGCGGTCGACGCGCCCGAGGACCCTGAAAGCGAAAGCGAAGAGGGTCGCGCTGAGGACCAGACTGAAAGGGACGACCCGAGTCAGAAAAGACCGGAACGAGGAGACCTCCTTGGTGATGTCCTTGAGCAGGATGAACTCACCGACCGAGCGCCGCGCCGCATCATACAGGGGGAAGGATCGGGCTCGATAACTGCGCTTGTCGAACTCAAAAACCGATCCCGACTCCTGATCGATCGTCCGTGAGGCAATCAGGCCTGCAGCGACGGAGGCCGGCATCGATATCGTCTGATCGATCACGACTTTGTCGGGGAGAAAATCCCAGTCCGCCCTACGCCCCAGAATCCGCATTCCTTCTTCCCATGCGTCACGTTCGAGATGCGACTTGTCAAGGGAGATGAGAAAATCGATCTCTGTGATCTCCTTGAGCTCCTGAAGGATGTGATCGATCTCCTGGCCGAACTCGATATAGCCGATCAGCTCGCCTTCGACCCACCAGGGATAAGTGAGCCGAAGGGTAAAAGCGCCGACGCGCCCAAGTTCGAGCCCCGACACCGGGGTCCCTTTTTCCATCGCCTGCCGCTTGGTGAATCGCTCGGACGATTCAGAGGTGTCGTCGGGCTGATAGATGCGCAGGATATTGCGTCCCGCAGTGTCGTAGAAGTTAAAATGGGTGATCTGCTGTCCGGCGACCAGACGCTCCCGAATCGCCGAGGCGTGCTGAAGAAGGGCCTCCCGGTCGCCGGCGATCATGGCCCATTGGAAACGCTTCTGCCCGGCGATGAATTCGGCCGCCGTCATCATCGATTTGGTGCGCCCGGCAATGAGGCTCTCGAGAATATTCTGAACGTGGTGATAGCGATGGGTCAGCCCGCTGGCGTACTCGTCCATGCGGATGCGATAGCTGGTATAGAGAAAGGAGGTGATGAGGATGACGAAGGTGAGCGTGAGGGGAATCAGGACCTGTCTTCGGACGTTTTTTTCCAGCATGCCAATCCTATTAAAATACTTGATTCCTCGAAACTAAAACAGCCACCCCGCATTGTCAAGGAGCATTTGAACTGCGAGATGCAGATAAAAAATTTCCTTCGATGAGCCAAATCACAATTAACACGGAAGACTTGACCTCCGTCAAATGAATCATCGGCAATAAAAGATAACTTACCTTCCAGATAGTTTCGCCGACGCTCGTCTAGAGGGCATGCGCTCGATAACGCGTGTCCAGTTCGGGTTCTCTCACCCGTGTCACAAATGCCGGCACGACATCGTTTCTCCTCACGAAAGGCAAAGTCGATGCTCCCGACGGACGAACAACTCATGGCAGCCTATGCCGATGGCGACATGGAAGCCTTCGAGTTGCTGTATGCCAGACACAGGGAGCGCATTCTCGGATACCTGTTCAACCGGCTGCGCGACCGGGATGAAGCCGAAGAAGTATTTCAGGCCGTCTTTGCAAAACTGCATGCAGCCAGAGACCGGTACCGGGAGGAAATCCCGTTTCTCCCCTGGCTCTTTACCATCGCCCGGAATACACTCATCGATTATGTCCGTAAGAACCGCTTCTACAAAAAGCATATGGTCATTACCGATGAAGCAGGAATCGGCGTTCTCGATCCGGGAACCCGTCGTTTCTCGATCCACGAGTCAATCGCCGAGCTTTCCACCCTTACGACGGACCAACAGAAGGCTCTCAAGCTGCGCTTTGACCAGGATTTTTCCTTCGATGAGATTGCCGCCCACCTGCAGACGAGCGCCGTCAATGCTCGCCAGATCGTCAGCCGCGCAGTGCGCCATCTGCGCACGGTGCTTAAGAGGGAGACTCGATAATGCGGGATTCAGACCGGAACAATCACGAGCTCGAGGAATTTGCGCGATTTCTCGGCAGCGCTCCGCTGACGCCCCGTCCAAAGACCGATGAAGCGGTGATGCGCAGGGTCCGAAGAGGCCTCAAGCCATCGCCCGGTTCCGTGGTGTGGAAGCTTCTCGCCATTCAGGTCTCTGCTGGGCTTCTCACCCTGGCGATCTGCCCGCAGTTCGGGCTTGGACCGGCCTCTCACAACGGCTTTCTCCATTCACTCCACGCGGGTGCGCATCCCTTCCTCTACTACCTGTTCTGCGGAGTGCTTTTCGTTCTCTTCGGCGCCCTCATCAGCGGCATGGTTTCCAATCGCCGCGAACTGAAGATTCTTGGACGCGGCCGCTACGTCTATTACGCCGGATATAGCGCCGGAGCCTATCTGGTGCTCCAGCTCCTGGGGACGGAGTCTTTTCTGGCGGCTTCTCTTTTCTGGATTCTCGGCGGGCTGTCAGGGCATCTGATCGGTTTCGGCGCCGGCAGGCGCCTCAGGAGCCTGGCAGCATGACCCCAAAGTAAAATGGCAGGCGCCTTCAGCACCTGCCATTTTTATTTCATCCGATCAGCTCAGGGGGGTCAGTGGGCATGCGCGCCATGCACGACGGCGACGATCCCTTCGACGAAATGTACGTAGTTGACATACGCCTCGACGTACTCGCGTCCTGCATCCACGCTCTCGTCGGCGCGCTCTCGAAGCTCAAGCGCATGTGCAAAGCGCTCCCGCATCTCCTTTCCGACGTGAGCGGAAACGGCATCGGCGAATTCGTCGACCGATCCCTTCGCCAGAGCCTGGTCGGCCTTTACGATCGGGGGATCGATCACACCGGCCGGCTTGAGTCCGGTGTAGGGAGCGCCTTCACCGGCACGGTGCACCCGCACCAGAGTCTCGAAAAAGTGCCGATCCGCAAGCTCCCGAGCCTCCTCTCCCAGAGCGCGAACCTGCAGAGTGTGTGCGAAGCTCAGTCGAATCTCCTCTGCATCCTCGGGCATGACCCACTTGAGCACAGGGGTGACATCTCCCCTTTCCAGCGCCTGGCGCGCCTCCGTGATGACCGGGCCGTCCAGGGCATCACAGTGAGCCGCCGCCATCTGCGGCAGCAGCACCGCCAGAGCAACCAGAACCATCATCCATTTGCGACCTGACTTAA
>JARFUG010000032.1 GCA_029289095.1 Desulfuromonadales bacterium
ATCATTCCCGCCGTTACCACAAAACCCATCGCCCGGTGCATGGAGATGTCGACGGGTTGCACCGCCGAGCGCGGAACGATGACCGTGTAGCCTCCAATCTGGTAGCTCAAGGGAAGATAGACGGCAATTTCTCCCTCTTTGCCGATCCCCGGCGGCATCTCCTGAAAATCGGTGCGAGTGACGAAGCCGATCATCCGTATCGGTACGCCTCCGAAGTTCAGCTCCACAGTGACGACCTGGTTGAACTGCTGCTCGCGCTTCTGGGCGAAGAAGCCGATGAAGTCTTTGACCGAACCGTAGAGAGTCTTGACCAGAGGGATGCGGTTCATCAGCGACTCGCTCCAGTCGAAGGCCCGGCGCACCAGGAAGGCGTTGAGGAAAAAGCCGATAAGGAAGATCCCCAAAAGACCGGTCAGAAGTCCCATCCCCGGGATATACCATCCCTCCGGGAGGATGACCCGGTAGAAGGCTCCGAGGACATTCTCGGCGCTCCAGATGAGCCAGTAGAGGATATAGAGAGTTACAAATGCGGGGAGGGCGGCCATTAGCCCCTGGAACATGATTCTGCCGATACGGGGCATGTCGATGCGAGGCATGGATAAACTCCTGGAAACAATAAAACGTAAGGCTTACCGCTGTGTTCTGGTTCAGGTCTCGCAAATCAATCCATCACCTTCCGACAAGACGCGAACACACAAAGTAAAGTTAGCGATTTCTGGTGGTATTTTCTTGGCGCACTCGGCGCCTTGGGTGGAACAAGGCTTTTGCGAATGCATCGATTAACAATTGGGGGACATTATGGCACGAAAGGAGAGAGGGGAAAAGATGCTGTGAAATTGGAGTGATGCGGCAATCCCGATCCTGCGCGGGGGCCGCGGCATGCCGTGGCCCCTAGAGTTCCTCGAAATTCACCTCGTCCTCTTCGGCGTCTTCGTCCTCGAAATCTTCATCGAGAAAGCGCTCCAGAAAATTCTTGTTGTCCCGGAGGCGCTTTTCCACCTCGCGCTGGATCTCCTCGAGTTCGGGGAAAGAGGGGGCGCTCCCTCCCTCGACCGGTCCCTGTGGAGGGGTTTTATCCTTTTCTTCAGCCATCTCTTCTTTTCTCCTGCGCACGTACGTAGAGTTCCAGATATCTTTGTGCCGAATTTTTCCAGGAGATGTCCTGAGACATCCCCCGGCGCACCATCTTGAGCCAGTTGCGTCGATCCGCATACCGAACCAGTGCCCGGTCGGCCGTGGAAAGTAGGGTCTTCACCGAGGCGTCGGCGAAGGCGAAGCCGTTGGCGCGCGCAGCGTCCTGCAGTGGATCGACGATGGTGTCGGCAAGCCCTCCCGTGGCGCGAACCAAAGGGAGAGCGCCATAGCGAAGGGCGATGAGCTGACCCAGGCCGCACGGCTCGTAATGGCTCGGCATCAGGAAGAGGTCGCTGCCGGAGTAGATGCGGCGGGCGAGGGCGTCGTCGAACCCAAGGTTGATCGAAACCTTGCCGGGATGGCGGTTGCGAACCGTGGCGAAAAAGCGGGTGTGCTTCTCCTCCCCTGATCCGAGAAGAACGAACTGGAGGTTGCGCTGCATCAGCGCCTCCCAGGCCTCCTGCACAAGGTCGAGCCCTTTCTGGGTGTCGAGGCGCGTGACCATGGAGACGATCGGGACGCTCGACGAGGGAGTCAGTGCGAGTTCCTTCTGCAGCGCTCTTTTGTTCCTCCCCTTTCCACGCAGGTCGGCGGGACTGTAGGCGGAGACGATGGCGGCGTCGAGTGCGGGATTCCACTGCTCGGTGTCGATGCCGTTGAGAACGCCGAAAAGATCGGCAGTGCGAGCGCGCAGCACGCCGTCGAGACCGAACCCCATCTGCGGTGTCTGTATTTCGCTGCAGTAGGTCGGAGAGACCGTGGTGAGCAGATCCGAGAAGACGAGCCCCCCCTTCAGAAAGGAAACCTTTCCGTAGAACTCGACGCCGTCGATGCTGAAAAGCGAGCGGTCCACTCCGATGGCGGGGAGGATTTCCGGAGGAAAGAGCCCCTGGTAGCCGAGATTGTGGATCGTCAGCACCGTCGCCAGACCGGAGAAAAAAGGATCGTTTCTGAGACCGGAGCGCAAAAGGACTGGAACGAGTCCGGTCTGCCAGTCGTGCAGGTGAACCACGTCGGGGCGCCAGTCGAGCTTGGGGAGAAAAGCGAGAGCGGCGCGGCAGAACAGGGCGAAACGCTGCGCGTTGTCGGGGTAGTCTCCGGCGGGGCTTCCGTAGAGCCCTTCGCGATAGAAGTAGGGGCGGTGATCGATGAAATAGACGGGAATTTCGTCCATCTCGAGGCGTCGAAGGAGGGTCCTGCGGCTTTCTCCCCCGATGGAAACTTCTGCACTCAAGGGGATTTTTTCGGTCTGGAAGCCGCGCTCTTCAACGCACTGGTAGTACGGGAGCAGGATGCGGACATCGTGACCCAGGCGTTTCAGTGCCCGGGGGAGAGCCCCTGCCACATCGGCGAGCCCGCCGGTTTTGGCAAAAGGCGTCACTTCGGAAGAGATGAAAAGAATGCGCATGGAAGAAGGAGCCCCTCCGCAAATGAAATAAGATCAGGAAACAGGTCAGGAGCCGGGCGCCGGGTCCGAAAACGCCCCCTCCCGGATCAGGAGGGGGTTTGGGAAGTGAGAGGGTCAGGAGGGAAGACGGTCGTCTCCTGATCCCGGCGCCCTCGATACCGTCTTTCGAAACACCTGGTATCGGAAACCGCTCTCGTCGGCACGGCGGGCCGTTTCCGTAAAGAAGGCGTGTAGTTCTGAAAGGGGACCGCCCAATGCTTCTTTTTGTTTTTCAGCCGCTGCGATCGCCGCGCCTCGGTAGAGGGCGTTCAGAAGGGTCTGCAATCGCTCCATGTTGAACCATTCGATGCCGCCAAAGACGTTGCAGCCGAGATAAGTGCAGGCGTCAGGGTCCTCGAGAAGCGCCCTGAAGCGCTCGGCGAGCTCTTCGGTCCGCCCCTCATGGCGCAGCAGGAGCTGAACGAGCTGCACTTCCCCAGCCGCTTCCCAGTGGGGAAGGTCGAAGGGGGCGTCGCCGATGGAGAGGACCTCCTGCAGTGTATGCAGAAGGAGGTAGTCCTCGGACCACTGTGCTGCCGTTGCCGGTGTCGCTTCGGGGTGCAGAGCGCAGGCCCGGCGCAGGATAATCGATGGAAGGACGATGCGCAAGAGTCCTGCATCGGCGTCCGCACCCTTTGTCGCGAATCCCAACGCCTCGATGGCCTTCTTCTGCCGAGCGTCCTCTCCCTTCAGCCGGACCATGGAGGCCAGAGTCTCGAGGTCGACGGCGGCGAGGCGGGCGGCCTCCGCCGGATCTCCCGGCAGGGACGCCATTTGTTTCAGCACCGCGTAGAAGTCCGCTGCGTTCTGCTGGAACGTTCGCGGAAGGGGGGATGCGCTCCAGGTCTTCTCGTCTGCGGCCACAAGAGTTCCAACCCCCTTGAGCAGGCCGGGGAAGACCGCGTGGCGGAACGCCTCGAGCAGGGGCGCGTAGCGGATCTTTTTCCATTCGATGTCGAGACTCGCGACGGGGCGTCCCTGCAGCATATGGCATAGCCATCCCCAGGAGCCGTCCTCGTCGACGATCTCGCGAAAATCGAGAAGGGCGTAATACTGGTAGGGGCCGAAATCGAGGTGCAGCCCCCGTTCGCACAACTCCCGCCCCCGATGCAGGTATTCAAGGCCGGTGCGGAAGTCGCGGAAGCGGTAGTAGTGCTTCTCTTCTGCGCTCAGCCCCAGGGCCTGACCGAGTTCGGGGCTCGCCATCTCGGCTCCCTGGCCGTCTTTCACTTTCTTGGGCACGGAAGTGCGCAGCCACCCCGAGGTATGCGCGTGCCGGTTGTGATAGGCGATGAGCGCCCTCTCCGATCCGCGGCGGTTGCTGTAGGCGATGACGTCTTCGTTGACGTGGTCTCCGGCGAAAAAATCATAGAGGACGAAATCTTCCGATCCGCTGAAAAGCCACCGTCGGCGCATCAGGGGGAAGATCTGGTCCTCGTGGTGGCGTCGCATCCCTTCGTCGACCTTCTCGTCCCAGTACGCCTTGCGGTACTCCATCCCGTATTTTTCCCGCAGCCCCTCGATCTGCCCATGGCCGAACATCGGCAGACCCGGCATCGTCACCAGCATGACGGCGACGCCGAAGTACTTCTCGCCGTGTCCGAACTGCTCCACCGCCGTCGCTTCGTCGGGATTGTTCATGAAGTTGACGAAGCGTTTGAGAATCTCGGGGTTGAAGTCGAGGATGTTCTTGATGACGGAGCGGTACTTGGCGTTGTCCTCCGTCTTGAACATATTCATGAAGGCGCTGTTGTAAACCCGGTGCATTCCGAGGGTGCGCACGAAGTACCCCTCCATGAGCCAGAACGCTTCGGCCAGCAGCAGCGTGTCGGGGACTTCCGCCGCCACCCGGTCGACGACCTCGCGCCAGAACTCGGCGGGGAAGGCGCGCTCGAAGTCTTCGCGGCTCATGGCGTGCTCGGCGCGGCTCGGCACACCGGCGCCGCCGCCGGGCTGAGGGAACCACAGGCGCTGATAATGTTTTTTCGCCAGTGTCATGGCGGCGTCGAAGCGGATGATCTTGTAGCGTCGCGCAACGTGGAGAATCGTCTGGATCATCGCTTCGCGCACCTCGGGGAGCAGGAAGTTGAGCTGCGCGGTGTCGTTCCAGGGCAGGTGCGTGCCGTCGTTGCCGTGATAGATGTAGCGCACCCGTCCGCTGTGGCGATCGACGTGCTGGAAGACGACGGCCGCATCGGAGTGGTTCCAGTAGCCGTCCTCGACGCGCAGGCTCACATCGTCGCTGAAAGAAAGATCAGGGCCGGTGAAGCGGTACGAGGGGTAGGGGGGGTGATCGAGCTGGACGAACCAGTCGGGGTGCTCGCGCGTCCATTTGGAGTAGATGCCGGTGTGATTGGGAACGACATCACACCCAAGACGAATCCCGCGGGATTCGCAGCGCCTCTGCAGATTGGCGATCGCCTCTTCTCCCCCCAGATCGTGAGAGACGACATAGTCGTACAGAGAGTAGGCCGAGGAGACCGCCTCGGGGTTCCCCATGATCTGCTTGATCTTCTGTGAGGCGGGGGAGCGCTCCCAGACCCCGATGAGCCACAGGGCGTTGAACCCCCAGCGGGCGAGCTGATCGAGTTCCTCGTCGGGGATGTGGTCGAGGCGGGTGATGGCGCGGCCGTACTTTTTCGAGAGCTGGTCGAGCCAGACATAGATCGTCTTGGCGATAAGGACGACGTTGCTCATCCAGTCGGCGTCGGGGCTGAATCGTTCGGGCTCGTCGTAGTGGAAGTCGGTGCGCGCAAAGCGCGGCACTTCGATGGGACCGCGTCCAAACCCGCGCATCTGCGTCTCTTCGCGCACCACGTCGAAGGCGGTAAGGATTCCGCTCAGAAGTTCCGGCGGCAGAAACTCGGCCCAATATCTCTGGATGTATTCGAGCTGGCCGCTCAGCGAATGGGGTGCGGCGCGCAGCGGAGCATGCAGCAGGTCGAGCAGAGATCCGCCCAGCGCGCCGTGCGACGCTTCCATTCCGAGACGCGTATCGAGGGCCGTGAGGGTTCGGCGATACCGGCTTCGCCGGTTCAGTTCGCCGTCATCGAAAAGGACGCTCATCGTCGAGGCGGCCGGGTTGTCGGCCTGCACGGACAGGATGAAGAGCTCCATCATCGCCAGGCGGCGGTGTTTCGCGCCGTCCTCGCTGCCGAGGAAATTGTCCGGAGACTCCCCGAGATGGACGTCCGCAGGGGGAAAGAGCTCGATGAAGCTCTCCAGGGTGGGACGAAGCTCCGGAAGAGGGATCTTTTCTCCGGAGATCTCGGCTTCGTCGAAGCCGAAGGAGCACCCCCGCAGGGTGAAATAGCGGTCGATCATGAAACGGAATGTCCTGTTGAGCAGCGCCAGCAGGTTGAGCTGTCCGGCACTCACAAGGCGCTCGGGGTGCTTCAACCCAAGACCGAGCGAAAGGAGGCGCAAGCCGTACAGGTGCGAGATGGACGGATCGCGAAGGAGTTCCGCCGTAAGGCCGTACTCTCCCCACGCACGGGCGGAAATCTGTACATGAAGAGGGAAGTACCTGTCGTTTGAGTGTCGGTTCGTCATCTTTATTCCTTGAAATTCAGGCGCAAGGCGAAAAGTATTAGTAAAAGCCTAAAGGCATAGCGCTCAAGGTCAAGGGGTGAAACGCCCCTGCCACGAATCACGCCTCCCCAAAATCCTCCCCGTATCACCGGAAAACCCCCGATGTGTCCGCCTCCCGCAAAAAGCGTGCGGCATCTTCCGGAGGCGTCGGATTCATGTAGAACCCGGTCCCCCACTCGAACCCTGCGATCTTGGTGAGCCGGGGTATCAGCTCGATATGCCAGTGGTAGTCGTAAGGAATCGACCCCCAGTAGCCCGGCTTGCCAAGGCGCAGGTGCATGGGGGGAGCGTTGTGGAGGACGAAGTTGAACGGAGGATCGCGCAGGACGCTGCGCAGGCGCACCAGCGTGTCCTTGAGGGCGTCGGCCAAAGCCGCCAGATCCCGGTCGCCGAGCAGGGCGAAGTCGTGGCCGTGCCTGCGCGTCAGCAGACGCAGTTCGAAGGGAAAGGCCGATGCGTAGGGAGCGAAGACGACGAAATCGCCGTCGTCGCGCACGATGCGCACCCCGTCCGCAAGTTCCTGGTGGAGAATGTCGCAAAGAAGGCAGCGCTCCTTGCGCTCGTAGTATTCCCTGCACGCGGTCAGTTCCGTGGCGACATGAGGTGGAGTGACCGGAAGAGCGATGAGCTGCGAGTGGGAATGGGCGATGGTGGAGCCCGCTTCTGCGCCGTGATTCTTGAAGATGAAGACATAGCGGAAGCGGGGGTCGCGCCGAAGGTCGAGAAGGCGGGCGCGATAGGCACGCAGCACATCGGTGATCTGTGCGGCCGAGAGCTCGGACATGGAACGGTCGTGATCGGGGGTCTCGACGATAATCTCGTGGGCGCCGATCCCGTTCATGGTGTCGTATAGCCCCTTCCCGCGCTTCTCCAGGTTCCCCTCGATGCGCAGGGCGGGATATTTGTTGGGGATGACCCTCACCTTCCAGTCGGGACCGTCGGGAATGCTCCCTTGTGGACGGATGGCGAAGACTTCGGGGGGCGTCTTTTCCTCTCTGCCCCGGCAAAAGGGGCAGGCCTCCATCGTAATCCGCTCGCGCGGCTGGATGAAATCCCGCGGTCGTCGCCCCTGTTCGGAGGTGATGATGACCCAGCTTTTCTTCAGCGGATCCCAGCGTAGTTCGGACATGAAAACCTCAAGTGCGTAATGTGTGATGAGTAATAAGTGATTTGGAAAGTCCTGACCTCATTACCTTATTACTCATTACTAATCACGCCTTTTGCCTTTAAGGGTTTTCAGGTATCAGGCGCCAGGTCTTTCCTGAGACCCGCAAACCTGGTAGCCGATACCTTGTTTAAGCCCCTTGCAATTCCCCTTTCCACCTCTCGACTTTTTCGCGATAGGCCTCGATCAGCTTGTCGGCCCGTTTTTCATCGGCCGCCTCGGCGTAGATGTGGACCATCGGCAGGAGTTGGTCGGGAAGGACAAGAGCCCAGTCCCCGCTGATCTGCACCTTGACGCCGTCGATGAAGGAGGCTTCGCGGTCGACCGAGTCCTCGCTCATCTTACGCATGATTCCCCCCTTGTAGTCCCAGGGACAGGGGAGCTGGATGTGACGGAAGGCGCGATGCGGGATGCTCCGGCGGATCTGGCTCAGGGTGCGATCCGTTCGCCCCAGCAGCTCCAGCGTCTTGGCGACGGTGAACAGAGCGTCGAAATTCGCCTGAAAGGGGGGAAAGGCGAAGCGTCCATCCATCGAGGCGGCGAACTGCACGTTGCGTCCCCGGGCCGCCTCCACAATGGAACGTCCGTCCGCCTTGGTGCGCACCACCGTCAGCCCCGATTCCCGGGCGAACTCCTCCACCGCCAGGGGAGCGGGGACAGGCAGCACGAGCGAGCCCTGCCGTTCTGCCCGACAGCACAGTGCTGCCAGCGTCACCAGGGCGTCGTCTTCCGAGAGGACCGCTCCGGTTTCGTCGACGAGGCGGACCCGCTCGCCCGAAGGTCCCATCCAGAAGCCGGCCGTCGCCCCGAGGGTCACCACAATGCGCGAAAGCTGATCCATCGTCCGCACCGCCTGCTCAGGGGTGCTTCCGGGGCGATCTTCGCTGACGTGGGAGTTGAGTTCGATGACCTCACAACCCAGCTCTGCCAGGATCCCCGGAAGAACGTTCCCGGCAGGGGAGTGATTGAGGTCGACCACCACCTTGGGCGCCGTTTTGCGCAGCACGTCGGCATCGATGGCGCGCAGGAACCCCTCCCGATAGAAATCGTAGATGCGCGGGATCTCGGAAATCCCTCCCGGCTCGGAAAAGTGCACCCTGCGGAAATTCTCCTTGTAGAAGATGCGCTCAATCCCTTTCGTGGCGGTGGAAGAGACTTCATTCCCTTCGCCGTCGAAAAAGACGATTTCCGTGGCCGCCGGGTCTTCGGGAGACTGGCGGAACTGGACCCCCCCCACCTCGCCGAAGGTCGTGAGCTTGTAGCGCAGCACCGGCAGGGAGACCATTTTGGTGTCGCGCACGTTGACGCCGGCCGAGAGGAGCCCTCCGACGAAGGAGCGCTTGAGCATTCGCGAAGAGCGGATGGCGTCGCGGCCGCACAGAACAAAGGCGTCCTTGGGGAGGGTCGAGCCGTAGGCCGCCCCCAGTTTCGCCGAGAACTCGGGAGTCAGTTCGATGTTGGTGAGCCCACGGACCTGTGCCCCTTCGAAGAGGCTGCGCCGCCACTTCTCTCCCCAGATCAGGTTGGTGGTGACGATGGAGCCGCTCTCGATGACTTTTCGCGGCCAGACCTTCACGTCCTGCTTGATGTGCGCGCCGTTGCCGATGGTCGTCTCGTCGGCGATAACGGCCCCCTCCTCAACGATCACCTTCTGTCCCAGGCGCACGTTGTTGCACAGAACGGCCCCCTTGATGCTCGAGCCCTTCTTGACGTAGACGTTGTCCCACAGTACGGCGTTTTCGAGCTCAGTTCCGTCTTCGATGACGCAGTTGCGCCCGACAACGCAGTTCTTCATCCGCACCTTTCCAAGCACGTGCGAGTTGTCCCCCAGAACGACCATGCCTTTAAGGAGTGAAAGATCGCGCTCCTCCACCAGGGCCTCTTCTCCCAGGTAGATGTCGTCACGGACGGCTCTCTCCTTCATCTTGACTTCGATCCGGTGCGAGGCGATGTCGCGGCACGCTTCCAGGTAGGAGTCGGTGTTGCCGACGTCGGCCCAGTATCCCTGCATGCCGCAGCCGTAAAGAGGGCGCCCCTCCTCCAGCATGCGCGGGAAGATGTCCTTGGACCAGTCACGGTTCTCTCCTGCAGGGATCAGGTCGAGGACTTCGGGTTCGAGAACGTAGATGCCGGTATTGATGGTGTCGGAGAAAACCTCTCCCCATCCCGGCTTTTCCAGAAATTTGGTGATGCGATCCTCCCTGTCGGTGATCACCACCCCGAACTGCAGGGGATCTTTCACGGAGGTCAGGGTGATCGTCGCCTGCGCCTTCTTCTTTTCGTGAAAGGCGATGACCTGCGAGAGGTCGAAATCGGTGAGAAGATCGCCGCTGATGATCATGAAGCGCTCATCCAGATACTTGGCCGCCGCCTTTACTGCCCCGGCCGTGCCGAAGTCTTCCAGGGGGGTGACGTAGGTGATGCGCATTCCGAATTCGCTTCCATCGCCGAAAAAGTTCTTGATGATTTCGGGCTGATGGTAGAGCAGCAGGATGACATCGCTGATGCCGTGCTTCTGCAGCAGTTCCATGATGTGCAGCATGATCGGCCGGTTCACCAGCGGAATCATCGGCTTGGGCATGTTGATCGTCAGAGGGTGAATCCGGGTTCCGAAGCCTCCGGCCATGATGACGGCTTTCATTGTATGGAATCTCCTTTAAATTAGTAGCCAGGAGCCAGAATCCAGGAGCCAGTGGAAAATCAAAGCCAAAAGGATGATCATCTGGCTCCTGGCTCCTGGCTCCTGGCTACTGGCTACTGGATTCTGATTATCGCTTCTTCTTCTCCAGCAGCCTGCGCACCTCGCTCTTGAGCTCGCCGAGGTCCGAGCTCTTCACCACGTAGGCGTCGGCGAGCCAGGACGAGAAGTCCTCCTTGTAGCAACTGAAGGCGGTGCATAGGATGACGGGAAGATCGGTTCTCTCGCGAACGATCTTCTGCAGGACCTGAAGACCGCTTTCCCCCTTCATCTGGATATCGAGAACGACCAGGTCGAATTCGCGCTCCTGGAGGAGCGCGGCCGCCTCGGCGCCGTTCCCGGCAGTCTCCACCTGGTAACCCTCGTCCTCCAGTTCTGCAGCGTAAAGGTGCCGGATATCCCTTTCGTCATCGACTACAAGCAAGCGGGCCATACGTTCTCTCCATCTTAGATGATTTCTCTTTTGTTCCTGAATACGCGAGTTCTACTGCCATCGCCTGGTTTTCTGTCGTTTGGTGAGGTGTGAGGAGTAGGGTGTAATTTCTCAAGAGAGCGAACTTTTACGCTTTATCGCCTCACTCCCAACTCCTCACAGATGTTTGCTGGATTTGGGGCCGCGACTGATTGGTTCGATAGGTCGGATCAGGCAGATCAGTCTGATCTGACGCGGCCCTGAGGGTTCTCACCCTTCCTGCGGCGCCTTCAGGCGGATGGTGAAAGTCGTTCCCTTGCCGACGACGCTCTCGATGTCGAGTGCGGCGCCGTGTCCCTCGAGAATGCGGGCAGCCAGTGAGAGCCCAAGGCCGCTCCCCCTTTCCTTGCTGGAGAAAAAAGGGGAAGTGATCTCCTGGAGAGTCTCCTCGGGTATTCCGGGTCCGTTGTCGGACAAAACGATGTGGATCTCGCCGTCCTTGCGCACCGTGTGAATCTCTATGGCGTCCCCCGCATTCATGACCTCGAGAGAATTGGTGAGAATGCTTCGCAGGCAGTACGCCATCTTCTTGTAATCCAGGCGGACATTGGGCAGTGCCGGCTGGAGCTGGAGCCGGCACTGTACGCCGCTCATTTCGAAATCGTCCCGCAGGCCGGCATAGACCCCAGTGATCAGGTTGTTGACGTCCCACAGATCGAGCGTCGGATGAAGGGACTCCGAGTAGTTGAGGACTTCCTGAAGAATGTCTTCGAGTCGGCGCACCTCCCTGACGATCGATTCTATGTACCGGCGCTTTGCGTCATCGGGGGGGATGCTCTTGATCAGGGTCCGCGCGAATCCGCCGATGATGGTCAGGGGGTTGCGAATCGAGTGGGCGATATTGGAGGTGATCTTCCCCACCAACGCCATTTTCTCCATGCGGACGATCAGATCCTGCTGCTCTTTGAGCCGGCGGTTGGCCTCTGTGAGCTTGTGGAGTTCTTCCTGCAGCCTTTCATACAGCGCGGCCCGCTCAATGGCGAAAGAGACAGGCAGTGCGAAGGTCTTGAGCGAATGCAGGTCCTCTGTGGCGATGGGGCGGCGATTAATGACATTATCGGCCAGCAGCACCCCGATGCGGCGGTTTTTACTGATCAGGGGGACGAGAACGAGTTCGCGCACCCCGAGGGCGTCGATCTGCGCTCTGTCGATCCCCGGCTCGCGCGTCAGATCGGTGACATGCAGTGATTCCTGCTCGTTGAGCGCCCGCACAAAAAGGTGATCCGAGCGCGTCAGCGGCGTCGAGAGCTGCGACAGCAGATCCTTGAACTTCTCGCGCTCCGATGGCATCTTGTGCTCAAAGAAGAGCTGCGCCAGCTCGCGCAGGGTGTAATCGCGCTCCTCGATCTCTCTCCAGATCGTTTCCGCTTCCTCAGGACGTCTCGGCCCGACGGCGAAATATCCCCTGAGGTGCTGACGCTCCTTGTCGACCAGCAATAGAAATGCCCGGTTCAGACCGAATCCCTTCCCCGACGTGACCGCCGTCAGGGCCATGGCGATGACCTCGTCCATGTCGACCGAGGTCTGCAAAACGAGGCTGACTTCGTGCAGGAACTTGATTTCTCGGTTGCGGGATTCAATCTGCCCCACGAGTGAGTGAGACTGAACGCGCAACCCGAGGAGCTCTTCGATGACGTAGGGGAAGAGTTCGGCCAACCCGTCCATCTCCTCACGACGGGTTCGCAGATCATCGAGAAAACGGGGACATTCGAGACAGCGGTAGAGAAACCTCTTCTTGCGGTTGAAGAGGAGTTCCTGATCGCCTTCTCCGATATAAGGGCACTCGTCCTGGGTGATGTGCTCTTTGGGCCAGCAGCAGGCAAAATTCACGTAAAACACCGGAGGCAAAGCAGATAAAGAGAGGCTCATCATCAAGAAATAGAAGTATAGCAAGTGCGCAAAGCAATGCAATGAAAAAATAGAAATTTCTAATTGATATTGTTTGAGGTGCTTCGGGTCCAGAAAGGAGCGGTGGATCTTTTCGCTTGAGGAGGGGGCTTCCTGACTGATAGTTTAGCCAGGAGCCAGGAGCCAGGAGCCAGGAGCCAGGAGCCAGGAGCCAGGAGCCCGGCGGAAGACGGAAGACAGAGGACAGGAGCCCTTTTCTCCCAACTCCTGACTCCCAACCGATTCATATGAAACGTTATCGACTTTTCTCAGATCATCTGAAGCAACATTTCGGCGTCCGGGTTCACAAGATCTCGGTCGATGGCGGTTTCTCATGTCCGAACCGCGGGGGGACTCGGGAGCTTGCCGGGTGCCTCTTTTGCGATCCGGGCGGGTCGGGGGCGGTGGGGATCGAGCGGCGCCTGGCGGTGAGGCAGCAGATCGAGCACGGCAAAGAGATCATGACGCGCAAGTACAAGGCGAAGAAATTTCTCGCCTACTTCCAGCCCTTCTCCAACACCTGGGCGGAGCCCGAGATTCTGCGCGCCCTTTACGACGAGGCCCTCGCAGTGCCCGATGTGGTTGGGCTTTCGGTCGGCACGCGCCCCGACTGCCTGCCGCCGCCCGTTCTCGATCTCGTCGCCGAATATCACCAGCGCACCTATTTCTGGCTCGAGCTCGGGCTTCAGAGCGTACACGACCGGACGCTGGACTTTCTGCGCCGTGGGCACGACTACGCTGCATTTCTCCAGGCCTTCCACGGCGTCAGGCCGCGGGGAGTGCGCGTCTGCGTTCACGTCATCATTGGGCTTCCGGGGGAGAGCCGCGAGGAGATTCTCGTCACGGCCGATGAGATGGCGCGGCTCCGGGTCGACGGCATCAAGATCCACCTGCTGCACGTCCTTAAGGGAACCCCCCTCGGACAGATGTACGAAAAGGGAGATATTTCCGTTCTTGAGCAGGACGAGTACGTTTCCCTCGCCGCCGACTTCATCGAGCGCCTCCACCCCGACACCCTGATCCATCGCCTCACAGGAGACGGGCCCCGCGACCTTCTCCTGGCGCCGCAATGGTCTCTCAACAAGTGGGAAGTCCTCAACGCCATCGACGCGGAATTAGAGAAGCGCGGAAGCGGGCAGGGGCGGACATTCAAGGATGAAGGATGAAGGATTAAAACTCCCCCTCCTGGATCAGGAGGGGGCTGGGGTGGTAGAGGCTGAGGTGATCTTCTAAGTATTCGATTTATATGTGAAATATAAATGGTGGCATGCTGGAGACAGCAGGAGTGTCCGCCTCGTATTTCTCAGGTGAGGCGACAAGGGGCGGAAAGGGGGAGAGGGTCTGACCGGGTCAGGAGTCGCCCTCGAGCGACGCTTCGACCTGAATAGACGACTCAGGCACATCGACGGCGCCTCCCCAGGAGATGAGGAGGAGAGATGCCCAGATAATTCCGGTTATGAGTACAAGCAGCTTCGACATGGCGCCTAAGGTACAGATTCGGCGTCTGAAAATCAACAAGTCATTTTTCTTGTCCGCTTGACATTTTTTGTCCCTTGATCCCTTTTCGTGCACATGTTACATCAACGCTCCTTGCTCCTTGCTCCCGACTCCCAACTCCCATGAATCTTTCTACTCTCAATCCCGAACAGCGAGCCGCCGTGCAGCATACCGAAGGGCCGCTCCTTCTTCTGGCCGGAGCCGGAAGCGGCAAGACGCGGGTCATCACCTGCCGCATCGCCTACCTGCTGCGCCGCTGCGAGACGCCCCCCCAGGCCATTGTGGCGGTAACCTTCACCAACAAGGCTGCCCGCGAGATGAAGGAGCGCGTCGACGACCTCGTCGGACGCCGTCAGACCAAAGGGATGATCGTCTCCACTTTCCATTCTCTCGGGATGCGCATCCTGCGCGAAGACATCGCCAAGCTCGGCTACAAGAAGAACTTCTCCATCTACGGTGCGGCCGACCAGGCGCGCCTGGTGCGCGATCTGCTGCAGGGGATAGGCGGGGAGCGCAAGATCGATGCCGACCGGGTGCTGTGGAAGATCTCTGACGCCAAGAGCCGTCTTCTTTCTCCCGAGCAGTTCGTCCCCCGGAGCCAGGACGAAGCCGAGCTCGCCGCCGCCCAGCTCTATCCCCGCTACCAGCGAGCCCTCAAGGCGTTCAACGCCGTCGACTTCGACGACATCCTCCTGCTGAGCGTGCGGCTCCTCGATGAGCACCCCGACGTTCTCGAGCGCTACCGCGACCGGTTCCGCTACCTCATGGTCGACGAGTACCAGGACACCAACCCCGCCCAGTACCGTCTGCTGCGCCTTCTGTGCGACGGTCACCGCAACCTGTGCGTCGTGGGGGACGACGACCAGTCGATCTATGCCTGGCGCGGCGCCGACGTGCGCAACATCCTCGATTTCGAAAAGGATTTTCCCGACGCCCGCGTTATCAAGCTCGAGCAGAACTACCGCTCCACCGGCACCATCCTTTCGGCGGCCAACGCCGTCATCCGCAACAATACCAAGCGCAAGGAAAAGGCGCTCTGGACATCGGGAGAATCCGGCGACCTCATCGACGCCATCCTTTGCGACGACGGAGAAGACGAGGCCCGCGTCGTCGTCGAGCACATCCACGCCCTGCGCGCCCGGCACGAACTCGCCTATCGCGATTTCGCCATCCTCTACCGCACCAACGTGCAGTCGCGCGCCTTCGAGGAGCAACTGCGCTACGAGAACATCCCCTACGTCCTCATCGGCGGGCAGCAGTTCTTCGACCGCAAGGAGGTCAAGGACGTTCTGGCCTATCTTCAGGTTCTCGTCAATCCCCGCGACGAGGTCAACCTGCTTCGAATTCTCAACTATCCCAGGCGGGGGATCGGCGACACGAGCGCCGACCGCTTGATCCGCATCTCCGCCGAGCAGGAAAAGCCGCTGTGGGAGATCCTGAAAGGGGCTGGTGAAATGCCGGAGCTCGGCGAGAAGGCCCAGGATGCCATCGCCTCTTTCGTCGCCCTCATGGAGCGCTTTCGCGAGCGCTTCCGTCGCGGCGGGCGCCTGGCCGAGAAGTGCCGGGAGCTTCTGGCCGAGCTCAAGATGGAGGACGAGATCTACCGCAACGCCGACGACCCCGCCAAGGGGAAGCGCCGCGTCGAGAACATGGAAGAGGTCGTCAATGCCATGGCCTCCTACGAAGAGCGCGAAGAGAGCCCCACCCTGTCGGGATTTCTCGAAAAAGTCTCCCTCCTCGACCGCGATACTCCGGGGAGGGGAACCAAAGAGGAGAAGCTCGCCCAGGACGCGGTGATCCTCATGAGCCTCCACTCGAGCAAGGGGCTCGAATTCCCCTGTGTTTTCCTGGTCGGGATGGAGGAAGAATATCTCCCCCACAAGAAGTCCCTCCATGAAACTTTCGACATCGACGAGGAGAGACGCCTGTGCTACGTGGGGATTACCCGCGCCCAGCGGATCCTCCTCCTGCTCGGCGCCGCGCGCCGCAAGAAATTCGGACGCCGGATCGAGAGGGTCCCCAGCCGATTCCTCGCAGAGATCCCGGCCGAACTTCTGCGTCACAGGAAGAGCGAAGCGCGCCCGGAACTCAGCGAAGCCGAGCAGGATAAGCTGGCCGCAGGCTTCTTCGCCGGGATGAAGGGGCTGCTTGGAGAGTGAGGTGAACTCGACTTCACGCCACAGTCTCGCCGCTCCTCTGTGTGGGGCGACTGTGCATCAGCGCAGTGAGGGTGAGCGGCATTGCGCTAAAATCAACGCCTTTTGGCGTACCGGATTACGTCTTTTAGCTTGATTTCCCCTTCCGACTATTCCCTTCAAGTAGCCGCCATCTTTCCTACCTGCGTGAATTTCTGAATAAAACTTCGAGGTTGAGAAGTTTAATTCACCCTGTTCATTTTTTCAGGATTTTGGGCCTCGAACTTGCTAGTGGTTGGTGAATCTTCTCCGCAAATCCCAGTGTCGATTCGTGCAGCGTCCATTTCGACTTTTACCGAATTGCACCGAATCCTGCGCAAAAAACGGGAAGAACAGATTGGTTTTTGGTAGGGGCGTCCGCGGCGAATAGGTCGCCGTCCAGCCCCCCCCTCTCTCACGGTGACGGGTCGTCACGGCTTTCATGTCGAGGCCCCGGAGGATCAACACCCTTTCAAGGAGGCAAGTAAGTAATGAGAGGAAGAAGTTTGCCGTACAAGTTGTTCATGGTCGGCCTGCTGGCCGGCGCGCTCGCTCTGAGCGGTTGTTCGGGCGACGATGGCTCCGCCGGTGCTCCCGGTCTGGAAGGGGCTCCTGGTGAGCCTGGTGAGCCCGGCGCACCCGGCGCACCCGGCGCTCCCGGTGCACCCGGCGCTCCCGGCGGGAGCACATCCATCGACGTTTTCGGCGCCCATGAGCGTACCCAGGTTGCCTGGAACGTGACCGGCGTCCAGGCGACCGACACCGGTGCGGTCATCAACGTCAACATCAAGATCAACGGCGAGAACCGCAACGACTTCGACACCATCGCCCAGGTCGCCAGCTACATCCGCGGCACCAACCACGACGGCTATGGCTATGAGACTGCCAACGCCAGCGCGGCCACCCTCACAAGAGCGTCGGGCAACGGCAACTACACTATCACCGTCGTTCCTCCTGCGGGCTGGGGATGGACCCCCGGTACCGAGACGACCTGGCGCGTCAGGCTGAACAATCCTACCGGCTCCAGCGCTCTTATTGTCGCCAACGCCACGGAAGATGGCGAATTCGTTCGCAATCTGGTCAGCGACCAGGCCTGCATCAACTGCCATGGCGACAACATCTTCACCGACGCCATGGGCCTGCCCAGCAAGAACAAGAGCAACAACAACCGCCAGACCCGTTTCGAGCACATTCGCTCCTACGGCGTCGGCGCCTGCATCACCTGCCATTCGCACCAGACCAGAGACAACCTGACCCGCTACGTTCACGGGATCCACAACAGCAGCTCCGGCCATCTGACCGGCAACTACGCCGGCAACATCACCATCAAGAACAACTGGAACTACTCCGTCCGCTATCCCGCCTACATGGGCGACTGCTCGGCCTGCCATGACAGCCAGGAGAGACTTGACGCCGTTCTGTCCGCTCCGGTCAGCTACGAGACCTGCATGTCCTGCCACGGCGGCGCTTTTGCCAGCGCCAACAACACTCCCTGGGCCGGGTTCTCCAGCAACCTTCCCGGGAACCACCTGAGCTTCACTGCGGCAACCAACTGCGCCAACTGCCACAACGGCGAAACTGCAGGAGCAACCGTTGGCGACTACCACAGCGGCTACACCAACCGCGGTCTTGCGCAGAAGATCGCCGACGACTACTTCAAGATCGATGTCAAGGGCGTCGCCCCGACGGGAACCGCCAATCAGTTCGCCATGACCTGGGATGCCGTAAATCCCGCTACCAATGCTGTTTACAATGTGTGCGGTCCCAATACCGTGAACATCATGGGCACCGATCGCACCGTCACTTTCGCACCGATCGTTCGCCGCGCTTATTTTGAGCCGGGCGGTGACGACATCACCAACCGTGGCCTTGCCCACTCCAATGGCAACACTGGACAGGCTGGCGGAACTGGCGTCGTCAGCAATGTCTGTGATGCGACCACTGGCATCGTCACCACAACCTTCAATCTGGATGCCGGTATCGATGCCAACATTACTCGTGTGCTTGCCCTTCTCAAGCCTCAGGCCACCGTTTCAGGTCTGACCCTGCAGCAAGCTGGTCGGGTTCGCATCCCCGCCGTCTCCTACGCTTTCGATCGCGCCGACGGCAAGCACTCCCCCCGTCGCCAGCTTGTGGACAGCAACAAGTGTCTCTCCTGCCACGGCGCCGCTCTGTACAATCACGGCGCAGCGGGCGGTCGTTTCGACAACATCGATTCCTGCATCGCCTGCCACAACCCCTCGGCGACGGATATCGGCCGTCGTCACCTCCTCTTCGACGGTATCAACGCATCCAACTCCTACGACGGCAAGGACGCAGAGTCCTTCAGCTTCGCCTACAACATGCACGCCATCCACAGTGCCGGGGCCACGAATGCCTTCTACGTGATCTATCGCAGCAACGGCATCTACGGCTACGGGGGCAAGGAAACCTCTCCGCGCAACTGGCCCAAGTACGAGGACGGCAAGATCAAGACCTATGTTGCCGCCGGAACCCAACCCTTCGGCGCAGGTCCCAACTCGACCGCCAGCCCGCCTGCTCACTACCTCAAGCAGGTCGATTATCCCCGTCCTCTGAAGGACTGCACCGCCTGCCACTTTGAAGGTGCATTCGATCTGCCGGACCAGACCAAGGCGACCGCCATCAGCATCAACGCGCCCGCCCCGGCGACTGCAAGCGCCGCTCAGAACCAGAATCTGGCCACCCTCATGGGTCCGGCTACCGCATCCTGCATGAGCTGCCATCAGTCGAATGACCGCTTCGTCCAGGCTGTCCTGCGCGACCATGCGTTCCGCAACGGATTCGCTCCTGAGGTTCTCCCCAGCGGCAAATCCGGAATTCTCGATCTTCAGAGGATCGAAACCTGCATCATCTGCCACTAAAGAGGCAGGAAAAGCCTAGATTGCAATGACCTAAAATATGGCGGGCCCTTGTGGCCCGCCTTTTTTTTCATCATTCTGCTTATCTGGTTTGATTCAGCTTGGGCGACCATTCGGGAATAAGGACTGGCAGGCTTGAAGCATTCTTTTTCCTGAATAGAACGAATCTTCCGCAGATTCCAAAAATATCCCCTTCCCGAGAAGGGGTAAGGTGAGGCGTATTTTCTCCCCTCCTATTTTAGGAGGGGCTGGGGGTGGTAAGGTCTTCTTGATCTCTACCACCCCCCGCCCCCCTCCTGATCCAGGAGGGGGAGAAGACCCATGCGGAAGATCAGTACTAATCGGGTTCTTTTTTCATCACCAGGTCACCAAGAGCACCAAAGAAAAGATCAAAGACTCAATCTGGGTTTCTTGTGTCTTTGTGCTTTGATGCTCGATGTCTTGGTGGTGGCGTTTTGGTCACCATCAGGCTTGTCTGCGCGAAGGCGGGATTCGATGGAAAAAAAGGGGTGTGGAGGAAGGATCCGATCAGGCGTGGTCCGCTTCTGCGTCAGTCGATTTCAGCGGCCCTGTTGATCTGATTGAGGAGGTTGGGCGCGAGATGGGGGGCCTGGATCTGGAGGACCGACAGTTCACGTCTTGCGGATGCCAAATCGCCGCTGCGGGCATAGGCGATACCGAGATTGAGTCGCACTTCAGGATTTTCTTGCAGTCTGCTCGTCTCCCGCTCTAGAATGAGAACCGCCTCATCGGGTCGGCCGGCGCGAATCAGGGCGACACCGAGGTTGACGGCGGCATTGCTCATGCCTGATCTAAGGTTTAAAGCTCTTTGCAGCGCATCGATGGCCTCTTCGTTCATCCCCGCGAGCATGTAGGTGCGCCCCAGGTTGTGCCAGGCGTCGGCCGAGGCCGGATCGATGTTGAGAGCCCGGGCGAGGGCATTGCCGGATTCCTGGAGCATCCCCTGGTCGCTGTAGTACGTTCCCAGGTTGTACCACGGCCTGGCTTTGCCGGGCGATTTGAGCGCCGTATCTTCCCACAGGCGGATGTTGCTCCCCCAGACCTGATTGCGCTGCCAGGTGGCCGTACTGAGAGCTGCGATGAGGACGGCGCCCAGGACGATCGGTGCGCGACTTCCCGCAAGAGCAGAAACCCGCCGGGAAAGCAGAAGGAGCATCAGGGCGAAGATCGCCGAAATGCCCGCCAGAGGAAGATAGAGGCGGTGTTCGAAAATGACGTCCTCGATGGGGATGAAACTCGATTCGACCGAGAGCGTCAGAAAAAACCACAGAATACCGAAAGAGACGAGCCGATATGCCGGGTCGAACGAACTGCGAAGGGGGGCCGGCAGAAGGAATGAGGTGCGTGCGGAGCCGGACAGGGCAGCCGCCAGAACCGTCAGCGCCAGCAGAAGCAGGGAGGATAGGAATACCGGCGGCTCCAGAAAGCTTGTGTAAACCGGGTAGTCATAGTCGAGGTTCTGATTGACCGGAAGAACGATCAGTCGCAGATAAGTGACCAGGACCCGGAGCTGGGTGAAAAAGTAAACGAGGCGCGACATGTCGGTGCCGGCACGGAAGGGGTCATCCGTTGCTGCAGTTTCGGGCGCTGTCTCACTCGCTCCGGTCAGGATGACCGAGAGGGGGATGAGCGGAAGGGTGAGAAGGAGCGGCAGGAGGTAAAGAATCCGGCGTTTCCATGCTCCCTGAAAGAAGAAGATCTCATAGAGGAGCACGGCAAGCGGGAGGGTGAAGGCGATCTCCTTGGTCTTCATTGCCAGAAATGCGGCAAGCACCGCCCCGGCAAGGAGGGGAGCGGCTTTCCGCCACTCGCCGCCAGCGGGTTTGGCCTTGCGCTGCGCCGAGTTTCGTTTTTCGCCATGAAGTCGCGCCAGGATATAGCAGACGAAAGCGAGCAGATAGAGTAGCGTGGAAAGAGAGGTCAGTCTCTGGACGATGTAGGTTACGGCCTGGGTCTGTACGGGGTGGGCGACGAAGAACAGAGCGGAAAGGAGCGCCGCCGCGGGCGCTTGCGACCCCAAGCGGCTTTGTTCCAGTACGGGGGTGCGGAAGGTAAGGAGCACCAGAAGGTAAACCAGCAGGGCTGCTGCGAGATGGATAATCAGATTGAGCAGGTGGTAACCGGTGACGCTGAAACCCCCGAAATGATAGTTTAAGGCAAAGGTGAAATAGCCGAACCAGCGGCGTGGGTGGGATTCGAACCCTTCTCCGCCGGGCGCATAGCTGGCGAGGTCCTGGATCGCCGGGTTGCGGACGATGGACGTGTAGTCATCAAGAACGAAAGGGGCCTGAAAAGTGTTGGAGTAAATCAGGGCGCCGAGGATGAGAATGAGCAATCCATGCCAGAGCGGCGTTAGTATTCTGGAGTCCGTCATCTGTTTTTCGTTGGGGAAAGGTTTACGTTCGGCCGCCATCATAGCCTCCGGCGGGCCGCAGGGTAAAGGGATTTGAGCCTGTTTTGTTTTTTCCATGCAATGAAGCGTGAACTATGAATCCGTTCTGGACCAGGCTCCTGCCCGCATTTCTGCGCGCCAGGCTGGAGGGCCGGCACTATCTCCAGAATGTCGTCACCAACACCGGGTGGCAGTTCGCCGATCATATCGTTCGGATGGGAGTCGGCCTGCTGATCGGCATCTGGCTCGCCCGCTACCTGGGACCGGAGGAGTTCGGCCTTTTCAGCTACGCCCTGGCCTTTGTGGCCCTTTTTTCCGCGTTGGCATCACTGGGGCTCGATGATATCATCGTGCGCGACATCGTCGGGGAGCCCGGGCGTAAAGACGAAATCCTCGGCTCTGCCCTCGCGCTGAAGCTACTCGGCGGAGCAATGTGCCTTGCGGCGGCGACCCTCACGATTTTCTTGCTGCGCGAGGACGCCATAAGCCGGTGGCTGGTCGTCATTTTCGCGGCGGGGTCCGTTTTCCAGGCTCTGAATGTTCTGGAGTTCTGGTTCCATTCGCAGGTTCAGGCGAAATACGCGATATTTGCCAGGAACACGGCTTTTCTCGCCTGCGCACTGATCAAAATTGCCTTGATTCTCGCCGGGGCGCCCCTGATCGCCTTCGCCTGGATCGCCCTGGTCGAGGTCGCCGCGGGGGGCGCGGGACTTATCATCGCCTATCGGCTCAGGGGACATCGCTTCTCGAAGCTACGGATCCGGCTCGACAAGGCGGGCGCCCTGCTCAAGGACAGTTGGCCCCTGATGCTCTCGGGGGTGATGGTCGCCATCTATCTGCGCATCGACCAGGTCATGCTGGGACAATTGGTGGGCGATGAAGAGGTCGGGATCTATTCGGTCGCGGTGCGCCTGGCGGAAGCCTGGCTCTTCATCCCGGCTGCAGTCTACTGGTCGGTTTTCCCGGCGATCGTCGAAGCCAGAGCGGCAAGTGAAGAGCTGTTTCTCGAGCGGCTCCAAGGCTTTTACAATCTCATGACCTTCTCGGCGTACGCCATCGCCGTGCCGACAACGCTTCTGGCGCAATGGCTGGTCCCCTTCCTCTTCGGAGAGGCTTACGCCCGGGGGGGGATCATGTTGGCGCTTCTGATCTGGGCGAATGTCTTCGCCAGTCTCGAGATTGCCAGGAGCTCTTTTCTGACGGCCATGAACTGGACGCGCCTCTACCTGGTGACCGTTTCCCTGGGATGCGTTCTGAATATTGCCCTCAATCTCGTGCTCATCCCCCTTTACGGCGGCATGGGGGCGGTCATCGCCTCCCTTGTCGCTTACTGGTTTGCAGCCCACGGCTCGTGTTTTCTCTTCAAGCCGCTTTTTCAGACCGGTGCGATGATGACAAGAGCGATCGTTTACCCGAAGATCTGGTGAAGTCTTCTCGAATGATTGATCCCGCATCGAAGACTCAGGAGACCTGAGCATGAAGACGTGCAGACTCTGTACGAGCCTGGATTTGAGGAAGTTTCTCGACCTCGGGTTCACCCCTCCGGCCGACGGCTTTCTGCGAAGAGAGCAGTTGCAGGAGCCGGAGACATGGTACCCGCTCGAGGTGATGGTCTGTCTTGCCTGCGGCTTTGTGCAACTCAGCCATGTCGTCTCGCCGGAAGTCCTCTATCGGCACGACTACCCCTACGAATCGTCCACGACCCGCTCCGGCCGGCGCCATTGGGGGGAGTTCGCCGAGACGGTGAGCCGCCGTCTCTCCCTCGGAAGCGAAGACCTGGTCGTCGATATCGGCAGCAATGTCGGAGTGCTGCTGAGCGCCTTCAGAGATAACGGCGCCCGGATTCTCGGGGTCGACCCGGCCAGCAACATCGTGCGGATCGCCGAGAAGCGCGGGGTCGAAACTCTCAACGATTTCTTCGGCATCGAAGTGGCGAAGCAGATCGTCGCCGATCGGGGAAAGGCGTCGGTCGTCACCGCGACCAACGTCTTCGCCCATGTGAACGATCTGCATGCCTTCGTGAGGGCGATCGACATCCTGCTCAAGGACAACGGCGTCTTCATCTTCGAGGCGCCGTATTTCGTGAACCTCCTCAGGCTCCTGGAATACGACACGATCTACCACGAGCACCTCTCCTATCTCTCCGTCAAGCCGCTGGCGCCGTTCTTCGAAAAGTTCGGCATGGAAATCTTCGACGTCGAGGAAAGGGATATCCACGGCGGCTCGTTTCGGGTCTATGTCGGCCGCAAGGGACGACTGGAAGTGTCCGAGGCGCCCGCGAAGATGATCCGGGCCGAAGAGGAACTGGGGATCTACACTCCGGAGGTGCTCGACCGCTTCGCCGCAGCCGTGGAGGAAAACCGCCGGGCCCTGACGTGGATGCTCAGGAGTCTGAAACACGAGGGAAAGAAGCTCGCCGGGGTCAGCGCGCCGGCCAAGGGGATGACGCTGTTGAACTACTGCCGGATCGGCACGGAGACCCTCGATTTCATCACCGAGAAATCTTCCCTCAAGATCGGCAGGTTCACCCCGGGGATGCACATCCCCGTCTATTCGGACGATGCCCTGCTGGAGAGGATGCCCGACTTCGCCCTGCTGCTGGCATGGAATTTCGCGGAAGAGATCATGGAAAATCTGTCGGAATACCGCAAGCGGGGAGGGAAGTTCATCATTCCCGTCCCCATGCCGAGAATCGTATAAAAGAAAGGCGCTGAAATGATCCTGAAAGCCATAAAGCCCGTCTTCGCGGATGAGCGCGGGGAAATCACCGATATCGTCGAAAACGAGCTCTTCGATTCGCTGACCGTCCTCACCACCCGAAAAGGAGCGGTGCGCGGCAACCATTATCACAAGGAAACGACCCAGTACACCTATGTTCTGGAAGGAAGATGCCGGTATTTCTATCGCAAGCCGGGAGAGGGCGTTTCGAGTGAAGTGGTCGGGAAGGGGGATCTCATCGTTTCACCCCCTCTTGAAAGCCACGCCTTCCAAGCCATGGAAGACGCGGTCCTGCTGGCGTTCTGCAAGGGACCTCGGGCCGGAACCCAATACGAAACCGACACCTTCCGCCTCGAAGAACCCCTCGTCGTCGCGGAGGGAGAAGGCGAATGAGGCGGATCCCGGTCGCCCAACCTCTGCTCGGCGCCAACGAACGTGAAAAAGTGCTGTCGGCTCTCGATGCGGGGGCGATCTCCGGGGCTTTCGGGGAGTGGATCGGCCGCTTTGAGCGGGAATTCGCTGCCTATTGCGACTGCGCCCACGGCGTGGCGGTCTCCAGCGGCACCGCGGCCCTCCACGTCGCTCTGGCCGCCCTGGAGATCGGGCCGGGGGACGAGGTGCTCGTCTCGACCCTGACGAACATGGCGACCTTTTTCGCCGTGCACTACACGGGGGCGACCCCGCTCCCTATCGACATTGAGCCCGACACTCTGAACCTTGATCCCCGCCTGCTTGAAGGGAAGGTGACCGAACGGACGAAGGCGATTGTGGTTGTTCACCTGTTCGGGCATCCGGTGGACATGGACCCCGTCCTCTCCGTCGCCCGAAAACACGGACTTTTCGTCGTGGAGGACTGCGCCGAGGCGCACGGCGCGCAGTACCGCGGGAAGCGCGTTGGAGGACTCGGCCACATCGGCTGCTTCAGCTTCTACGCCAATAAGGTCATCACCACCGGGGAGGGGGGGATGTGCACCACCGACGACCCTGTGCTGGCCGAACGGATGCGTTCCCTGAAATCACTGGCTTTCGGCGGCGAAAACAAATTCATGCACGCCGGAATCGGTTTCAATTACCGGATGACCAATCTCCAGGCCGCCATCGGCTGTGCGCAGCTCGAAAAGATTTCCGCTATTCTGGAGATGAAGCGCGAGATCGCCGGCGAGTACAATCGTCTCCTGGGCGGATGCCCGGATCTGCTGCTGCCGGTGGAGAAGGACTACGCCCGCAATATCTACTGGATGTACCACATCGTATTGCGGGGAAGAGCCTCGGGGGGGCGCACCGACCTTATGGCGAGGCTCGCCGAGGATGGGATCGAAACACGGGAAACCTTTATCCCCTACACCCTCCAGCAACACCTGCCGCTCCCCGAGGGGGTTGGTCCGGCAGACTGCCCCGAGGCCGGGAAGGTCGCCTTTTCTGGCTTCTATCTCCCTTCGGGTCCCGAGATCGACCGTGGCGACATCGCCTTTGTCGCCGATCGCCTGCTTCACGCCATTGATTCCGTATCGTTGTAAAACAAGGCTGATCGCCGATGAGCAAGATCTTTTCCGACTATTCCGAAATCTACGATCTGCTGTACGAAGACAAGCCCTACGGCGAAGAGGCCCGGTTCGTCTCCGATCTCATCGCCAGGTTCTCTCCGGCTGACGGCGGAAGGCGCATCCTGGATCTGGCGTGCGGAACCGGGCGGCACTGCTTCGAACTCGAAAAGATGGGGTATGTCGTAGAGGGGAGCGATATTTCCTCCGAGATGGTCCGCATGGCGGAGCAGGCCGCCAGACAGAGGGGGAGTCGGGCGGTATTCCACAATTTTTCCTTCCAGAACGCCCCCCGCCTCGGAAAAACCTTCGATGTGGTCATCTCGATGTTTTCCGCCATCGACTATCTTGTTGAAAATTCAGAGGTCGTCCTGGCTCTAAAGAATATAGCTTCACTTCTCCCTCCCGGCGGACTGTTCATCTTCGATTACTGGAACGGCAATGCGGTGGTCAGGGACTTCTCGCCGGTCAGGGTTATGAAAAAGGAGAAGGATAACCGGGAGGTCATTCGAATTTCCCGAACCACCCTCGACAAGGTGCGCCAGGTCGCCCATGTCAATTTCCAGTTCCTCTACCTGGAAGGGGGGGTGAAAAAAGGGGAGTTCAGCGAGGACCACCATGTACGCTACTTCTTCTTTCGGGAGATCGAGGCCTTGTTGGAGCAGTGCGGCTTCGAGCTGCTCTACCGAAGCGGCTTCATGGCGCAGGCGCTCTGCGAGGACGACTGGAACATCGCCGTTGTCGCCAGAAAGAAGGGGGGATGAAGAAGATCGGTCTCTTTCTGGAAGCCCAGCCGCATATCGGCGGCACTTTCCAGTACAACCAGACGATTCTCGATGCCGTCGCCGCCCTGCCGAAGGAGCGCTTCTCCGTCGTTGTCGGCTACACGTCCAACGTCTGGCGCGAGCACCTCAAGGGATATGAAGGGGTGAGCGCTGTCCAGATTCCGCGCGGATTCTGGGGACGGGCGATCGGGCTCGCCTGGCTCCTCCTTCGGCTGCCCATGGGGCCGTGGAGGGCTCTCGTTCCTTACTTCCATCCGATGGCCAAGGCAATGCTCAGGGAAAAATGCGACCTGTGGATTTTCCCCTCGCAGGATGCGCGCAGCTTCCAGATCCCCGTTCCCGCCCTGGTGACGGTCCTCGACGTCGTCCATCGCTATGACGGGCGCCGCTTTCCCGAGGCGGCCTCGAGGTGGGAGCTTCTCTACCGCATCCCCACCTACAAGAACATCTGCCGCTGGGCCAGATCCCTGATCGTCCTCTCCGAGATCGACAAACGGCAGGTTATCGACTCCTATCACACCCGCGAGGACCGCCTTCACGTGATGCCCATGGTGGCGCCGTCCTATATCTGCTCGGCCCGGACGTCGGAAGGCTTCGATGAAAGATACCGTCTTCCGGAGAAGTTTTTCTTTTATCCGGCGCAGTTCTGGGAGCACAAGAACCACAAGAATATCCTTCGGGCCATGGCGTCGCTGAAACCGGAGATCCCCGATCTGAAGTTCGTTTTCGTCGGGGGAAAGAAGAACGCCTGGGATTCGGTTGACAGGCTTATCGACGAACTCGGCCTCCGGGATGATGTCGTTCTCCCCGGCTACGTCCCGGACGCAGACATCCCCGAGTTCTACCGCCGCGCCAGGGCGCTGATCTACGCCAGTTGCTACGGCCCGACCAACCTCCCGCCGCTGGAAGCCCTGCATCTCGGTTGCCCCATGGCCCTGGCGGAGGTCACGAGCATGCCGGAGCGCATCGGCGATGCGGCGCTCGTCTTCCACCAGGACTCCGTTGCGCAGATGGCCGAGTGCATGCGGGCGCTTTGGACCGATGACGATCTGTGCGCTCGGCTCTCGGAGAACGGTAAAAGGAGGGCGGCGCAGTGGGGACAGGAGGCGTTCAACGGGCGACTCCGGGAGATCGTGGAGCGCCTCGTTAACGAGGAGCCTGCACCGCAGTCATGAAAGTAGGCGTCTTCACATACGGAATCCACGGCGTCCGCATGACGGGGATCGCCCGTTACGCGGTGGAGTTGACGCGGGCGATGGCCAGGCTCGACCCGTCGCTGGAGATCGTCCTGCTCAACCCCTATCCCGAATCGCAGCACCCCTGGTACCGGGAGTTCCCCACACATCCGCTGCCGCATCTGAACCTTCTCCCCCTGGCCGCGACGGTGGGGAACCTGGAACTTCACCGGACCGCGACCCGCCTCAAGCTCGACATCCTGCACGATCCCTGCGGCATCGCCCCCTTCCTGGCTCCCCGGGGCAGATATCGGAAAGTGACGACCATTCACGACACTCTCCCGGCGGTTTATCCGAAGACACAGCCCCTTCTCACCCGCATCGTCTTTTCGACTCTCGTCGCCCGCGCCGGGGCGACGAGCGACGCCATCCTCACGGTCAGCCGGACATCGGCGGATGACCTGTGCCGCTATTACGGCTTCGCGCCTGCCAAGGTTCACGTCACTCCGAACGGCGTTCACCGGGCAGTCCGACTCTCGCCTGCGCTGCTGCGCGCCACCTTCGAGCGCCTCGGCGTGCAGCAGCCATATTTTCTCTACGTGGGGGCCTTGCACCCGCGCAAGAATATCCGGCGCGTCCTCGAGGCCTTTCGAAAACTGCGGGAATTTCATCGCGAAGCGTCCCTTGTGATTGCCGGTCCCCCCTCGTGGGGCGCCCATGGCGAACTCAAGGCCGTTCTCGGTTCTGCGGGGGGGCAGAGCGGCATCGTCTTCACCGACTTTCTCTCCGACGACGACCTGAATTCCCTTTACCAGGGCGCCCATGCCCTGGTCTTCCCTTCTCTTTACGAAGGGTTCGGACTTCCTGTTCTCGAGGCGATGAGTCACGGCGCCCCGGTCATCACCTCGAACGTGAGCGCCCTTCCGGAGGTGGCCGGGGCTGCCGCTCTGCTGGTCGATCCGACATCGGTCGAGGCCATCTTCACGGCCATGGCCCGGTTGATCGAAGACCTTCCCCTGCATGCCGAACTGAGGCGCAAGGGGTTTGAGCGGAGCACGGAATTCACCTGGGAAAAAACCGCTGCCGGGACCCTCGAAATATACGAGACACTCGTCGGGAAGGGCTCGGGGAGTTGATGGACGGAGAGCGGAGCAACAATAAGCGATTGAACGTTCTGATCGTGATCCCCTATTTCATGCCTGCCGTCGGATACGGGGGGCCTGTCCGGGTTTCTTTCGATATCGCCAGAGGTCTTGTTTCCAGGGGGCATAAAGTGACCGTCGCGACGACCGACGTCCTGGACGAGGGACGCAGGGTCTCTTCAACCGAGGAGTGGATCGAGGGAATCAGGGTCGTGCGGTTCCGCAATTTCAGTAATGCGTTAGCCAAGAAGATGAACGGCTATCTTCCGCTTCTGTTCATCCCCTGGATGATGAAAAACGCCCGGAGATTCGACGTCGTCCATTGTCACGACGTCTTTTCCGTTCAGACGGCCGTCTCCGGCATCGCGACCGCGGCCTTCAAGGTCCCTCTCCTAATTCAGCCGCATGGCTCGCTTTCGCCCGTTCGGCGCTCTGCGCGCTTCTCCGGGATCAAAAAGCTCTTCATCGGCACTTTTCTCGGGGTCCTCAGGCGGGCCAGCTACTTCATCGCCTTGACGCGGGAAGAGAAAAAGGCGATACAAACGATCGTGAACGGGGATTCCGGCAAGATCGCCATCGTCCCCAACGGGCTTGACCCTGAGCGCTTTCTTGGCATCGATGAGACCGATCTGCATTCCAGGTACGGCATCCCGAGGGGAAACCGGATCATCGGCTTCGTCGGAAGGGTCGCCTATATCAAGGGGCTCGACATCTCCCTGGACGTGCTGGCCAGGCTGAAAGAGCGCCATGCTTTCACCTTTCTCGTCATCGGACCGGATGAAGGGGAGACGGCGCGCCTCAGAAGACGGGCCGAGGCTCTGGGACTCGCAGGAAGGGTTGTTTTTGCGGGGATTCTCGACGGAGAAGAGAAGCTGCGCGTCATGAGGTCCTGCGATCTGTTTCTTTTCACCTCGCGGGACGAAGGGTTGCCGATGACCGTTCTTGAGGTCGCCGCCCTTGGAAGACCTCAAGTCCTCTCCAGGGAGTGCAACGTTCCGGAGGTGGAAGAATACGGGGCCGGATACATTCATGCGCTCGAGGACGTCTGCGCGCTGGAGCAAAGTGTCTCATCGATTCTGGTTGACGACGCTCTCCGGGCAAGACTTGGTGACAATGCCCGAAGAATGGTGCGGGAGAGATTCGATGCTCGCAAGGTGCTCGACTGCATGGAAAAACTGCTGACCGAAAGCGCCGCGTCATGAGAAGAGCGCCTTCCATATCGATCGTCATGCCGAGTTACCAGCAGGCGTCCTTTCTGGAGGAGGCTGTGCGCTCGGTCCTCGATCAGCAGGGGGTCGATGTCGAGCTCCTCGTCATGGATCCCGGTTCAACGGACGGTTCGCGGGAACTGCTGCTGGCGCTGAAGGAGGACTACGGCGACAGACTGCAGCTTCACTTCGCCCCCGACGACGGCCAGGCGGACGCCGTCAACCGGGGGATGGCCCTGGCGAAGGGGGAGATTCTGGGCTGGCTCAACTCCGACGACCGGCTGCGCCCCGGCGCCCTGTGCACCATCGCCTCCTGTTTTTCCTGCGCCGATCCCCGTTGGGTGTACGGTCGCTGCGGCATTATCGATGAGGAGGGGCGCCAGATCTCGCGGCCCATCGTCTGGTACAAGAACATCCGGGGGCGGCGATTTTCCTTTTACAAGCTGCTGACCGAAGATTTCATCCCGCAGATGGCCACATTCTGGACCCGCTCCCTGTGGGAGGCCTCCTGCGGTCTCGACAAAAATCGGCATCTGGCAATGGATTACGATCTGTTCCTGCGATTCGCGCGAATTGCAAGGCCTCTGGAGCTCGACTCCTACCTTGCGGATTTCAGGGTGCATCGCGATGCCAAAAGCAGTCGCAGGGTCGCTGCACACATGGACGAAGCCTTCCGTGTCGTCTGCGAGCATGCCGCCGGTCTCGGCTGGCGTGGAAAGCTTTGCCTTGTCCTTCACCGCGTCTACGCGGCAAGGACGAAACTGATCTACCGACTGGTCAAGCCGTGAATCCGATCCCGTCTGTCGCCATTCTGCACTCTGGAGATTGAGTCGATGCCGCATCCTTTCATGTTCGACCGCATCCAGATATTTTCCCTTCTTTTCAGTCTTTTCATCTTCCTTTTCATCTTCAGCCTCGTGAAGAACAAGCGCATGCGGGAGGAGTACTCCATCCTCTGGTTTGCCATGAGTCTTTTTCTCCTTTATCTCTCTGTCGATCGCTTCGCCATCGACAGGCTGGGCGCTCTTTTCGGCATCGCCTATCCACCGAGCGTTCTGACGCTGATGACCACCGGATTCACCTTCCTGCTGCTCATCCATCTGACAGTGGTCGTCACCCGACTCTCCGAACAGAACAAGGAGTTGATCCAGGAGATGGGGCTCGGCCGAACCGAAGGCACAAAAAGAGGGGATGGCATTCTTGTGATCGTCCCTGCCTACAATGAGGAGAAGAGCATCGGAAAAGTAATGGAGGATCTGCGCAGTCTTCAGATTCCCATCGATATCCTCGTCGTCAACGACGGATCCGTGGACGGAACTTCACAAGTTTCACGATCGACGGGGCGGGCGATTGTCGTCGACTTGCCGAAAAACCTCGGCATCGGTGGAGCCGTTCAGACGGGATTCAAGTATGCAGCCAGAAACGGCTACGCAACCGCCGTGCAGTTCGACGGAGACGGCCAACATCTGGCGGCGCAGATTCCCAGGCTGTTGAATGCGCTGGAAGAGCATGATGCGAATGTCGTCATCGGCTCGCGATTTCTCGATGAACGCAGCGGCTATCGCTCGACATTCACCCGAAGAATCGGAATCCGGATCTTTCAGTTCCTCAATTCTCTGCTGATTCGGCAAAGGGTGACGGACAACACCTCCGGTTTCAGGGCGTACGATCGCAATGCCATCGAGTTTCTGGCGCTCCATTACCCGGTTGATTATCCCGAGCCCGAGGCCGTGATTCTGCTTGGGCGAAACGGCTTCAAAATCGCCGAAGTCGCCACGCAGATGCGTGAGCGACAGGGGGGAGGTTCCTCCATCGCCGGGGTCAAAGGACTCTATTACATGATCAAAGTAATATTGGCGGTTCTTATGACCGCTTTGCGAAAACCGATCCTCCCCCCTCCGAGACGGAGCGATTCTTAGTCACTTGCGTTCGCCGCCAGCCGGTCACGGCCTTGGCAGATCCTCCCGGTTGTTTCCTGTTTCTTCATTCGCGCGCATCCGGTTTTTTGAAAATTCACCATCAGTCCGGTTCCTTTAAAAGAAATAGTAATTCCCTATTGTTACGATGACATTGTCTTTGGCTCGAATTCTGCTAGAGCGATGCTGCCGTGCTTCTGAATTTTTGTTCCTGTGAAGAATAGTTATCACCGCTTCGGGAAAAATCTCGGCAATTTCCCGGGGTCCGGAACCAAGCGTGCTTATGCACATGCCTTGGTGCACGTTAAAGCGCGTACCCCCTACGCTCATTGACGGCATCGGCCTGCAGACCGCTCTGACAAATTGGCGGCCGAGGCGAAAAACGAGCGGTCGCGCCGGGCGTCTCAACGACGTAAACAGCGACAAGACCAGCAGAATGTGCCACTAAACCAAAAAAAGTTGTATCCGACCCCCACACAGAAGGAGAAAACACATGCCAGGGAAGAAACTCTTACGATTAACCGCAGCGCTGCTCTCTGCAGCAATGCTCTGGGGCTGCGGCGGCGACTCCAGTTTCGATGTGGGGGGCGGGTCAAGCGCAGAGCCCCAACGTCTGGGAAGCAGATCCTGCATGATCTGCCACTCATCGGTTGTGACAATGGACCTGTGGAACGGTTCGGCCCACGATTTCCATAATTCACTTACGGCCGGGTGTGAAGGGTGCCATGGAGGAGGTGAATTCCATCGCGGTCTTGGCCCGATTCCAGTGCCGTCACCGAGTCTCGTCCATTGCAGTCAGTGTCATGACCTGGCTACGCATGCCGGTGACGATCCGACCACAGCGGCTGCGATCGAAGGATATGTGCTGGACAATCCCCAAGGAGAGGGCTGCCTTTCATGCCATTCCGCCAAGGATCCGCAAGTCAGGAACTGGAACCATAATCCGGCTCCGACCACCATTCACCAGGAATGGGCCAAGTCGGCCCATGGCGGGTTCATCAAGATCGTCAAGGCCGATAACCCCGATGCTGCAGTCACCAGTGATATCGCACCTGGCTGGGTGAGATACAATTGGGATGCGGCAAACCGCGCTGACTGCCAGCGTTGCCATACGGCCACCGGCGCGATGAACTACCTCAATAACCCTGCAGTTTATGAACCGGCAAACAACAATTTCAGCCATCTTTCCGGCTGGACGTCATCTGCCGGTTCGCCGCAGAACGAAATGCTTTACTGCTGGGGATGCCACAGCGATGTGGGCTCCGGCGAGCTGCGGAATCCGGGGGCATTGAACATCAGCCTCAGCAACAATGCCCAACTCATCTTCAATGACCTTGCGCACTCCAACGTCTGCGTTTCCTGCCACAGCGGTCGTGCAAGCGGCGAAAGCATCAAGAATCGCGCGGAGGATGATTTCGGCGATCTGAGTTTCATCAATTCCCATTATCTTCCCGCTGCCGGCACGGTATACAACAACATCGGTTATCACTATGACGGCCAGAGCTATGCTCAGGGGTTTCATAAAAACGTCGGTGCTGAGAACGGTTTCGCTACAGGCGCCGCGGGTTCCTGCGTTGCCTGTCACATGAGCGGCCCCGAACCTCACACCTTCCAGGCTTCGGTGGCCAGCACCTCCTGCGTCAATTGCCATGGCGGGCTGACTGAGCAGGTTCTCGTTGCTGTCAAAGACGAATTCCGCGTCGCCCTGGACGAGTTGAAGATCGCCCTGGAAGCGAGGGGGATCTACTACTATCCGGCACATCCCTATTTCTTCAATGTCAGGGTCACGCCAGAAAACGCCGGGACGACGGCGGTGGCCGCCAATGCGTTCAGGAACTGGAACGGCGTGAACGTCGGCGCCGGACTGGAGCCCGTTACCGGAAAAGGCAAGGATGTGATGGGCGCAGCCTTCAACTACAACCTGCTCAAGCACGAGCCCGGCGCCTACGTTCACAACAAGCAGTACGCCCTGAAGCTGATCGCCGACTCCATCGACTTTCTTGCTGATGGCGCCGTCGACGGTCTTGGAATACCCGATGCCGTTACGGAGGTTATCAACAGCACCCTCTTTGCCGACATGACCAGCCACGGCCCCGCTACGCTCGTCAACCCCAATGCCACCAACTGCAGCGTCTGCCACACTGCCGTGCCCCATTACAACGGGACCAACGCCCAGTATTACCAGTTCCCAAATACCACCGCTTTCCTCAATGCCGAGGTCTCCTGCGGCCAGTGTCACGCCGGCGGAGATTTCGATGTGAATCGCGACATCCTTTCAGAATATGCTGAATCTCGACATGGCGCTGCCGTCAATATCCCAGGTCAGACCGCCGCCAATACAATCTGGCGCGGGGGCAACACCACAAACGCCGGATGCGCCGTCTCCTGCCATGACAGCGGACAACTCATCCTCTTCCTGAGCAATGGAACCGCTCCGACTTCTAATATCGTCGGTACGACCACAACCGGGAACACGCAACGAAAGACCTTGTCCTGCAACGCCTGCCATACCAGCCTGCTCACCGGGGCCGTCCGCACGCAGGCCAACGGGAGTGAGACCGTAACGATCACGGTTCCAGGTTCCAACCCGCTTCTTTCCGCCACGTTCGCCAATTTCGGTTCGTCCCACGTGTGCGTCACCTGCCATAGTGCCGGCAGGGGTCAATGGGGCGCCTCCATCACCAGCGCCACGGTCAGCATCCCTGCGCCCCACGCGCTGCCCCAGGGTCTGACGTTGACCGGAAAGCTCGGCTACCAATTCCCCGGACAGACATATCCTGTCGGTGCACATCAGGGGATCGGCGGCGCCGGCGGCCCATGCGTAACGTGCCACATGAGCGGCGATGCCGGTCATACCTTGAAGGCGGTTGACAAGAATACGATCGGCACGATCACTGCCGTCAACTTCGACACCACTGCGTGCCTCTCCTGCCATTCAGACATGGGTGTCGATAGGCTGAACGACGGCAAAGAGGCCTTCCAGGATGCCCTTGACGCTCTCATTGCGGCTCTGGCTGAGAAGGGGGTGACGGCCAATGCAGCTTTCAGCACCTTCACTTACAGGTCCAATGCCGGAACGAACCTGAATCTCACAAGTGCGGCTAACTGGAATACCTTCATTTCTGAACGTTATTCCACCGCTGATCCTCCGGTGGCCAGGCAGGACCTGGTCGGTGCGATGTTCAACCTGCGGATGTTCATGAATTCGCGCTACGATCGAGCCGCCTACGTACATAACTGGGAGCATGCGCTTACTCTGATTGCACATTCCATCGATCTTGTCGGGGATGGAGCCATCAACGGAACTCCGAACGTCGCCTACGACCTGCTGTCGCGTTAGAAGCGGGCAGACTGCAAAAATTACGGGCGAGGCATTCGCCTCGCCCGTAATTTTCGCGCAGAGCGCGACGCCTGGTTCAACCAGAATCCTCCGAAAGGCAGTGGTGTTTTCACGGCAATTTCAGTTTCCTGTTTTTTGAATGGGCTCCTCTTCTCAGACATTCACTCTTCCGGAAATGATGGAAGAGGTTTTCCAGGATTGGCCTGATAACTGCAAAAACGATTCTGCTGTGCGCACTTATCCCCTCTTTCGTGAAGAAAAATTATGTAGCATCTCTCCCCGAAGAGCGATGAATGCTGCGTGAACGCATTGTGCTGATGTGGTTATGCACAGTGGCGACCGCCCGTCAAAACACGTATGCCATACGCCATTTGGCGAAAATTGAGTGATCTTTTCCGGCTTATTGGAGGGAACGCCTTTGTTTTTTTCAATGCCGACAGGCTCATCTGATGGCCTAACAGGCTTATCCACGAACGTGAAGAAGGAGGCAACATGAAGATTTGGCAGGGGATGAT
>JARFUG010000033.1 GCA_029289095.1 Desulfuromonadales bacterium
CGCTCTGGGCCTGCTGCTGGCAGGCATGAACCATCTGGAAGCGCGGATTCGCTGACTGTTGTTTCATTGTGCAAAACAGTGGTGCGAATCATCGTGCGCGCGGAGACAGGCCGGGACTTTCTCAAAGCGATTCCGGCGCGCACAAGTGCCTGATAAACGAACGTTCTATCGGCTGGGATTGCATACAGTATACTGTATTTTTTCCTTGACTTTAGGTTTAGTTTGCCCTAACTTGCCTACGGCCGAATCCGCTGAATTGCGTAAGCACTGTCCGTACAAAACCACATCTGCGAAAAAAACACCCTTGGGAGGAGCTGTGCATGCTGCTGGATAGTTATCTGCCGATCCTGGTTCTCATCGCCATTGCCGTTGCCTTTGCCATCGGCTCGGTGGTCTTCTCTCGTCTGGTCGGGCAGAAGAAGCCGACGGCGGTAAAGCTGGCTCCCTACGAGTGCGGCATGCCTCTGGTGGGCACTGCCCGCGAGAGGGTGTCGGTGAAATTTTATCTCGTCGCCGTCACCTTCATCGTCTTCGACATTGAGGTTGCATTTCTCTATCCCTGGGCCGTCGTCTTCAAGCAGCTCGGGCTTTACGGCGCCCTGGCCATGGGCTTCTTTCTCTTTGTTCTGATCATCGGTTTCGTCTACGAATGGAAAAAAGGAGCACTCGAATGGGAGTAGAAAATACCCTCGGCAACAACGTCATCGTCACCAGTCTCGACAAGGTCGTCAACTGGTCCCGCTCCAGGTCGATGTGGCCGATGACCTTCGGTCTGGCGTGCTGCGCCATCGAGATGATGGCTGCCGGCGCTGCCCGCTTCGATCTCGACCGCCTGGGCGTCCTCTTTCGTGCCTCTCCCCGCCAGGCCGACCTCATCATCATTGCGGGGACGGTGACCAAGAAGATGCTTCCGGTCATCAAAACGGTCTACGAGCAGATGCCCGAGCCGCGCTACGTCATCGCCATGGGAGCCTGCGCCTGTTCCGGCGGGATCTTCGACAGCTACAGCGTGGTGCAGGGAATTGATGAAGAGCTGCCGGTCGATGTCTATGTTCCCGGCTGTCCTCCGCGCCCCGAAGGGCTGATCTACGGCCTGAACAAGCTGCAGGAGAAGATCATGAAGGAGCGCAACTCCTTCGGCGCCGCCATCGGTATCGGCGAGCGGATCAGCCCGGCCTGAAGGGCCATTCCAACCACAGGGATGACACGATATGACTGAGCATGTAGCGGTTTCCAAGCTTAAGGAGAAATTCTCCGACTCCATCCTGAATGTTGCCGAATTCCGGGGTGAAACGACGGTGACGGTCAAGCGCGACGACATCGTCTCCATCTGTGCCTTTCTCAAGCAGGACATCGGCTTCAATTTCCTTACCGACCTCTGCGGTGTCGATTATCTCGGCAAGTCGCCGCGTTTCATGGTCGTCTATCACCTCTACAGCATCGGCAACAAGGTGCGTCTGCGCCTCAAGGTTCCTGTTCCCGAGAACGACCCGCGCGTCGACACGGTGAGCGGGGTCTGGGGGACCGCGAGCTGGCACGAGCGCGAGTGCTGGGATCTGATGGGGATCTCCTTCAACAAGCACCCCGACCTGCGCCGCATCCTGATGCCGGCCGACTGGGAAGGGCATCCGCTGCGTAAGGATTATCCGTTGCAGGGCCCCGACCGCGCCCCCTACCAGGGGCGAGTGTCCTGATCCGTTTGCGATTTCATTTCCCGAAAAGAGGCACGTGATGGCAACCAAAGAGACGATGACCATAAACATGGGGCCGCAGCATCCCTCGACCCACGGGGTTCTGCAGCTTGTGCTCGAACTCGACGGCGAGGTGGTGGTCAAGGCGGTTCCGCATATCGGCTTTCTGCACCGCGGGGTCGAGAAGATCGCCGAGTACCGCACCTACCACCAGGCTCTTCCCCTGACCGACCGGCTCGACTACCTGGCCCCGATGCACAACAACCTGGGCTATGTTCTGGCGGTCGAGAAACTGCTCGGAATCACCGACATGATTCCGGAGAGGGCCACCACAATCCGCGTGATCATGGCCGAACTCACCCGGCTCAAGAGCCACTTGGTCTGGCTTGCGACGCACGCCCTCGATATCGGGGCGATGACCGTGTTTATCTACTGCTTCCGTGAGCGCGAGCGCGTCATGGACATGTACGAGAAGGTCTCCGGCGCCCGCATGACCTCCAATTACCTGAAGGTCGGCGGCCTCATGGCCGATCTTCCGGATGGGATGGAGAAGGAGATCCGCGACTTCGTCAACGAGATGCCCGGTCACGTGGACACCTACGAGGGTCTTCTCACTGGCAACAGGATCTGGCAGAAGCGCATCCAGGGGGTCGGGGTCATCAGCGCCGAAGCGGCCATCGACATGGGCGTTTCCGGCCCCTCCTTGCGCGGTTCCGGCGTCGATTGGGATCTGCGTCGAGACGATCCCTACTGCGGGTATGAGACGTACGAGTTCAAGGTTCCGACGGGTACGGGAGAAGGCGACACCTGGAGCCGCTACAAGGCTCGTCTGGACGAAATGCGCGAATCGTGCAAGATCATCCACCAGGCACTCGACCGTCTCAAGCCCGGTCCCATCCTGGCGGACTGCCCCAAGATCTGCCTCCCTCCCAAGAAAGACGTCGTCAACTCCATCGAGGGGCTGATCCATCATTTCAAGATCGTCAGCGAAGGCTACAAGCCTGAGCCGGGCGAGGTCTACGTTGGAGTCGAAAATCCCAAAGGCGAGCTCGGCTTCTATATCGTTTCCGACGGTTCGGCCAAGCCCTATCGGATGAAGATTCGCCCCCCCTCATTTGTCAATCTGCAGGCCCTTCCCCAGATGGTCGAGGGGAGGCTCCTTGCCGATGTGGTTGCCATCATCGGCACCCTGGATATCGTTCTCGGCGAAATCGACCGGTAACCCTCAGCGAGAAAGAGGTTTCGGCAATGAGCAGCACTGCGGAAAATGTTCAGGAAGAAATCGACCTCGGCCCGGCCAACAAGGTCATCGACAAGTATCTGACGATGAAAGGGGCGCTGATGCCGGTCCTGCAGGAAATCCAGGAGGAATACGGCTACATCCCCGAGCCGACGGTTCATCTGGTCGCCGAGCGTCTTAACGTCTATTCCAGCCAGATTTTCGGCGTTCTCACCTTCTACGCACAGTTCCACCTGGAGCCAAGGGGTAAGTACATCATTCGTGTCTGCATGGGAACGGCCTGTCACGTCAAGGGAGCAGGCCGCATCGCAGATACGCTCGAGGAGCGCCTGGGGATCGGCCACGCCCAGACGACCGAAGATCTCAAGTTCACGGTCGAGCATGTGGCCTGCATCGGGGCCTGCGGCATGGCGCCCGTCATCATGGTCAACGACGCGACTTTCGGGAGCCTGTCGGTTCAGAAGCTCGACGAAGTCATCGTCAAGTACAAGGCCATGGACTAGAGTCCGTCGTTTTGAAACCATTTACCGAGCGGGGATCATTCTATTATGGCCGCTAATGCTGAACAAATAAGAGTTCTCATCTGTACCGGAACCGGGGGTCTGGCATCCGGCGCCCGCGAAGTCGCCGATGCCTTTGCGGCAGAATTCGCCAAGCAGGGGGTCGAGGCCAAGATCGGCAAACGGTGTCAGGTGGTCGGAACAGGGTGCCGCGGGCTGTGCGCCAACGACGTTCTGGTCGACATCGTCATCCCCGGACAGGAGGCGGTGACCTACGACTTTGTCACCCCCGAGCTCGTCCCTCAGATCATCGAAGAGCATGTGCTGGGCAACGAGCCGATCGTCAAGAAGAAAGCCGGACCCTACTACGCCAAGTTCCTCGAAAAACAGCAGCGCATCATCTTCTCGCGTTGCGGGACCATCGATGCTGAGAGCCTCGACGAATTCCTTGCCCACGACGGTTTCAAGGGGATCCGCAAGGCGGTCACCATGACGCAGCAGGAGGTCATCGAGGAAGTCAAGAAATCGGGTCTTCGCGGTCGTGGGGGCGGTGGATTTCCCACCGGCGTGAAGTGGTCGTTCTGCGCTGCTTCTCCGGGAACCGACAAGTATCTCATCTGCAACGCCGACGAAGGGGACCCAGGGGCCTTCATGGACCGCTCCATCCTCGAGGGGGACCCCTACGGTCTCATTGAAGGGATGATGATCGGGGCTTACGCCATCGGCTGCAAGAACGGGTATGTGTATTGCCGCGCCGAATATCCTCTGGCCATCAAGCGCCTTCAGAAGGCGATCGACACCTGCTATGAGAAGGGGATCCTCGGCAAGGACTGCCTTGGGCTCGGCTTCGAGTTCAACCTGCGCATCAAGGCCGGAGCCGGCGCCTTCGTCTGCGGCGAAGAGACGGCGCTGATGGCCTCCATCGAGGGGCACCGCGGCATGTCCCGTCCCCGTCCCCCCTTCCCCGCTGTTCGCGGTCTCTGGGGGAAGCCGACAAACATCAACAACGTCGAGACCTTCGCCAACATTTCCTACATCTTCTACAAGGGCGCCGACTGGTTCTCCTCCATCGGAACCGAGGGGACCAAGGGGACGAAGATCTTCGCTCTCACCGGCAAGGTCAAGCACACCGGCCTCGTTGAGGTTCCCGCGGGCACCACGATGAAAGAGGTCATCTACGACGTATGCGGCGGGATCCTGAACAACCGCAAGTTCAAGGCGGTTCAGGCCGGCGGACCCTCGGGGGGCTGTCTGCCTGCGGAGGCTCTCGACGCTCAGGTCGACTACGACTCTCTCATAAAGGCCGGCGCCATGATGGGTTCGGGCGGTCTCGTCGTCATGGACGAGACGACCTGTATGGTCGATATCGCCCGTTTCTTCCTCAACTTCACCCGCGTCGAGTCGTGCGGCAAGTGCGTCCCCTGTCGCATCGGCCTCAAGATCATGCTCGAGATCCTCGAGCGGATCACCAAGGGCGAAGGGCAGGAAGGGGATATCGAGATGCTCGAGGACATGTCCAAGGACATCAAGAAGAGCTCCCTGTGCGGCCTTGGGCAGACTGCCCCAAACCCGGTCCTCTCCACCATCCGCTACTTCCGTCATGAGTATGAAGCGCACATCAAGGACAAGCGCTGCCCCTCCAACAGCTGCAAGGAGCTGCTCAAGTTCGAGGTGGTCGAGGCGGCATGCAAGAAGTGCGGTCTGTGCTACAAGGTCTGCCCGGTCGATGCCATCAAGTGGGAGAAGGGTCAGCTTGCGGTCATCGACAAGTCCAAGTGCACCTTCTGCACGTCCTGCTACGACGCCTGTCGTTTCATGGCAATCGAGTAGTTCAGTGAGGTGTGAGGTGTGAGGTGTGAGGCAACGAGCCTTTCTTCCTCACCCCTCACTCCTTACCCCTCACTCCTTGAACGAGGTTACACAGATGGTAACTCTGACTATCGACGGGAAACAGGTTCAGGTCAAAAAAACGGCCACGATCTACGAGGCGGCTGAAGAAGCCGGTATCCAGATCCCGATTCTCTGCTATGCGAAAAAACTCCTCCCCTACGGGGCCTGCAGGGTCTGTCTTGTGGAAGTGGAACAGATGAAGGGGCGCCTCATTCCGGCTTGCACCACGCCGGTCACCGAAGGGATGGTGGTCACCACCACCTCCGAGGAGATCCGCAAGGTCCGCAAAACCGTTCTGGAGTTTCTCCTCGTCAACCACGTCATCGAATGTCCCGTGTGCGACAAGGGAGGCGAGTGTGACCTGCAGGATCTGACCTTCGATTACGAGGTCTATCCCAACCGCTTCACCGGTGAGAAGTTCAACCTCCCCACCGACGAGGTGAACCCTCTTATCGAGCGCAACATGAACCGCTGCGTCCTGTGCGGGAAGTGCGCAAGGGTCTGCGACGAAATCGTCGCCTACGGATCGTACTCCTTCATCAACCGCGGCTTCGAGTCGAAGATCGCCACCGCCTTCGACCGCGGCCTCAACTGTGAGTTCTGCGGCCAGTGCGTCTCGATGTGCCCTGTCGGCGCTATCCTTCCGCGGCCGTTCAAGTTCAAGGCCCGCCCCTGGCAGCTCAAGGAAGTCGACACCGTCTGCGGCTATTGCGGCAACGGCTGCACCGTGACGCTCGGGGTTCTCAACGACAAGGTCGAGACGGTCCGATTCAATGACCGCACCGGCGTTAACGACGGCAATCTCTGCATCCGCGGCCGCTTCGGCTACAGCTTCATCAACAGCGACAAGCGTCTCACCCGCCCCTTGGTGCGCAAAGACGGCGAGCTCGTTGAAGCCACCTGGCCTGAGGCCATCGAGGCGGTCGTCAGCGGTTTCTCAAAGGCCCGCACCGAAAAGGGGATCGGGATCGTCGCCGGCGGACGCCTGACCAACGAGGAGTACTTCCTTCTCAAGAACCTTGCCTTGGCGCTGGGGACCTCCAACCTCGACAACTCCGGGGGTGAGTGCTACAAGGGGGTGACCGAAGGACTCAAAGAGACCCTTGGTGTGGGCGCATCGACCGCGACCTTTCCCCAGGTCGAAGAGTGCGATGTGATCCTTGCGATTCGCTCTGACTTCTACGAGACGCACCCCGTTTTCGGCATGGTGGTCAACCAGGCGGTCAAGCGCAACCACGCCCAGCTCATCGTCGTGACCGACAAGAAAGGGAAATTCACCAAACTTCCCGACGCCGAAACGCTCCTGACCCGTCCGGGGCTGGAGGTCAACGTTCTCAACGCCATGGCCCAGACCCTTATTGCCGAGGGACTTGCCGTGACCGAAGGAGTCGAGGGTCTCGCCGAGTTGAAGAAGTCCCTCGACGAGTACGCTCCCGAGAAGGTCGAGGCCGTCTCGGGGGTGTCCGCCGAGGCGATCCGCCAGGCTGCTCGCCAACTGGCCGGTGCCAAGAAAAGCGCCATTCTCCTCGCCTACGGGCTCCCCTACGTTGCGCAGAGTCGCGATCTTGCCGTCGCGGCGGCCAACCTCACCATACTGACAGGGGCCGCCGGCCGTGAAGGGAGCGGGATTTTCCTGTGCGGCGAGAAGTCGAACAGCCAGGGCGCACTTGACCTCGGCATCATTCCTTCCAAGGACGGCCTCGGGGCTCAGGGAATGCTCAAAGCCGCCGCTGGCGGTGATCTCTCGGCCCTCTATGTGGTAGGCGAGGACATGCTCAGTTCCTACCCCGACTTTGCAGCGGTCGAAGAGGCGCTCAAGAAGGTCCCCTTCCTCGTAGTGCAGGATATCTTCCTCTCCGCCACCGCCCGGCAGGCCGATGTCGTTCTGCCCGCTGCCTCCTTCGCTGAAAAGGAGGGCACCTTCACCAACGCCGAGCGCCGCATCCAGAGAGTGCGCCAGGGCGTTCCTCTCCCCGGTGAAGCGAAGACCGACTATGCCATCTTTGAAACGCTCTGCAGACGTTTCGGCCAGCAGGTGAGCTATACAGGACCTCAGTCCGTCTTCAGCGCCATCACCGAAAGCGTCGCCGGTTACGCCGGTATCGAATTCAGCGCCATCGGACCTCAGGGGGTCGTCTGGGGAGGCGAGACCCTTCCGGTCTCGCGCAGGAAGCTCGTGGGCGCAAAAGGCTCTTTTCCTCTCAATTCCCGGTACCAGCTCGTTACGGGGAGCGCCCTGTATCACAGCGGCACCGTCTCGACCCACGCTTCCGGGCCGCTGGCCGTCGTTCCTTCCGCCTACGTCGAATTGGGTCGCGAGGATGCCTCAGAGCTGAACGTGAAGGAAGGCGACGTCCTTACGCTTGTCGCCGACGGAGCCGAAGTCAAACTCCCGGTCAAGGTCGATCTGCGCCTGCCCAAAGGGGTTCTGTTCGCCCCCTATCATTTCCCCGGTAGCGGCATCAACCGCCTCTACAAGGGGCAAGCGGCCGTTGCAGTTGATGTTCGCAAGTAGGATTTGCCTTCAGGAGCTGTCATGAAGTGTCCAAAGTGCGACGCGGCCCTCACGGCGCGGGCAAAATTCTGTGACCAGTGCGGGCTGGACCTGACCAGGAACACCGAGTTCCTCCACCAGAAGGCCGTCGACTGCTATCACAGAGGCCTTATCGATGATGCGCTCAAACTGTGGGACGAGGCCATCTCTCAGGACCATGCGTTCAGCAAAGGATTTTACTACAAGGGACTCGCCCTTTACGACCGGGGAGATCTCAGAGGGGCGATCTCCTCGCTGCGCAAAGCTCTGGAAGGGGAGAAGGAGCCCTTCAGGGTCTATTTCAAGCTTGGAATGGCGCAGTACGGCCTGGGCGAACTCGCAGCAAGCATCGATAGCTTCGAACAGGCGCTCAGACTCAACCCGGGAAGCGCCGAGACCCATTATCGGTTGGGGCTGTGTCACCTGCGCACCTCCGACCTCGACCAGGCGGAAGAAAAACTCCTGGGAGCTATCAAGCTCAATCCCCAGTACACAAGGGCGCTCTACATCCTGGGGATGGTCTACTCCCAAATGGGAGACAACGCCCGGGCAATAGACCAGTTCCGCAAGGTCGAGCAGATCAGCCCTTCCTACACCGCGGCGCGCTTCGAACTCGGAATGGCTCTGTTTCGACAGGGCGATCTCGTCGAAGCCGCCGAGCAGTTCCGCAAGACCCTGGAGTGCAGCGCCCGATTCGCTCCGGCCCACTATATGCTGGGTGAATCACTTCGCAAGGGGGGAGAGTTCGGGGATGCGATCAGCGCCTACAACGAAGTGCTGAAGATCAATCCCAAGGACGCTGACGTCTATTTTCATCTGGCCGAGTGCAATCTTCAGCTCGACTTCATGGATGCCGCCAGGGAGGCGATCTCCAGGGCGCTTGAAATCAACCCTCATCATCGTGACGCCGGGTACCTCCTGACGCAGATCGACAAGATGAGAACTCCACACAAACCGGGATTCTGACCTTTACGGATTGTCATTTAAACGCACACGAGGAAGAGGATTGTCATGACCCCTGAACTGTTGAGCCTCTCGAACAACCTCCCATTGTTCCTGGGAACCATGATGGTGAAGATACTGGCCGTTTTCGTGGTGGTAATTCTGATCGTCGCCTACGCCACCTGGGTGGAGCGCAAGGTGATCGGCCACATGCAGGTCCGCCTCGGCCCCATGGAGACCGGATGGCACGGTCTGCTGCAGCCTATCGCCGACGGTCTGAAGCTCTTCTTCAAGGAGGACATCATCCCGGCCCAGGCCAGCAAGGTCACCTTCATTCTCGCCCCCATGATGATTCTGGTTCCGGCGTTCATCACTTTCGCCGTCATCCCCTTCGGGCCTGACGTCACCATCGGAGGATACGTCGTCCATCAGCAGATCGCCGACCTGAACGTTGGAATCCTCTATATCCTCGCCATGGCAGGTCTCGGGGTCTACGGCATCGTGCTGGCGGGGTGGTCATCCAACAGCAAGTATTCGCTTCTGGGCGGCATTCGTTCCTCGGCGCAGATGATCTCCTATGAACTCGCCGCCGGCCTCTCCATCGTCGCGGTTTTCATGCTGGCCGAGACGCTGAGCCTGCGGGGGATCGTCCATGCCCAGATGACCTCCTTCCCCCTGATCCCCTTTCTGCCGAACTGGTACATCTTTTCCCAGCCCTTGGCTTTCGGTCTCTTCGTGATCTGCGGCCTGGCTGAAATCAACCGCACCCCCTTCGACCTCCCCGAGGCCGAAACGGAACTCGTATCGGGCTTCTGCACCGAATACTCTTCGATGAAGTACGCCCTCTTCTTCATGGCCGAATACGCCAATATGGTGGTTATCTCCGCCATCGCAGCCACCCTCTTCCTGGGCGGATGGCACGGACCCTTCCCGGGTGCGATCAACCTGTTGCTCAAGATCTTTGCCTTCATGTTTTTCTTCATCTGGTTGCGCGCTACTTTTCCCCGCGTCCGCTATGACCAGCTGATGTATCTGGGTTGGAAGATTTTCCTTCCTCTGGCGCTGGTCAACATCGTGATCACCGGCATCGTAGTACTTATCCTTTTGTAACCCAACCGAGAGGAATGCCATGTTCAAGGAATTCATCAAAGGTCTGAGCATCACCTTCAAGCATATGCTCCCGGGGAACAGCGTCACCGTGCAGTACCCCCACAGCAAGCTGACGCCCTCCAACCGCTTCCGCGGACTGCACCGGCTGGTTCCGGCGCACGATCGTGAGAAGTGCGTCGCATGCTACCTGTGTCCCACTGTCTGCCCGGCCAAGTGCATCACCGTCGAATCGGCCGAAAACGAGAAGGGCGAGAAGTACCCCAGGGTCTACAAGATCGACATGCTGCGCTGCATCTTCTGCGGCTACTGTGTGGAGGCTTGCCCGGTGGAGGCGCTGGAGATGACCGATTCGTACGAACTGGCCAATTACCGGCGGGAAGACTTCATCTTCAATAAAGAGCGGCTGCTCAAGTAATCCCTTTAGGAGCGTCGAAGCATGGAACTCATTTTTTTCTATCTGGTCGCCCTGGTCGCCGTCACCTCCGGTTTTCTGGTCATAACCTGTCAGAACCCGGTCAACAGCGCCATTTCTCTTGTCATGACCTTCTTCTGCCTGGCCGTCTTCTACGTCATGCTCCATGCGCCCTTCATGGCAGCGGTTCAGATCCTGGTCTACGCCGGGGCCATCATGGTCCTGATCCTCTTCGTGATCATGCTGCTCAACCTCGGAGCAGAGTCCAAGAGGCGCTACGCCCATAACGTCGTCGGCGGGGCAGCCGCGGGCGTCGTGGTTCTTCTCATCGGCAGTTTCATCGTCCTGAGGGGACAGGTGACCGGTCTGGTCGGGGACATCACTCCCCAGGTCATCGAGCAGGTCGGTCACACCGAACTGATTGGGCAGACACTCTTCACACGGTATCTTCTGCCTTTTGAAATCACCTCGATTCTGTTGCTGGTAGCCATTGTCGGAGCCATCGTCCTGGCCAAGAAGGAAGTCTGAAGATCCCTACAGGAGAAGGAACATGTTGACAGTCCATCATTATCTTGTGCTTGGTGCGATACTCTTCACCCTGGGGACCATCGGAGTCCTGACCCGGCGCAATGCGATCGTTATTTTCATGTGCATCGAACTGATGCTCAACTCGGTGAACCTCACGTTTATCGCCCTCTCCCGACATCTGGGGAATCTGGACGGTCAGATATTCGTCTTCTTCGTCATGGCCGTTGCGGCGGCCGAGGCGGCCATCGGGCTCGCCTTGATGATCACCTTCTTCCGCAATAAAGAATCGGTGAATGTCGAAGACTTCAACTTGTTGAAATCGTAATAGAAGGAATCCGTTCAGGTTTATTCCGTCTAGAGGAGAGATAGATGCACAGCTACGACTATCTATGGCTTATTCCGCTCTTTCCCCTTCTGGGAGCACTCATCAACGGGCTTCTGGGGAAGAAGATCAAGAACGAGACGGTGATCGGCGCCATCGGCACGCTGGCGATCGCTTCTTCCTTCGTGATCTCTGTCATCTACTTCTTCCGCCTGCTCGGTGATTCCCAGAAGGTCCATGAACAGGTCATCGCCTCCTGGATCTCGGTTGGGACGCTTCAGGTCGACTGGGGTTTTCTCTTCGACCCCCTCAGCGCCCTCATGCTCCTGGTCGTCACCGGGGTCGGCTCCCTGATTCACCTCTACTCCATCGGCTACATGCACGGGGAAGAGGGGTACTACAGATATTTTTCCTACCTGAACCTCTTCTGTTTCTCGATGCTGATGCTCGTCCTCGGCAACAACGCCCTGGTGATGTTCATCGGATGGGAAGGGGTCGGGCTCTGTTCCTACCTTCTTATCGGCTATTACTTCCATAAGAAGAGCGCCGGCGATGCGGCCAAGAAGGCCTTCGTGGTCAACCGTGTCGGGGACTTCGGTTTCCTTCTGGGACTCTTTCTCCTGTTCTGGACCCTCGGAAGCGCGCACGGCGTCTGGACCGTCAACTTCGTCGAGATCCAGGCCAACGCCCATCTTCTCGGTGCTGGCGGGGCCATCGTGACGGCGATCACACTCCTCTTTTTCCTCGGCGCCACAGGCAAATCGGCTCAGATCCCGCTCTACACCTGGTTGCCCGACGCCATGGAAGGTCCCACCCCGGTTTCTGCACTGATCCATGCCGCGACCATGGTCACCGCAGGCGTTTACATGATCGCCAGAATGAACGGCCTTTTCGCCATGGCGCCCGATACCATGATGGTCATCGCCATCGTCGGCGCAGCCACCGCCATCTTCGCCGCCAGCATCGGCCTGGCCCAGAACGACATCAAGCGCGTCCTGGCCTACTCCACGGTTTCGCAGCTCGGCTTTATGTTTCTTGCCGTCGGGGTCGGCGCCTTTACGGCCGGCGTTTTCCACCTGATGACTCACGCGTTCTTCAAGGCCTGCCTCTTTCTCGGCTCGGGCTCGGTCATCCACGCCATGCATCATGCCCTGCACCATGCGCACGTTCACGACGATCCTCAGGACATGCGCAATATGGGGGGTCTGCGCAAGCACATGCCGATCACGCATATCACCTTTCTTGTCGCCACCTTGGCCATCGCAGGCGTTCCTCTCTTCTCCGGGTTCTTCTCCAAAGACGAGATCCTGCACTGGGCCATTGGGTCGACTCACGGGCACTGGGGGCTGTGGCTTGTTGCCCTCTTCACTGCCGGCCTGACCGCCTTCTACATGTTCCGTCTCGTCTTCATGACCTTCTACGGACAGGAGCGCATGGTCGAGAAGGCGAAAAAGCACCTGCACGAATCACCGGCCGTCATCACCATTCCCCTCATCGTCCTGGCCGTCCTTTCGGTCTTCGGCGGTTACGTCGGGGTTCCGGAGCTGATGTGGGGCGCACATCGCCTCGAGCATTTCCTCGACCCGGTATTCGGTGCGACGATGGCGACCTACGGCATCGGTATGCTGCCGCACTCCGCTGCCTTCGAGTGGGGGATGGTCGCCGCTGCCGTCATCGTAGCGACATCGGGTATTCTGCTGGCCGTCTTCATGTACCACATGCGCCCCGACCTCCCCGGAAAAGTCGTTGCATCCTTCCAGGGGGCCTACAGGACCATTCACAATAAATGGTATGTCGATGAGATCTACGACGCTCTCTTCGTCAATCCCACCAAGCGCCTCGGCACTTTTCTGTGGAAAGGGTTCGATGTCAAGGGAATCGACGGGATCGTCAACGGCCTCGGCAAACTGGTGCAGCTCTTCTCGGGGGCCCTTCGAATCACCCAGAGCGGCCTGGTGCATAATTACGCCCTCACCATGGTCCTCGGGATGGTGGTGATCGTCGCCTTCTACGTCTTCAGGTAAGAGTCCGTTTGATCTGCGACAGAGAATTAAGGAGCTATTTCCAATGACCGACCATCTTCTCAGCCTGATGACCTTCTTCCCGATCCTCGGGATGGTGGCACTCCTTTTCCTGCCCAAGGAAAACGGAAACCTCATCAAGGGGTTCACCCTGGTGGTGACGATCATCGTCTTTTTCATCAGCCTCCCGTTGGCCTTCAACGACGTCTTCAAGACCTCGGCCGGGATGCATTACACCGAGTTCGTTCCCTGGATCAGCGTCGGTGAATTCTTCACGATGAACTATTCGGTCGGCGTCGATGGGATCAGCCTCTGGCTCATTCTTCTGACGACCTTCATCATGCCGATCGCGATCCTCTCCACCTGGCATGCCGTCGACAAGAACGTCAAGGGATTCATGGCCCTGGCGCTCCTGCTGGAAACTGCAATGCTCGGCGCCTTCATCTCCCTCGATCTCTTTCTCTTCTACATCTTCTGGGAGCTGATGCTGATTCCGATGTATTTCATGATCGGCATCTGGGGAGGAAAGAATCGCATCTACGCCGCCGTTAAGTTCTTTATCTTCACCGCTGTCGGCTCTCTGCTGATGCTGGTCGCCGTCATCTACGTCTACTACTATGCGATCCAGTCCGGCATTGACATGAGCGGCTTCAGCATCACCCAGTTCTACCAGGTCGCCATCCCGGCTGAGATCCAGACCTGGCTCTTCCTGGCGTTCGCCTTCAGCTTCGCCATCAAGGTGCCGATGTTCCCGGTCCACACCTGGTTGCCCGATGCCCACACGGAGGCGCCGACCGCTGGTTCCGTCATTCTGGCGGCGATCCTCCTGAAGATGGGGACCTACGGCTTCCTGCGCTTCGCCATGCCGCTCTTCCCCGATGCGACCCATCAGTTCATCCCCTTCCTGGCGCTTCTCTCGGTCATCGGGATTATTTATGGGGCGCTGGTCGCCATGATGCAGGACGACATCAAGAAGCTCGTCGCCTATTCTTCGGTCTCGCATCTCGGCTTCGTCATGCTCGGGGTCTTCGCCCTCAACCTTCAAGGGCTCTCCGGCGGGATGATCCAGATGATCAACCACGGCATCACCACCGGCGCGCTCTTCCTTATCGTCGGATTCCTTTACGAACGACGCCATACCCGTGAGATCGCCCAGTTCGGAGGTCTCGCCAAGAGGATGCCGATTTTCGCCACGATCTTCCTGATCATGACCTTCTCCTCCATCGGTCTGCCCGGAACCAACGGGTTTGTCGGTGAATTCCTGATCCTTATGGGCGCTTTCGAGAGCCAACTGCGTTGGTTCGCCGTCTTCGCAACCACCGGCGTCATTCTTGCCGCCGTCTACATGCTCTGGATGTACCAGCGTGTCATGTTCGGAGAGCTGAAGAATCCGGCGAACGAGAAGCTCAAGGATCTCTCCGGCAGGGAGATCGCCCTCATGGCGCCGTTGCTTCTGTTCGTCTTCTGGATCGGTCTTTACCCCAACCCGTTTTTCGAGAAGATGACCCCTGCTCTGGAACAGCTCCTGCAGCAGGTTAACGGTACCGAGATCGTAGCCATGGTCGAACCGGCGCAGATTCAGCTTCCTGAATTGAAATAAGTCTCAACGCACTACCGCTTCCGGAGGAGCCCTTTCATGGAAAATCTGGTACAAGAGGCTATTGCGAACGTCAATTTCGCGGCGATCATGCCATCGCTGGTATTGACACTGTTCGGAATGGCGATCCTGCTCGTCAGCGTATTTTTACCTCGCGGGTCGACCACCCCGGTCGCATGGCTCAGCGTCGTGGCCCTGGTCGTCACCGGCTTCGTCTCCCTCGGCGCCTGGAATAACCCCGAAGTCGGGTTTTACGGGCATGTGGCACTTGATAACTTCGCCACTTTCTTCAACATTATCTTCCTGGTGTCAGCCGCCCTGACGATCCTGATCTCAGACGACTACCTGAGGCGCGAGGGTTATCCGGTCGGCGAGTATTACCCGCTCATCCTCTTCGCGACGGCGGGCGCGATGTGGATGGCCTCAGGAACCGACCTGCTCACGATCTTCCTCGGTCTGGAGGTCCTCTCGGTATCGCTCTACGTCCTCGCCGGTTTCTTCAGAGGGCAGTTGCGTTCCAACGAGGCGGGTCTCAAGTACTTCCTTCTCGGCTGCTTCGCTACCGGTTTTCTGCTCTACGGCATCGCCCTGCTCTATGGTGTGACCGGCACGACCAACATCGCCGATATCGGGATGTACTTCGCCCAGAACCCGGCCTACATCTCCAACATCATGACGCTCGGCGGGGTCGGCCTCCTGAGCATCGGATTTCTTTTCAAGATCGGGGTCGTTCCCTTCCACATGTGGACTCCCGACGTCTATCAGGGCGCCCCGACGCCGATCACCGCCTTTATGAGCGCCGGTCCCAAGGCCGCAGCCTTTGCCGGTTTTCTGCGGGTTCTCCTCCTCGCGCTCCCGGCTCTTCAGCCCGAGTGGTCGACCATGTTCTGGATCCTGGCAGTCCTCACCATGATCGTGGGCAACGTGATTGCCATCAGCCAGACCGACATTAAGAGAATGCTCGCCTTCTCCTCCATCGCTCATGTCGGCTACGCGCTGGTCGGGCTCGTTGCAGCAAACGAAATTGGTATTTCCGGGATCCTCTTCTACCTTCTTGCTTATACCTTCATGAACATCGGCGCTTTCGCCGTTCTCGTACTGGCCGGCAAGAAGGGGGAGGACAACCTGACTCTGGACGGAATGGCCGGCTTCGGCTACAAGCGCCCCTTCCTCGCCGTGGCGATGTCCATCTTCCTCGTCTCTCTGATGGGGATCCCCCCGACGGCCGGATTCGCCGGCAAGTTCTACATCTTTGCAGGTGCGGTGGAGGCCGGCTATATCTGGCTCGTCGTCATCGGCGTCTTGAACTCCGCCGTTTCGCTCTATTATTACCTTCGGGTCATGGTTTACATGTACTTCAGGGATCCTGCGGAAGATTTCGGATGGGTTAAAATGCCTGCGGCCGCAGTTGTTTCCATCGTGCTGTCTGTCGTCGGGGTCCTCTATCTCGGAGTGCTTCCCGGCGCCGTCATGGAGATCGCAAAGCTCGCAATTTTCTAAAAATTTTCTCGCAGAGCAGTTTTAGCACCCCGGCGCTCTTCGCGCCGGGGTTTTCTTTATGGGAGGTGAGGTATAATTTTTGCGGGAAACCAAGAAAACTGATATGTTGGAAAAGCGCCCCCGGATGTTTCAGGTGCTCTTCTGTCCAGCGATTTTCCTGCGAGTGAGACATGATCCGGCACGAAACCCTGAATCCCCCCCAGCATATCTACCCCGTCAATCCCTGGAAAATTATAGAAACGTCCTTCTATCCCAGGTTTCTGGCCCAGACCGAAACGATATTCGCCATTGGCAATGGGTATCTCGGTCTGCGGGGAACCTTTGACGAAGGGCAGCCGGAAGCTCATAACGGCACCTTTATCAACGGTTTCCACGAGACCTGGCCCATCGTCTATGGCGAGGACGCCTACGGATTCGCCCGAACCGGCCAGACGATGCTGAATGTCACCGATGCCAAGGTCATCCGCCTTTACGTCGACGACGAACCGTTTTATCTTCCCACCGCAAGCCTTCAGCTCTACCAGCGCACCCTCGATATGGAAGCCGGAACCCTTGACAGGGAGATCCTTTGGGAAACCCCGTCGGGAAAGCGGGTTCTGATCGAGTCGCGCCGGATCGTTTCGCTCGAGCACCGCCACCTCGCCGCCGTCTCCTACCAGGTGACCCTCCTCAATTGCGATGCACCGGTGGAAATTTCGTCAGAACTCAGAGGAAACCAACCGAATCCGGGCGGGGTCGACGATCCGCGCAAGGCGCGGGGATTCAGTCGAAAGGTGCTTCACGCCAGGGAGCACTACGCGCGGGATCATCGCCTCGTGCTGAGTCACCAGGCGGAAAGAAGCCGCATGACCATCGCCTGCGGCGTCGACCACCTCTTCGAAACCGAATGCTCGTGGACGTCAAACGCCGATATCGGGCCGGATGAGGCGAGGGTCGTCTTCTCTGTCGACGCCCGGAAGGGCAAGCCGTTTCATCTCATCAAGTTCATCACCTACCATTCGTCCCGCCATGCTCCGACCGCAGAGCTGTGCGACCGGGCGGAACGCACTTTGAACAGGGCCTGCAGGAACGGCTTCGACGCCCTCATCCAGGGACAGAGGAATTATCTGAGGGATTTCTGGGACCGGAGCGACATCGAAATCGAGGAAGTGCCCGACGGTAGCAGAACGTGCGGTGAGATGCAGCAGGCGCTGCGCTGGAACCTCTTCCAGATTCTGCAGGCCGCCGCTCGCGCTGAAGGGGTCGGGATACCGGCAAAAGGGCTGACGGGACAGACCTACGAGGGGCACTATTTCTGGGACACCGAGATCTATCTCATGCCTTTTCTTACCTACACGGCTCCGAGCATCGCACGCAACCTTCTGCGCTTTCGCCACAGCATGCTCGAACAGGCGCGAAAACGCGCCCGTGAGGTCAACCAGAAGGGGGCGCTCTTTCCCTGGCGAACGATCAACGGCGAGGAAGCATCGGCCTACTATGCGGCAGGGACAGCCCAGTACCACATCAACGCCGACATCGCCTTTTCACTGCGCAAGTATGTCGACATTACCGAAGACAAGTCCCTGCTGTTCGACGAAGGGGCCGAAATTCTCGTCGAAACCGCCCGACTCTGGCTCGACCTCGGATTCTACTCCGGTCGGCAGGGGGGCGCCTTCTGCATCCACGGGGTGACGGGACCCGACGAGTACGCTACGGTGGTGAACAACAATGCCTTCACCAACCTGATGGCCCGGGAAAACCTGCGATACGCCGCAGAGACCGTATTAGAGATGAAAGAGCGCTATCCAGAGCATTTCGCCACCCTGGTGCACCGGACCGGTCTCGATCTCTCCGAGGTTTCGCAGTGGCGTCACGCCGCAGAATCGATGTACATCCCGTATGACGAGGCCCTTGGGATTCATCCCCAGGACGACCATTTCCTCGATCGGAAGGTCTGGGATATCAAGGGGACGCCGAGGGAACGATTTCCCCTCCTTCTTTTCCATCATCCACTGGTGATCTATCGGCACCAGGTCATCAAGCAGGCCGACGTGGTGCTGGCGATGTTCCTTCTCGGCAACGCGTTTTCCCTGGAGCAGAAAAAGCGCAATTTCGAGTATTACGATCCCCTGACAACCGGCGACTCCTCTCTGTCGGCCTGCATACAGAGCATCATCGCCGCAGAGGTCGGGGACGAGGTCAATGCTCTGAGATACGCCAGATACGCTTTGCTCATGGACTTGGCCGACATCGGCGGAAACGTCAAGGACGGCTGCCATATCGCCTCAATGGGGGGGACGTGGATGACGATGGTTTACGGGTTCGCGGGGATGCGCGATTACGCGGGGGAGATCAGCTTTTCGCCGCGTCTTCCCTCGAATATAGCCAGAATCAGATTTGCACTGATGATCAGGGGGCAGCGCCTGAGGGTGGAGACGACGAGGCAAAACGCAACATACACGCTGACCCGGGGAAAGGGGATGGAGATCGTGCACGAGGGAAAAAGGCACAAGCTTGAGCCGAAGATACCTCTTGCGCTCGCCGTCGAAGGCGGGCATGGAGGAGCTGAAGAAGGGACGAAGGTCGAGGGCTGAAAGGAAGAGACGCTGGGGGGAAAGCAATAATCAGTGTGAAATGGAACGTTCAGCCAAGAGGTCCGGTGAGGGAGATCCCTTGTGAAGGGTTTCGGCAGAAGAGGCCAGGACAGATACCACCGCTGCAAAGAGGACCGTGACAAGGACGAAGCAGATACCTTTCATTCCGTGGGATCCTTTCATCGTGTGTTTTCAAACTTTTAGCCTATGATGGCGAGTTGTCAACACTTCTCTGGACTCTTTAATGACAAAACGCATAGATCAAGAGCAAGAAGTGTTCCCTTCGCATTCGGCAATCCCCCTCATCGGCGTCGACACAGGTGGTACTTTTACCGACTTGGTGATGGTGCGGGGGGATGAGCTGCGGACCTGGAAGCTCCCTTCCACTCCGGCAGATCCCTCGAGGGCGGTTCTTGAAGGGGTGAGGCGGCTTGTCGGAGACGCTCCTGCCTTTGTCTTTCACGGTTCTACGGTGGCGACAAACGCGCTGCTGGAAGGAAAGGGAGCGTGCGTGGCCCTGGTCGTCACAGAGGGATTTCGCGACCTGCTCCTCATCGGACGACAGAACAGGCCGGATCTCTATGCTCTGCACCCCAGGCGAACCGAACCTCTCGTCCCCGGCGAGCGCGTCGTCGAGGCGCGCGAAAGGGTCCTGCCCAATGGGGAGGTGGCTGTCCCTCTTTTGGCGGAGCAGATCGCAAAAATTGTCACCGCGGTCTCGAAAACGGGGGCCTCGTCCGTCGCCGTCTGCCTGCTGCACAGCTATGCGATGCCGGAGCACGAATCGGCTCTGACGGAGGCGCTCGAACGCGAAGGTCTCGAGGTCTCCGCATCAAGCCGGATCCTTGTGGAATTCAGAGAGTTCGAACGAGCTTCCACCACCGTCGTCAACGCCTCGGTGTCCCCGATCATGGGGCAATACCTCGAAAGGCTGCAGTCGGCCCTGCCGGGGAGCACCCTGCGCATCATGCAGAGCAACGGCGGGGCGATTCGGCCAAGGACCGCTGCCAAAGAGGCGGTGCGTACGATTCTCTCGGGGCCGGCCGGGGGGATGGTGGGAGCCTTCGCAGCAGCCCGCAGGGCGGGTTTCGATCGGATCATCACTTTCGACATGGGGGGAACGAGCACGGACGTGGGGCTTTGCGCCGGAGAAATCCCCTTTACGGCGGAGGCGGTGGTGGCAGGCTGGCCCGTAAAGGTGCCGATGATCGACATCCACACCGTGGGAGCCGGCGGGGGATCGATCGCCCGCCTCGACGAGGGAGGGGCGCTGAGGGTCGGTCCACAGAGTGCCGGAGCTGACCCGGGACCGGCCTGCTACGGTCGGGGAGAAGAGGCGACGGTCACCGATGCGAACCTGTGTCTCGGGCGCCTCCTGCCGGAGTCGTTTCTCGGGGGGCGCATGCCGCTCTTCCCGGAGCGGGCGCAAGCGGCGGTGGAGCGGCTCGCGAGGGGGGCGCGACTCCCTGTGGAGAAGATGGCCGAGGGGATCGTGGAGGTCGCCGAAGAGACGATGGCGGCCGCTCTTCGCGTCGTCTCCATCGCCCGGGGGCACGATCCGCGCGATTTCACGCTATTGCCCTTCGGCGGGGCGGGAGGGCTCCACGCCTGTTCGCTGGCCGAGACGCTCGGCATGCGTCGAATCCTCATCCCTGTCGGTCCCGGGCTCCTTTCGGCTTTCGGTCTGGTGGTCGCCGACACCGTGCGGGACTACTCCCTTTCGGTGCTGATACCGGGAGAGACCGGCGAGAAAGCTTTAAAGGAACTTTTCTATCCTTTGGAAGAGCGTGCCCGGCAGGAAATGAAGGACGAAGGCGCCCTTGAGGACGACATAGAGCTGGTCTTCTCCCTCGATCTGCGCTACCGGGGGCAGTCCTTCGAGGTCAACGTCCCTTTCTCCAAAGATTTCCGCAATGCGTTTCACCGGCGACACGAGGCCCTTTACGGCTATTGCGACGAGGGGCGGGAGATCGAGATCGTCACCGTTCGCCTTCGCTCCCGCGTACCGGGGCACTCACCGGCGTTCGGGGGGGAACCCCGGCGAGGCGAGTTGACCCGGTTGCGAGATTCGCAGGTGCGAATCGACGCCGAACTTGTGCACTGTCCGATCTACCTGCGTGAGACGCTGCCGCTGCAGGCGCAGTTCGAGGGTCCGGCGCTCATCGTGGAGGAGAGCGCCACACACCTCGTGCGTCCCGGATGGAGGGCGAAAATGACCCGGCAGGGGTGCGTGGTGCTGGAGAGATGAGCGGGAAAGGTGAAGAGGTGAGAGAGATCAGGAAAATCGATGTGGCCTGCGCCCTGATCGAACGGGACGGACTCGTATTGGCTGCCCAGCGCAGCGAGACGATGAGCCTCCCGCTCAAATGGGAGTTTCCCGGCGGAAAGATCGACGCCCACGAGAGTGCCGAGAGTTGCCTGGAGCGTGAAATCGAAGAAGAACTCGGAGTCGGCATCCGAATTGTTGCACCCCTTCCCCCCTCCGACTGGTGCTATCCCGATTTCGCCATCACGCTTCACCCCTTCGTCTGCACCCTGGCAGGCGAAGAGATACGGCTGCTGGAACACAAGGAGATCCGGTGGCTTTCCCCGGCGAGGCTGCACGAGCTAGACTGGGCGGAGGCCGATGCACCGGTGCTGGAAAATTATTTCAGGTACCTGGAGAGAAGGGGGGAGGCGCCCCGGCGCACCCGGCTGGCTTGAACGCCCGTTTCATTGACCCTGCAGCTCTGTGATTCGGCGTCATCGCCGTCAGGGGCGTCGCCTGATAGCATTGAGAAAAGGCCTGATTCGATGAGCATCGACCCCATCCGTCTCGAAGTTCTCAAGAACCGATTTTCGTCCCTGTGCGAGGAGATGGGGGCGGTCCTGATGCGTACGGCATTTTCCCCGAACATCAAGGAGCGGCGCGACTTCTCCTGCGCCCTGTTCGACGGAAACGCCGAGATGGTCGCGCAGGCGGCGCATATCCCCGTCCATCTCGGCTCCATGCCGATGGCCGTGGCCGCAGCCCTGGAGAGGGGAGATCTTGCGTCCGGCGATGCGGTGCTTCTCAACGACCCCTACCGCGGCGGAACGCATCTCCCCGACATGACCCTGGTCACCCCGGTCTTTTTCGGGGGGAAAAAGCCGGCCTTCTATCTCGCCAACCGCGCCCACCACGCAGATGTGGGGGGGATGAGCGCCGGCTCCCTGCCTCTCTCCACCGAGATCTTTCAGGAAGGGCTTCGCATCCCGCCGGTGAAGATCGTGAAGGGAGGAGTGCTCGATGAGGATCTGGTCGATCTGCTTCTGGCCAACGTGCGCACGGGGGACGAGCGCAGGGGAGATCTGTACGCACAACTGGCGGCAAACCGGGTCGGAGAGAGGCGTCTGGCCGAAATGGTCGCTCACTTCGGGCTGGAGGAGACCCGGCGGTATGCGTCTGCCCTGCTCGATTACGGCGAAAAGATGATGGAGGGGGTGATCGCTTCCATCCCCGATGGATGCTATTCGTTCCAGGACGTCCTCGACGACGATGGCGCCGGGAGCGGGCCTGTTGCGCTGCGCTGCACGGTGCGCATTGCGGGGAGGAGGGCTGAGGTCGATTTCAGTGGCTGCGATGGGCAGGTGGCGGGGTGCGTTAACGCGGTCCGCGCCATCACCCTCTCCGCAGTATCCTATGTCTTTCGGCTCCTCGCCCCCGAGGGGTTCCCCTCCAATGCCGGCTGCATGCGTCCCATCACGGTGAAGACATTGGCGGGGACTGTGGTCGACTGCGTCTTCCCGGCGGCGGTGGCGGGGGGGAACGTCGAGACGTCCCAGCGCATCGTCGATATTCTTCTCGGCGCTCTCGCAAAGGCGATCCCCGCCGCGGTTCCGTCGGCGAGCTGCGGATCGATGAGCAACCTGACGATCGGCGGCCGGGACGGAAAAGGAGGGCTTTTCACCTATTACGAGACGATTGCAGGCGGCGCCGGAGCAGGGCCCGCGGGCAGGGGGGCCAGCGGGATCCAGACCCATATGACCAACACCCTCAACACCCCCGTGGAGGCGCTGGAGCACGCCTATCCGCTTCGGGTGCGGCGATACCGGCTGCGGGAAGGTTCGGGAGGGAGGGGACGTCATCGCGGAGGGGAAGGGGTTGAAAAGGAGATCGAGCTGCTGACGGACGCCCGCATCACCCTTCTTTCGGACCGGCGCGTTTCCAGGCCCTATGGGCTGCAGGGGGGCGGGGCGGGAGCGGTCGGGCGCAACCGGCTGCTGCGAGGCGAAGAGGAGACGGAGCTTGCGGGGAAGTGCACATTTCAGGGCCGCGCCGGAGACCGCCTTTGCATTGAGACCCCCGGCGGGGGAGGATGGGGCGAGGATCTCGCGCCGGAAGGAGATGTCTGAGTGATCGCGACTGCGGTTCTGTCCTCGACCCCGGAGAGCGGCCATGCCTCTTTCTGACCTGCGAGACTTTCTATCCCTGCTGGAGTCCGGAGGCGAGGCGGTGCGGGTCGGCGTCGAGGTCGACCCCGTCCTGGAGATCTCCGCGGTGACTGACCGGGTCTGCAAGTCGCAGGGGGGCGGTCCGGCGCTGCTCTTCGAAAAGGTCAAGGGACATCCCTTCCGCGTCGCGACGAACCTTTTCGGCTCCGAGGACCGCATGGCGCAGGCGCTCGAGGTTTCGTGCCTGGATGAACTCAGTGCGCGCATGACGAAAGCCCTGGCCGCACAGCAAGGCGACGCCGCCGAGGAGCGCCTGCGTCGTGCGATGGAGGGGGAGCAGTTCTCCTTGAGGCGAACGGCACATCCGCCGTGCGCCGAGCTTATTGCAGAGGAGCCGGACCTGCTGAGCCTGCCGGCGCTGAAGAATTGGCCGGGGGACGGAGGGCGCTTTCTCACCCTCCCCCTCGTCTTCACGCGGGACCCCGAGAGCGGGCGCCCCAATTGCGGCATGTACCGCGTGCAGGTATTCGACAGTCGCAGTGCCGGGCTGCACTGGAGCCCGCGTTCGGACGGCGCCCGGCATGCAGCGGCGTGGGCGCGGCGCGGCGAGCCCATGCCCGTTGTCATCGCCTTCGGGGGGCCTCCCGCGCTGATCTACGCGGCTTCGGCCCCTCTTCCGGAGCAGATCGCCGAGGTCGATTTCGCCGCCTGGCTGCGCGGGGAGCCGGTGCAGATGAGCGCGTGCCAGAGTTGCGATCTGGAGGCGCCGGCCGCAGCAGAGTTTGTGCTCGAGGGCTATATGGTGCCCGGGGAGAGCCGGGCGGAGGGTCCTTTCGGAAACCATACGGGCTTTTACGCTCCGGCGGCGCCCGCGCCCGTCTTTCGTCTGCTGCGCATGACCCGCAGGGTCGATCCGATTCTCCCCTGCACCGTCGTCGGCCCTCCTCCCATGGAAAATCTCTACCTGGGTCGGGCGACGGAGCGGATTTTTCTGCCGCTGCTGCGCTGCGATTTTCCCGAGATCGTCGATGTGCATTTCCTGGCCGAAGGGATCTACCACGGTGCGGCCCTCATCGCCGTGCGCCCTGAGGCGGCCGGCTCAGGACTCGAGATCATCCGAGGCCTCTGGCGAAACCGCCTCTTCCAGGGGTCGCGCCTGCTTGTAACGGTTGATGCCGACGGACCGCCTTCGGACCGCTCCAAGGTGCTGTGGCGTCTTCTCAACCAGGCGGACCCGACCAGGGACATCCTTGTCGAGGGAGATCGTACGGGGATCGACGCCACCGAAAAGGAGGGGCGCCTGCGCGTCAGGGCCGACAGCGATGTTCTCAATCTGGTCGAAAGACGATGGGGCGCCTACGGAATCGACGTCGATGTCGAGGTCGATATTGGCGAAAAGCCGCGGGAAGTGTAGAATTAATGATTCAGGAGTCGGGAGTCGTCTCCTGCATTCCTTGAGTCGATGCCATGCGCAGATGGTCCAAAGAAAAGAAGGAGCCGGGAGTTCGCCTCGATTCGGCGCAGAGGGAGGACGGCTCTCTCGTTCTTTCTCTTTCAGGACGTCTCGATGCGACCACTATTGCCGCCATCTGGCAGGATGCCGTCGAAAAGGTCGACAATGCCGCTCGGCCGAGGCTGATCCTCCAGGCTGAGAAAGTCGAGTATTGCGACGGCGCCGGTGTCGGGCTTCTGGTCGAACTCTGCTGTCGGCAGCACCGCCAAGGCGGAGCCTTCGAGCTTCAGGGACTTCGGCCCGAGTTTCGCCAGCTCTTTGATCTCTTCAATCCCGCGGCGCTGCCTGAATCCTCCAGGTCGAGGGGGGAGCCTGTCCACCTTCCCGAGGAGGTCGGCCGGGCCACCTGGCGGGTTTGGGAATGGATCCGCGAGCTCATCGCCTTTCTCGGCGAGCTCACCGTCTCGCTCATCGACACCGCCCGCAGACCGCGCCGGATGCGTTGGCGCGAGATCATGCTCATCTCCGAGAAGTCGGGGGTGAACGCCCTTCCGGTCGTTCTGCTGGTAAGCTTTCTGGTCGGGCTTATCATGGCTTTCCAGGCGGCCATCCCCCTTCGGCAGTTTGGTGCGGAAATCTTTGTCGCCAACCTCATCGGCCTCTCGATGCTGCGCGAACTGGCGCCGCTGATGACGGCGATGGTCCTGGCGGGGCGTTCGGGCTCGGCCTTCGCCGCCGAGATCGGAACGATGAAGGTCAATGAGGAGATCGACGCCCTCAAGACGATGGGGCTCGATCCGGTGCGATTCCTCGTCGTCAACCGCGTCATTGCGGTGATGCTGATCATCCCTCTTCTGACCGCCTTCTCCGGCCTGGTCGGGGTGATGGGCGGCTCTGTCGTCCTGCTCTCTCTCGGCTACCCACTTTCCGCCTATATCAACCAGCTTCTCGGCGCCGTCACCTGGATTGATATCAGCGGGGGGCTCTTCAAGTCCGTCTTCTTCGGCCTGATCGTTGCGAGCATCGGCTGTCTGCACGGCCTGCAGACGAAGATGGGAGCCAGCGCCGTGGGAGACTCGGCGACGCGGGCCGTGGTGAGCGGAAACGTTCTGATCATCATCGCCGACGGCATTTTCGCCGTCATCTTCTTCTATCTCGGAATCTGAGGCGATGGAGCGGCACGAAACAGAGACCATTCTTCAGGTGGTGGGACTGAGCGCCGGGTACGAAGAAGAGATTCTGCTGGAGAACGTCTCTTTCGAAGTGCGCCGCGGTGAGGTCTTCGTCATCCTGGGCGGCTCAGGGTCGGGGAAGAGCACGCTTCTCAAGCACATGATCGGCCTCATCCCTCCCCTGGAAGGGACGGTGCTTATCGATGGCCGGGACATTGCCGCTGCCCAGGCAAAAGAGCGCAGGGAGATCCTCAGGCGGATCGGCGTCACCTACCAGAGCGGAGCCCTGTTCGGCTCGATGACCCTGCTGGAGAACGTCTGTCTGCCTCTGGAGGAGTTCACCGAACTTCCCTCCGAAGCGTGCAGGCGGGTGGGTATGCTCAAGCTCAGCCTGGTGGGGTTGGAGAACTACGCCGATCATTTCCCCTCGGAGGTGAGCGGCGGGATGAAGAAGCGGGCGGGAATCGCCCGGGCAATGGCTCTCGATCCGGAACTCCTCTTTCTCGATGAGCCATCGGCCGGTCTCGATCCCATCACCTCTGCCGAGCTCGATCAACTCATCCTTCAGTTGTGCCGTTCGCTCGGAATCACCTTCGTTGTCGTCAGCCACGAGCTTGCGAGCATCTTCGAAATAGCCGACCGGGTGATCATGCTCGACAAGAAGAGCCGCTCCATCATCGCCGCCGGCACACCGGAGGATCTGCGCGACCTCAGTGACGATCCCTACGTTCGCCGCTTCTTCCGCCGGGAAGCCGAAGACAGAAACGGCGCTGCAGAAAGGGTGCGAAAATCCCCGACATGAGACGTCCCAACTATTTCAAAATCGGCCTCTTCGTCATTGCCGCCGCCGCCATCACCGTTGTGGCGATCATCGCCTTCGGCGTCGGCGCTTTCTTCGAGGAGCGCATCCGCGTCGAAACCTACTTCGAGACGACCGTGCAGGGACTCGATATCGGCTCGCCGGTTAAATACCGCGGCGTCGATGTCGGACGCGTCGAGGAGATGACGGTGGTGCGCAACGAGTATCCGACTCAGCACCGCTACGTCCTTGTGCGCATGGCCCTGAACAAGAGAGCCTTTCTCGGAACGACCGAAAGAGACGACCTTTCGCAGATCGGGCGGGAAGTCGATGAGGGGCTCAGAGTGCGCCTCGGCTTCCAGGGGGTGACGGGAGCGGCCTACATCGAGATCGATTATCTCGATCCCAGGCGTCATCCTCCCCTCGAGATTGACTGGACGCCGCGCTACCCCTATATCCCGGCGTCTCCGAGCATCATCGCCCGCATCGGCGACGCTGTCGACGGCATCCTGCGCAATCTGGAAGAGATAAACATCCAGGGGATCGCCGCCGCCCTCGAGGAGTCTCTTGTGGGGTTGACCCGGGCGCTGAACGATGTGGATGCGAGAGAGATCGGCGCCCAGGCGGAATCGCTTCTGCGAGAGCTCAGGGAGACAAACCGACAATTTGCCGAGGCGCTACGCGATCTCGACCTCACTACACTTCAGGCAGGCGCCGAAACGACCCTGGAGAGTCTTCGGCGGCTCCTCGAGCGCACCGAAGGGCCTCTGCTCGACTTCCTCGAAAACTCCTCCGATGCCGCCGGGCATCTCGACGAGATTCTCGAACAGCTCGCCCTTTCGGGAGACCTCCCCGAGAGCATGGCGCACCTGAACCGTCTGCTTGGTCGCCTCGACCGGCTCGTCCACCGTCACCAGGGGCAGGTCGAAGCGACGGTGGACAACCTTCGGGAGATGTCGGAAAATTTCAGAGAGCTCAGTGAATCGGCGCGGGAGAACCCTTCCCAGTTTCTTTTCGGCGCGCCGCCGCCGCGCAGGTCGCCCGGAGAAATGCCATGAGAATCTTCTCAATCCTCTTTTTGCTCCTTCTTCTCGCCATCGCCGGGTGCGTGCGCCTGGAGCGGGAGGCGCCGCTTCGCGACTTCTACGGCCTGGAGTCAAATCGCACTGAAGCGCCCGCTGAGTCTCCCCATTTCGGTGCTGTGCGGGTGTACCGTTTCGATCCCGTGGCGCGATTCGGGGGGGACCGATTCGTCTATCGCTATGAAGGACTGCGCTACGAAGACGATTACTACAACCGCTTCATCGCCCCCCCGGGTGCGCTTATCGCCGAGGAGGTGCGCCGCTGGCTCGATCATTCCGGCCTCTTTGCCGAGGTCCTGTCGGGCCCGGCCCGCATCGAACCGGACTATATGCTGGAGGGGAGAATCGTTGAACTCTATGGCGATTTTCGCAGCGCCGGTGCAGCCGTTCTTTCGCTCGAAATCACCCTCATCCACGATGCGGCGGCGCGTTCCGAAACCCTTCTGAGGCGCGTTTATCGAAGCGCCCACCCACTGGCAGAGCCCTCCGCGGGAGCTCTGGCGACCGCATGGAGTAAAGCCCTGGAGGAGATACTGCACAGTTTCGAGGACGACTTGCTTCAACTCACGCAGGACAGATGACAGTCGCCCTATGGTCTGTGTCCCCCCGCGAAGAACAGTACCGGAGCCGCATGAGGCCGCTCCGGAGTGAACCGAAAGACATGAGGATGCCGCTATGCCCATGGAATGGAAACCGGAGTACTCGGTCGGCTTCGACCGTATCGATCAACAACACCAGGAACTCTTTCATCGCTTCAATTCTCTGATGGAGGCCTGCAAAAGCCGTCAGGGGCGAGACAAGCTCAGGGAACTGCTGCAGTTTCTCGATGACTACGTCGTATCCCATTTCGACGAAGAAGAAAAACTGATGGCCGCCCATAGCTACCCCGCAATCGCCGAGCACAAGGAGCAGCACCGGATCTTCTGCCGCAAGCTCGGAGACCTCAAGAAAATTCTCGAGGAAGAGGGGACCTCGATTCACCTGCTGGTAGCCACCAACGAAGCTGTTCTACAGTGGCTCATCCAGCATATCCGTCTCATCGATACCGCTTTGGGCGCTTTTCTCCAGAACAAGAGGTGAGACTGCCGCGATGAGTTTCCGTGTCGGAGTTGCGCTGGGAGGAGGAGCCGCCCGTGCTCTCTCCCATGTCGGCGTTATCGAAGGGCTCGAGGCGCACGGCATCGGCGTCGATATCATCACCGGAACGAGCATGGGGGCGGTGATCGGCTCTCTTTACGCTGAGCAGGGGGATATCGCGGCGGTGCGCAGCCAGATCGACGCCTATCTCGCCAGCGAGGCTTTCAAGCGCTCGCGTCTCGCCTTCATGCGGGACAAGGATGCCCAGGAGGGGGAGGGGATCTTCTGGCGCTTTTCGCAGTTCAGCCGCAAGACCTATTTCTACTGGATATCCATTTCAAGGCGTGCTTTCGTCCCTGAAGAGATGGCCCGGAAGAATTTCGAGCTCCTGGTGAAAAAAGGGAAACTCGAGGATTTGAAGATCCCTTTTGCCGCCGTGGCCCTCGATATCGTCTCGGGAAAAGAGGTTGTTCTGGACAGGGGAGAGATCCTTCCCGCGATGATGGCGACCTGCGCTCTACCAGGGATTCTCCATCCGGTGCAAATCGAAGGGAAGCTCCTGGTCGATGGCGGGTGGATCAATGCCGTACCCGTCGAGACCGCCATCGGACTCGGGGCCGATTTCGTCATCGGCGTCGACGTCAGCCGCACCATCGGCGAGTTCGAAGAGCCCGCCAGCGGACTCGATATCGTCTTTCGATGCGACACCATCTCCCGCTACGCTCTCAGCACCGAGAAGCTTCGCCGGGCCGATATCGTCCTGACCCCCGAGGTGCGGCATCTTCACTGGGCGGACTTCTCTAACGCCGAAGAGGTGATCCGCAAGGGCCGAGAAGAGCTCGAGCGGAACATCGACGCGATCAGACGCGCTCTTCGAAGGGCACGCATGCGAAGACTTTTTCGTCGCCGAAAACCCGATGGATGAACACGACTTTCACGGTATTATGTAATAAGGAGGCAGGAATTGGGTGAGGCGTCCTCTATTGGAAAAGAAGTCGCCTCCTCCTTGCTCCTCCCCTGACGGCGAGTAAAGCCGAGAAGGAAAACGTGCGGTGCCCGGGGTCACGCCCGAACCGAGACAGGAGGCTGGGAATGGAAGGAAAAGAATTCGAAAACTTCTGCAAGGCCGTCGAATCGGGTGAAACCAAATACGTGGAAAACAGCGGAAGCCATGAGATCGGCCGGGTCCTGTTCTGCAGCGGCAACCGTCTGGAAGTGGAGGTCGGGGGAGACAAGAGAGAGACGTGGGGGGCCGAGTTCTGCAGTGAGGCCGAGGCCCGGTAATCCGTTCTTCAAGGACCGCAATTCGGTCCTTCCCCCTCACTCGGAGGGAGAAGGACCGTTTTTTATCGGACGGAAATGAAATCGACTCCCTGGTCTCCCCGCACCGTGGGGAAATACATCCTTCTGCAACTCCCCGGCTACCTTCTGCTGTTCGCCCTTCTGTTGCTGGCTCTGAATCTTGCAGATTTCCCCCGCTGGGTGCTGTGGGCCGTCCCGGCGGCGTGGCTCCTCAAGGATCTGCTCCTCTACCCTTTCGTCTGGCGCTCCTATTCCACAGAGAGTCCTCCTCCCCCCATGGTCGGCCTTTCGGGAGAGGCCGGAGAACGCATCGATCGGAAGGGATACGTCAGGGTGCGGGGTGAACTGTGGCGTGCGGAGTTGGCCCCGGGGGCGCCCCCCGTCGAGGCGGGCGAGACGATCCGGGTGCGCGATCAGCACGGGCTGACGCTGATTGTGACGGGGGAAAGGGAGAAAGAGTGCTCGTGAAACGAGCCGGGACGTCTGCTTCAGTACCGGTCCATGTCGTCTCGCCTGGGGGCGCCGGGCTCGTTCAGAACACGGAAAGGCTCATCCTCTTCTGCCGTGTTTTGCCTCTCTTCGTCTACGGGCTCAACCTCCATCATCTCATAGGCGCTCTCTTCCTCAATCCACCGCAGAGTATAGGTCTGGCCGCAGGTGTGGCAGCTGACGATATCGGTGTTGTAGGGATCTTCGACCTCGATGTCGGCGTCGCATTGCCGGCAGGTGAACATCTTATCGCTCCTCATGGCGTCAACTCCTTTCGCTTTGTCTCAAGTATGCCGGGGAGGGTCGGGAGCGCAACCATCCTGGGGGAGGCAAAAGGTCCTTGTCGGGGCGGGGAGGGGCGGTGTACACTGTCCGACTGAACAGGCGTTCATGACGATTGCAAGGTGAATCAGGAGATGACTGCCGCCGTGCTGGAAAAGACCCGTTCCCTTCTGGAGATGATCAAGTTCTCCCACACCGTCTTCGCTTTCCCGTTCGCTTTGATGGGGGTGGTTCTGGCGTCGATGGCCAACCAGGCCCCGCCGACGCTGGCGCAGATTCTCTGGATCTCGCTTGCCATGGTGGGGGCGCGAAGCGGGGCGATGGGACTCAACCGCATCATCGATGCGAAGATCGACGCCGACAACCCCCGCACCGCGTCCCGTCACATCCCGGCAGGGAAGGTTTCGGCTGCCGAGGCCTGGATTCTGGTCGCAGCCTCCTTCGCCCTCCTTCTGTTCGCCGCCTGGATGCTCAACCCCCTGTGCTTCTATCTCTCGCCGATCGCCATTTTTTTCCTGGCGCTCTACTCCTATTGCAAGCGTTTCACCGCCCTGGCCCACATCGTCCTGGGGATCTGCCTTGCCGCCGCCCCCATCGGCGCCTGGATCGCCCTGCGCGGCGACATCTCCTGGCCCATCGTGGCTCTCGGGCTGGCGGTCCTTTTCTGGGTGGCCGGATTCGACATCTTCTACGCCCTGCAGGATCTGGAGTTCGACCGGGCGAGGGGTCTTCACTCCATTCCTTCCCGGCTGGGGGTGGAGCGCTCCTTCGTCCTCGTGCGGGTATTTCACGTGGCGATGGTGGCGCTGCTTCTCCTTCTGCCGCTGGGGACCGATCTCGGGGGGATCTATCTTCTGGGGGTCGCCGTGGTGGCGGGGCTCCTGCTGTACGAGCACCGGCTGGTGAGGCCGGGGGATCTCTCGCGCCTCGACGCCGCATTCTTCAACATGAACGGCTACATCAGCGTGACGATCTTCGCCTTCACCCTGGCCGATGCGCTGATGTAGATTGTGTAGGGGCGATCCTTGTGATCGCCCTTTCCTGGTGATCGCACAAGGGCGAATACAAGATTCGCCCCTACATGGGGGATGCCATGAAACAGATCGTCGTCGCCATCACCGGCGCCTCCGGTTCGATCTACGGTCTGCGCCTCACCGAAGAGCTCCTTCGGGCCGACTGCCGGGTGACGCTCCTACTCACCCGCTCGGGGCTCGACGTGCTGCGCTACGAGACGGGGCTCGAATGGGAGGGGACGACCTCCGAGCGCAAGGGGCTCATGCGCGACTACTTCGGCGGAACGCGCAGGCTCGAGCATTTCGGCGAGTCGGACCTCTTCGCCCCGGTGGCGAGCGGCTCTTCGGCGCCGGACGCCGTCGTTGTCGCCCCCTGCTCCATGGGGACGGCGGGGCGCATCGCAGCGGGGATCGGCGCCAACCTCATCGAGAGGGCGGCCGACGTGGCGCTCAAGGAGGGGCGCGACCTCGTCCTCGTCCCCAGGGAGACCCCCTTCAACGAAATCCACCTGGAGAACCTGCTTCGCCTCTCCCGCGCCGGCGCCCGCATCGTCCCCGCCATGCCCGCCTTCTATCACCGCCCCAAGCGGATGGAGGACCTGGTCGACTTCATGGTCGGAAAAATCCTCGACACCCTGAAGATTCCTCACAGCCTCTTCCAGAGGTGGGGGGAGGATGGGGGGGAGTAGGGCAATTTTGAATTTTGATGTTGAATTTTGAATTGAATGCCTGCATTGGTTTTAGCGTCGCGTCGTCGCGTGAGGCCGGTTTTCGAATTTATCTCATTTTGGATTGTCCGTTTATGAATAATCTCCTCACGCGGGTCCGCGCCAAAATCGAAAACGGCGCCCGCGTTTCCGATGCCGAGGCGCTGGATCTTTTTCGCTGCGACGATCTTCTTGCCGTGGGGGAGCTGGCGGCGCTGGCCAATCGCCTGAAGAACGGCGACAAGGTCTACTTCAACGTCAATCGCCATATCAACTACACTAACATCTGCGTCAACCGCTGCACCTTCTGCGCCTTCAGCAAGGGGGTCGAGGACGAGGGGTGCTACACCCTGGCCCTGAACGACATCCTCGCCAAGGCGGCCGAGGCGTCCGCCGCCGGGGCGACGGAGATCCACATGGTGGGGGGGCTTCATCCCGATCTCCCCTTCGACTTCTACCTGGAGATGCTCGCCGCCCTGAAGGCCGACAACCCCGAGCTTCACATCAAGGCTTTCACCGCCGTGGAGATCGACTACTTCGCGCAGATCACCGAACAGCCGGTTGAAACCGTCATCGCAGCCCTCAAGGAGGCCGGTCTCGGCTCGATGCCCGGCGGAGGGGCCGAGATCCTCGGAAAGAAGGTGCGCGACCAGATCTGCCCCGAGAAGATCTCCGGCGAGCGCTGGCTCGACGTCATCGAGGCCGTCCACCGCTCGGGCCTGAAGACCAACGCCACCATGCTCTTCGGGCACGTGGAGGAGCTCGAGGACCGCGTCGATCACCTCTCGCGTCTTCGTCGCCTTCAGGACCGCACCGGCGGCTTCCAGGCCTTCATTCCTCTGGCCTTCCAGCCCGACAACACGCGCGTCCCCGGCGCCCGAGGAGTCGGCGGGGTCGACGCCTTGAAGACCCTCGCCGTCAGTCGCATCTATCTCGACAACTTCCGCCACGTCAAGGCGTACTGGGTCATGCTCGGTCTCAAGATCGCCCAGGTCGCCCTCGCCTTCGGGGTGAACGATCTCGACGGCACGGTGGTCGAGGAGAAGATCGGGCACGACGCCGGCGCCGACTCTCCCCAGGCCCTCGAAAAGGAGAAGCTCGTCGAGCTCATCCGAAAGGCCGGGAAAGCGCCGGTGGAGCGCGATACGCTCTATAACGAAATCGGCATGCGCTAGCGCTGGACAAAAAACACCTTTTTTCACCACCAAGTCACAAAGACACCAAGAACATCCTTCATAAATAATGCTTTTCTTGGCGTCTTGAAGTCTTGGTGGTGGGATTAATCGAGCGATGCTGGAAGATATACGAAGTAAAATCGGAAACGGAAAACCTATCGCCCACGCCGAGGCCCTCTTTCTCCTCACCGAGGCCGACCTCCTTTCCGTGGGGAAACTGGCCGACGCCATCCGCCGGCGCAAGCATCCCCACGGCAGGGTGACTTTCGTCGTCGACCGCAACGTCAACTACACCAACATTTGCCAGTCGCAGTGCCGATTCTGCGCCTTCTATCGCACCGCGGACGCCACCGACGCCTACGTCCTTCCCTACGAGACGATCTTCCGCAAGGTCGCGGAGCTCGTCGAGAAGGGCGGGACCCAGCTCCTCATGCAAGGGGGGCTTCACCCTGATCTCAAGATCGAGTGGTTCGAGGCGCTCTTCCGCGAACTCAAGGGGCGCTTCCCGCAGGTGCAGATCCACTCCCTCTCCCCCGCCGAGGTGATCCATCTCGCCGCTCTCTCGGGCCTCTCCATGCCCGAGTGCCTGAGGCGCCTGCAGGCGGCCGGGCTCGATTCGGTCCCGGGAGGGGGGGCCGAGGTGCTGGTCGACGAGGTGCGCAAGGAGATCTCCCCCAACAAGATCGGCTGGCGCGAGTGGGCCTCGGTCATGGAGGAGGCCCATCGCCTGGGAATGCGCACCACCGCGACGATGATGTTCGGCTCGAAGGAGGGGCCCTCGGACATCGTCGAGCATCTCTTCCGGGTGCGGGAGATCCAGGCGCGAACCGGCGGCTTCACTGCCTTCATCCCCTGGACCTTCCAGCCCGAAAACACCGAGCTCGGCGGCGAGACGGCGGGAGGGGTCGACTACCTCAAGGTCCTCGCCCTCTCGCGCATCGTCCTCGACAACGTGGAGAACATCCAGGCGAGCTGGGTGACCCAAGGGGCGATGATGGCCCAGGTCGCCCTCTTCTTCGGGGCCAACGACCTGGGGGGGACGATGCTCGAGGAAAACGTCGTCGCCGCCGCCGGCTGCTCCTTCCGTCTCTCCGTCGACGAGGTCATCGAGATCGCCCGGGGAGCGGGATTTGTCCCGGCGAGGCGAACGACTGGGTACGAAATACTTGAGGAATATTGATTTAAACCGCGGAGGACGCGGAGATCGCGGAGACAGACCCAAAGAAGGTTTTCTCCGCGACCTCCGCGCTCTCCGCGGTAAATACTTTTGGAGAAATCAATGACTACCCTTCGTCGCAACATCGCCGAGATGGCCGGCTACGTCCCCGGGTATCAGCCCGAGGACGAATCGGCCTGGATCAAGCTCAACACCAACGAAAACCCCTATCCCCCTTCACCGAAAGTCTTCGAGGCGATCCGCGCCGAGCTCGGCAATGAGGGGGGAAGTCTGCGCAAGTACCCCGATGCCGCTAGCCGAAAGGCCCGGGACGCTGCGGCGCGCCTCTACGGTTTCGATCCCGAGTGGATCGTCATGGCCAACGGCTCCGACGAGGTGCTGAACAGCCTCATTCGGGCCTTCGCCGGCGAAGGCGAGGAGATCGCCTACGTGCACCCCTCCTACTCCTACTACGCCACTCTGGCCGAGATCCAGGGGGCGCGGGTGCGCACCTTCGCCCTGAACCCCGACTATTCCCTCAAGGACTTCCCCGAGCGTTACGAGGGAAAGCTCTTTTTTCTCACCAATCCCAATGCACCCCTGGGGGTCCTCTTCCCCCGAGAGTTCGTCGAGGAGCTCTCCGAGCGCGTCGCCGGGACGCTGGTAGTCGATGAGGC
>JARFUG010000034.1:0-32006 GCA_029289095.1 Desulfuromonadales bacterium
CCGCTCGTACATGAACTGCAGATAGTTGTCGTTCGCCCAGATGTCGGTGTACTGGATCTGCTCGCCGAGGGCGTAGCTCTCCCCTTCGATCTTTGCCGTCGCCGCGCCGCCGCGCAGTTGCACCTTGCGCACATAGTCGGCGCCGGAGTCGAAAGGCGGGTCGATGTAGATGAGTTTGACCTTGCCGCGAAAACCGTTGGCCAGCAGGTGCGCCAGCACCTCCTTGTTGTCGCCGTGAAAGAGAAGACCGCCGTGAGGGTAGGAGGCGGGCCAGTCCTTCCATGTCTCCGGGCTGGCAACGGCGGTGGTTTCCACCGGCGCGAAGGTTTCGATATGCTGGGCCGGAAAGGCCGTCACGTGTCGCAGCGGGCGCTTTCCGACCCAGGTCAGCATCGGGCGCCCTTTGGCGGCGGTGATCTTGATTTCTCGCTTCTCGCTCATCCATTCCCCACTATGACAAATGCCTTGGCCTTCGCCACCTCGTCAGCAGGCAGGGCCGTGTCGGCGAAAATGATCTGATATTTGAGACGGTCGGGATTCAGGGTTGTCCAACGGGAGAGAGCCATGGCCTTTCGCCCCTCCTTGCTGACCGCCTTTCCGGCCGCCAACTCCTCTTTCACCACCGGCTCCCACTGGCTGTTCTTGATCTCGACAATGAGGCATTTCCCCGGCTGTTTTCCCTTTTCTTTCAATCGAATGAGGAAATCAGGAAAGTAGTTGCGCCAGTGTCCCCTTTCGTCCCGGTACTCAACAAAGAAATCGGTCTTGCCGGTATCGGTGATTCCGCCGGTAAAGTAGATGTCCTCCACTTCGGCCGGGTTCAGGTCGATATGGGGGAGCAAATGGTCGAGGAAGAAGCTCTTCTCCGGATTGGAGTCGAAGTTGTAGGGATCGTAGTGGTAGCCGAAGGGCGTGTCTTTGGTCGGGGCCTCCCCCACCGGCGCGATCAGGTGCGCGCTCACTTTGGGGATGCGGATTTCGGCCGTGTAGATGACCTCGCCATTCTCGTCAATCTCTGGCGTAAAGCCCTCGGGCTTCACCAGAGCCAGCGCCTTTTCGACCTTGGTTTCCTTCACTTCGTACCGGGAGGTTTGCCGCTCGATCTGGGCGGCGAGATCGGTCAGATGGGCAATAGGGACTTCGCCCGTTTCTCCGTAGAGGCGTTTCAGCTCGCCATGGAGTCGCCACAGATCCAGCCGATACCATTCTGCCAGCTTCACCGCCGCCGTATGGATGTCCTCGGTATCCGCAACGGCGTCGATGGTCAGACTCTCTCCGATTTGCTGCAGAACTCCAGCGGTGGCCTGCCGGCGGGACATGGCGAAGCGCTGGAGGGTGACGGCATCGCCTCCGGCGGTTGTCGGCCGATCCAGTTGCAGGGGCGATTCGTGGATCGTCCCTATGCGGGTCACGGTCCTGAGCGTCTGTTCGATGATCAGGGGCGGAATGTTCGCCTTGCGCACAACCAGTTTGACCGTAATAGATTCGCTGCCGGCATGGTTGAGGTCTTCGAGTGTTTCGCCGTAGGTTTCCTGCAACTGTTTGTCGAGTACCGCCCGGTTGTCCATGGAGAGATAGATCCGGGCCTTGGCGTTGTTGCCGGTGACTTCCCGCAGGCAGCGGGTGGCGGTCTGCAGGACGAAGTTGTTGGAGTTCTTCAGTTTGCGGGCCAGGGCGCAGGCGAAGAGGCTAGGGCAGTTCCACCCCTCGGTTCCCTTGTTGACCAACAGGATGACGCGGTGTGGGCTCTTGGGGTCGTTGAGGCGGTTGAAGGCGTCGATTTCCTCCTTCGTCGAGTGGGAGGTGTTTTTCAGGACGATCGCCGGAGACTGTCCGGTTTCAGCCAGGGCCGCCTCGATGTACGGGCGCAGTTCTTCCAGATCGTCGGTCTGGGGGAAATAGATGGCGAGCTTTGCCGGTGCGCCGTTGGGGAGGGCGACGTCGGAGTACTCTCCGAAGAAGTCTCTTACGACCTCGGCAATGAACTTGTCGGCGTTGTCGGCGGTGAAGCTGTAGGCGTGGATGTTTCCCGACACGTCCTTGAGAATCCGGTCCTTGATTCCCTCGGAGAGTCCGTACCAGGTGACGACATCCTTCAGCGGCTGTCGCTCGTAATAGGGCGTCCCCGTGGTGTTGACAACGCAGACCAGGTTGGGGCTGTTGTGATGCAGATAGTCCACCGTCCGGCGGACCTTCTTCAGCTCCTTCCCCATCGCCTGGCCGTAGGTGTGGTGGGCCTCGTCTGAGAAAACCGCCAAATGGGGGAGGCTGGCGATGGTCTGCAGGCGAAGATTCGCCTCCTCGGTCAATTGCTTCTCTTTCTCCAGCAACTGCAATTGCGTCCAGCCGGCGCCGGCGCGGACTGTCGGCTTCTGAATCCGGATCTTCTCGGTATTGGTCACCACGATGTTGAAGGAAGATCTGCGGATGACCGGAATGTCCTTGGCGCCGTCGGGGGTGAAGGTGAGCTTGACGGTGGCGGCGAAACCTTTGTAGAAGCGTGGCGGCAGGATTTTGTCGTACGGCACCTCGGCCAGTTCGCGCAAAGATTCGATGATCGTTTTGCCGGGGGCGAAGACGAGGGCGTTTTCAACGAAGGCGTCCTGCAGGTCGTCGTCGCTGGCCGGGTATTCCATGGCCATGGCGAATTCGGTGGCGATAATGGCCCCGATCAGGATCGTCTTTCCGGCCCCCATGGCGAGAGCAAGGATGTAGCTGGGGTATTCGAGGGTCAGGGTCTCTCGGAGGGATTCGAGCTTGAACGCCTTGACGAACTGATCGTCGTCGGCGATCCGCTCGAGCAGCGGGTCGATCTCGTAGTCGGCTTCCTCGAAGGCTTTCTCCGGGATGCCCAGAGCTTTTCTCAGATCGGCCTTCTTGGGAAAACTGTTTTTGTAGAGATCAAGTATGTGGGGCGTCCCGGCGACCAGGCGCAGATACCAGTACGCTTCGAGCGCTCGGAATTGGGGAGGACGGAGGAACCGGAGGTTCCCGACCTCATCGGCGAACTGATGCTGCAAAATTTCACTGATGGCCGGAAAGCGCTCGCAGAAATAGCCGTTTTCGCGCCACTGCCGGGTTTGCTCTCTAAGTATTTCATACAGATGGGCCACGGCAATTCCTTGCATTAAAGGGGAGCGGGCCAAGGATAAACCAGCAGGAGTTCTTTGTAAATTGAAGATTTCCCGCCCTCATCTTCACGAGATGTTTGACATTGACTGTACTTGACACGTACATTCAGTGCATGAAGCGTCCCTTGAACCCCGTCGAACGCGAATTTTTCAGCATGGTGGCCCGGGCCGCCTTTCTCAACCCTTTCGGCGTCGAGCGCCTCGAGCTCGATCGGCGCATCGCCGGTCTTGCGGAGAGCGTCGACGGGAAGGAGGCGGTCGACCGGTCCGTGGGCCGGGTCCTTGCCGAGGTGGAGAGACTGGAGCGGGAGGGGAGGGCCGACCTGCGTCTTTTTTCGGGGGAGGAACGGAGGGTCCTGCACACGACGCTCCTTTTCGATGTGTTCCACCGTTTCGCCGATCACTTCGACCGGCTGATCGTGGAGCAGGGCGTCGCCGGAGATCGCCCCTGCGCCGTCCCTTTTGCCGCCGACGCTCTGGGGCTCCTCTCCCGTCGCGGGTTCGACCCGAAAGAGAGTGAGCGTTATTTCGCCTTCTTCTTTCAGTTGCGCCGCGCCTTCTTTTTCATCGATCGGGGGCTCGCCGGCCGCTGCCCTTCGATGAAAGAGCTCAAGCGACGCCTGTGGAACAACGTCTTTACCTCCGATGTCCGTTGGTACGAGCGTTTCCTGTGGAGCCGCATGGAGGACTTCTCCACCCTCCTTCTCGGGGAGACGGGGACCGGAAAGGGGGCTGCGGCTGCCGCCGTCGGCCGCTCCGGCTTCATCCCCTTCGATGGGGAAAAAGGGCGCTTCGCCGAGAGCTTCGCTCGCAATTTCATCGCCCTCAATCTCTCCCAGTACCCCGAGACCCTTATCGAATCGGAGCTCTTCGGGCACCGCAAGGGGGCCTTCACTGGAGCCGTCGCCGATTACCAGGGCATCTTCGATCGCTGTCCCCCCCACGGCGCGATCTTCCTCGACGAGATCGGAGACGTCTCGGTCCCTGTTCAGGTGAAGCTGCTGCAGGTTCTGCAGGAGCGCGTCTTTTCGCCGGTGGGAAGCCATGAGCGCCGGCGCTTCCGGGGTCGGATCATCGCCGCCACCAATCGCCCTCTCGATGAAATGAGGCGCAGGGGGGAGTTCCGCGACGATTTCTTCTATCGTCTCTGCTCCGACGTCATTGTTCTGCCTCCTCTGCGCGAGAGGCTCGGGGAAGATCCCGGTGAACTCGAACTCCTGCTCGAACACGCGGTGCAGCGCACGACGGGGGGATCGGCGTCCGAGCTCGTGAAGGAGATCGTCCTCGTCCTGCGTAAAGAGCCCGGGGCGCACTACCGGTGGCCCGGCAATGTCAGGGAGTTGGAGCAGGCGGTGCGGCGCATCCTCCTCACTGGGCGCTACCGCGGCGAAGAGGGCGTCGCCGATGCGAATCCGGCCGCACGGATGGCCGAAACGATTTCGCAGGGGCGCTTCGATGCCCAGGGGCTCCTCTCGGCCTATTGCGCTCTGCTCCACCGACGTTACGGGACGTACGAGGAGGTGGCGAGAATCACCGGCCTCGATCGGCGCACGGTGAAGAAGTACGTGCTGGCCGGCCGGGATGATTCCTGAAGAATCATCGGAATCCGTGAGGAGTTGGGGGTTGGGAGTGAGGAGGAAAAGCGTAAGGCGTGTTTCAGTGCTGCTCACGGATTCAGGGGATCAGATTCGGCGCTCTCCGGCGACTCCTTGTGTTATCCTTTCATCCTACGGGGCGCCAGGACCCGATTCCAGGGAAGTGAACCGATGACCGATCGCAGCCCGCATGTCGAAGTCCTCCCTCCCGCAGGGGAGAGGGGCGGCAAGAGTTTCCCTCCGGAGAGCGAGCGCAATTGGGCGATGCTCTGTCACCTGAGCGCCTTCGCCGGATACCTCCTCCCCTTCGGCCACCTGCTCGGTCCACTTCTCGTCTGGCTCCTCAAGGGAGAGGGGCTCCCCCTGGTGAACGACCAGGGAAAGGAGGCCCTCAATTTCCAGCTCAGCATGACGATCTACTACATCGTCGCCGGCATCCTTATCTTCGCCGTCATCGGCATCCCCATGCTGGTCGTACTCGTCCTCTTCCACCTCGTCATGATCATCGTCGCCTCCGTGAGGGCAAAAGGGGGGGAGCGGTACCGCTACCCTTTCACGATCCGGCTGATTCGTTGATGGAATAGGGTATTTCCAGGACAGCAGGGGGCTTTTCTTGCCGGTCGTAGCATCCCGCGATCCTTGGGACCCTTTCCGCCCATTCAGGCTTTTTCTAGGGCTCCTCTCTATTTCGGATGCGGAATGTGATTGCCATGGCATATCCGATTGCCGGCAAACTCAAATTTCCTTGATCCACTTGAAACAGGGGAAAATTACACTTCGATGCTTGAGCGGACCTTTATGTCTTCCAGTTCCTCAGGGGAAATAAGTACGGAGAGAATCTCTTCGATTGTGTGATTGCTTTCCAACGGGTGCCGTAACGGATATTGAAGGTTAATGATGTAGGTGTTGCAGCGACCCTGCTTTTCTCGAGTCAGGGCTCCGCACTCTTCAAGATCTTTTATAATCAACTGGACGGCCCGTTCGGTTATCCCGACGCGGTACGAAATTTCTCGAAGAGTGAGGCTGGCGTCCCTTGCAATACAGATCAGAACATGGGCGTGATTGTCGAAAAAAGTCCAGCTCTTTGCACCAGATTCAGATCTTTTAACATTTTTCATGAAATCCTCTGCTGCCTAAACATTGTCTCAAAACATGAGCATGGCACTTTACTCAATGGGCTGACCTGTTTCCGTAAACTTGTCAAAATATTTTTTGATGATGTCTGTCGTAGGCAACTTGTCAACGTAGGAATAGATAACATAATTTACGAACCCATGAACAGCTACCGCGATCAGCAAGCCTTCAAAAATGCCAAGTTTATAGACGAGAAGTCCGCATAATATGGCCAGCATAAAAGGGTATTGCCCAAGATGGGCAACATGGAGCAGGCCAAGAATCATTTTCCATCCGGTAAAAATCATCACGGCCGCCAATGCGAACTTTGGCAGGTATTCGAGATAGTGCGAATAGACAACGAAAAAGGTGACGACAAAACCGACGATGAGCACCGAAAATTTTGTATAGGCCCCAGCAAGGGTGTTGGTCGTGCTCTTGGCAAGTCCGTCGAGATTGGTCATGCCGCCGAAAAAACTGGCGCCAAGATTTGCGATCCAGATTGCCAAGAGGCTGTTATTGCTATCGCATTTGCGCTTTAGCGGGTCCTGTTTTTCAATGGCGGCATTGCTCATAACCTGCTCTGTGACGTCGATTGAGGCGAGCATGAGGGCAAAACCGAATGCATACAGCCAAATAAGCGCTCCTTCAAATGCCGGAATCGGCAGAGCGAGTGAAAGACCTACATCTTCAACTGAGATCATCGGAACATCTACAAGCATGGCAAAAATAACGCCAGCGAGAATCAGTGTGAAGTAAGGGATGGCAGGTTTGGTTTTCTTGAATTTGATAAAGAGGACAACGAACAGGGCAAAGGCGATCAGTGAGACAAGTCCCATACCGATTCTGGGCATATTCCAGAAGGTGTCCGTTGCCGCCAGTTCCTCAGGAATTTCATAGGTAAAGGAAAGGAATTTGACGGCGATCTTTAGGCCGATGCCGGCCAGCAGACCCTCAACCAGATAGGTCGGTACGGCCTTCAGGAGATATCTTTGCCAATTGAATTTCCAGATCACGGCCTGCATGGTGGCGGTGAGAAAGATCAGAAAGGGCATGTTCTCCAGGCCGAAAGTGGCAACCCCCAGGGCCAGGACAGGTGCAAGTCCGGCGGCGATTCCCGGAGTGCCAACGTAATTGCCCGGCCGAAACCAGGCCGCGATCCAGCAGACAAAACAGGCGAAGGCGACGGTAGCCAATCCTACCTTGATCGGGTAATCGGACATCATGGCAATGCCGATGGAGAGCGGGATCGCCATGACGCCGGTGATGATGCCGGCCTGCACGTCGCGAGCAAGGTATTTTGCCTGAAAGGCGGCGGAATCCGTGGGAGCCAAAGCTTGCCCACCTACGGTATCAATCGCAGATTCCGCTGCTGAGTCCGAGCTGCCGTTCGTCTCACTTTTCTTCATTGAGGCTTAATCCTTTCTTATCCATGATGCATGTCGCTGCGTAAGTATTCGTTTGTGAAATATTTTTATCCAGAATGACGACATGTCCCATCTTGCGTCCTGGGGCTGGCGTGCGTTTTGCCGTAGAGGTGAACGGGTAAAGCACGAAAATAATTTCGTAAAATATAATGCCAGAAAATATCTGTCAATTAAATTTTGATAAAATTTCAAATAACCAAATGTGTATTTGTGCAATAAAAACACGAAGTTGCATATCTTTTGCGATGTAATCAAATAGGAAACGTTTTTATTTAAACTAAAAAAAGGCCCTCGCGTTTCGATCTGGTCGCCTGACTGCGCCGAATGCCTGGTGCTTCCGGCGCCTTCTTCACCAATTCTTTTTATTCACAGGCGCGCCCCCTTCGAGAGGCGAATGGGGGCGCCTTCGCTTTTCCGGCCTCTGAACGCCATTGCTTCCGCGCCTTCAACATGGTAAAAGCTGGAGTTTCAGTTTCGCGGCGCACGCTGAGCGCCGATTCGCTGCATCGATCCATTTCATCCGGCAGCGTGCCGGTTGTTTGAGTCAGGATTTTTGACAATGGCAGACAATGAGTTGAGCAAACGGGACTTCGGCTGTCCGATCATGCGTTTCGGCATCGTCGGCGGCGGACAGTTGGCCAAGATGATGGCGATGGAAGGGAGCAAGCTGGGGTTTTCCATCGCGGTGCTCGATCCGGCGCCCGATTCGCCGGCGGGTCGGATCGCCGATCGCCAGGTCGTCGGCGGTTATTACGACGGCGAGAAGTTGAAGGAGCTGGTCGCCGGCTGTGAAGTGACGACCTACGATATCGAGCACATCGATGTGGTCGAGCTGAAGAAACTCGAGGCCGCGGGCAGCGTCATCCATCCCTCTCCGGGAATCCTGGAGGTCATTCAGGACAAGCTCCAGCAAAAGGAGGTCCTGGTTGCTGCGGGACTTCCGGTCCCTCCTTTCCGGCGGATGGACACCCCCGACGCGCAGCTCATGCGCGACTTCGGCTTCCCTCTTGTGCAGAAAGCGAGACGCGGCGGGTACGACGGCAGGGGAGTCTTCGTCTTGCGGGGAGAAGAGCAGATCGCAGAGGCGTTTCAGGGCGAATCGATGGTGGAGAGCCTTGTCGAGATCGAGAAGGAGCTCGCCGTGATGGTGGCCTGTGGCGCCGACGGGGAGGTGCGCTCGTATCCTGTCGTCGAGATGGTCTTCGACAGCGAATCGAATCTTCTCGATCTGCTCATTGTCCCGGCTCGTATCTGCGAGGAACTGGCCGAGAGGGCTCGCGATCTGGCCGAGCGGACCGCAAAGGCTTTCACGGGGCTGCGCGGGGTTCTCGGCGTGGAGATGTTTCTCACCCGCTCGGGGGAGATTCTCATCAACGAAGTCGCCCCCCGCCCGCACAACTCAGGGCACTACACCATCGAAGCGTGCGTGACGAGTCAGTACGAGCAGCATCTGCGGGGGGTCGGCGGTCTTCCGCTCGGCTCGACCGAGCTTCTCGTTCCGGCGGTCATGGTCAATCTTCTCGGGGCGCCCGAAGCTTTCGGCGAACCACGCGTTCTCGGTCTCGAAGAGGCGATGGCCATCGAGGGGGCGACGATCCACATCTACGGCAAGGAGGAGGTGCGCCCCAAGCGCAAGATGGGGCACGCCGTCATCGTCGATCACGACATCGACCGGGCCCTCGAGAAGGCGCGTCGACTCAAGGACGTTTTAAAGATTTCCGGGAGGAGAAAGGGATGAAGAAGGCATCTGTCGGCATCATCATGGGAAGCGATTCGGACCTGCCGGTCATGGAAAAAGCAGCCGAAGCGCTCACGGAACTGGGAGTCCCCTACGAGATGACGATCGTTTCGGCGCATCGCACCCCCGGGCGCATGTTCGATTATGCCCGCAGTGCCGAGGAGCGCGGCATCGAGGTGATCATCGCCGGAGCGGGCGGCGCGGCGCACCTGCCTGGCATGGTGGCGGCTCTTACGCCGCTGCCCGTCGTCGGCGTCCCCGTCAACGCAACGACTCTCCAGGGGCTCGACGCTCTTCTGTCCATCGTCCAGATGCCGGGAGGTGTTCCGGTGGCCACCGTCGCCATCAACAACGCCTTCAACGCCGGCATGCTCGCCGCCCGGATCCTGGGGGTCAAAGATCCGCAGGTCCGCCAGGCTGTGGCCCGCTACATGGAAGTCCAGAACGATAAGGTCCTGAAAAAGGCGTCCCTCATGGAGCGGGGCGCCGAAGAGTGACTTGAAATTCATTGCCTCGCGCTGAAGATTAATGATAAATTCCCCTCCTCTGGAGAGGGGCGTCCCCTCGTTCAATCTTGGAGGAACTTCCGACATGGACCTGCAAGTCTTGCCCCTGGTCGAGAAAAAGGCGCCGATCGCCGACGAATCGAAACTCGTTTTCGGCAAGCAGTTCACCGACAGAATGTTCGTGATGGAGTATGATGCCGACCGCGGATGGCACTCGGCCCGCATCGCTCCATACGGCCCCTTCATTCTCGATCCCGCCGCCCTCGTCTTTCACTACGCCCAGGAGATCTTCGAGGGGCTCAAGGCCTTCCGGCGCCAGGACGGCTCCATCGCCCTTTTCCGCCCCCGCGACAACTTCGAGCGCTTCAACCGCAGCGCCCGCCGGATGTGCATGCCCGAGGTGAACGTCGATTTTATGCTGCGCGCTCTCAAGGAACTGATCCGGCTTGAAGCCGACTGGGTGCCGCGCAGCGAAGGAACGAGCCTCTATATCCGCCCGACCATGATCGCCACCGAGCCGGTTCTCGGCGTCAAGCCCTCCGAGAGATACCTGTGCTACATCATCCTTTCCCCTGTCGGCGCCTACTACAAGGGGGGGCTGAACCCGGTGAAGATCTGGATCTCCGATGAGTACGCCCGCGTCTCCCCCGGCGGAACCGGGGAAGCCAAGACCGGCGGGAACTATGCGGCCAGCCTCTATGCGTCCACGCAGGCGGCGAGCCGGGGGTACGATCAGGTCCTGTGGCTCGATGCCGTCCACCGCAAGTACGTCGAGGAGGTCGGAAGCATGAACATCTGCTTCCTCTACGACGGCAAGGTCGTCACGTCCCCACTTAAAGGGACGATCCTCGACGGCATCACCCGGCGCTCCATCCTCACGCTGGTGAGCGAGGAAGGAATCGAAATCGAGGAGCGCGCCCTCAGCGTCGACGAGATCCTCGACGGAGTCGAGAGCGGTCGTCTGAGCGAGGCTTTCGGAACCGGAACCGCCGCAGTGGTATCGCCCGTGGGGCAGTTCACCTGCGGCAGCCGCACCGTCAAGCTCGCAGGGGCGGGAGAGCTCACGCTCAAACTTTACAACCGGCTCACCGGCATCCAATACGGGAAACTCCCCGATCCGCACGGCTGGGTCGAGACGATCTGAACCCGGTACGATCGCCCAAGTACGACCGTCTTTTGTGCGGGCAGTGCTGCTGAAATTTCATGCAGCTCTGCCCGCTTTTTTTGTTCACCTTGTCGGCTCTCTGCGTCCGCCCGATGAGAGTAATCCGAATACTCTCGTAGTGTTGGGACAGAGTACTGTCGGCGTCCGTTCGGAAGCGTTGCTTGCCTTGTGGGGCTGGCATCATCGAGTCTCAGATTTTATAAGTGTCCTTTTTTAAAGGACTAAAAATATCATATCTATGATCTGTCGCGCCGTGGATGCCTTTTGGCCCTAGGTTTGCATATAAAGGTTCGTCTGTCGCAGGAAAGTGAGACTGAGTACTACTTCAAACGGAGGTGAACCGGCCATGTGTCGTATCGGCGCCATCAAGAGCCTCAACTACATTCACCCGAGCCAGGCCCTGCTTCTGATGCAGTCGCAGCAGAAGGGACACGACAATTCGGGATTCGCCATGGTGATGCAGGACCTGGGAGGGATTTTCGAGGGGTACAAGCATCTGCCCACCCTTTCGCTCGCATGCACCGACGAAGGGTTGAAGCTGGCAGAGGACATGCTCCACGCCGCCGGCTTTCAGCGTGTGCTTCAGTGGGTTCCGGAGACCAATCCACAGCCCGGGCTCGACATCATCGCCATGCCCAACTACGTCTTCGAGACCTTCGACTACCCGAAGCACTACAAGAAGGCGACGGACCAGGAGAAGGAGGATCTCCTTCTCGATATGCGCCTGAAGCTGCGGACCGCTCTTGAGGAGGACGAGATGGGCTTCGTCTACTCCTTCTGGCCCGACGTAGTGACCCTCAAGGAGATCGGCGACCCGCGCGATATCGGCACCTATTTCAATCTCTGGGAACCGGACACCAAATTCACGGCCCGCGTGATCACCGCCCAGTGCCGGCAGAACACCAATTACGACATCGTGCGCTACGCCGCCCATCCGTTCTTTTTGCAGGGGTATACCGCCCTGGCCAACGGCGAGAACACCTTCTACCAGAAAAACAAGGAGATGCAGCGCAAGCTGCACCGCGGCTACATCGGCTTCGAGTCCGACTCGCAGTGTTTTCTCTATACCCTTCATTACGTCCACCGGCAGCTCAAGTGGCCCTTGTCCTACTATAAGCACGTGGTGACGCCTCTGCCCTTCGAGACGATCGAGAAACGCGACGACGCGCAGCAGCTCCTGGCCATCCGCCAGTCCCTGTCGCACCTGGAGATCAACGGTCCCAACACCATCATCGGGGTCCTTCCCGACGGAACGCTTTTTACCTGCTGCGATGCGAAGAAGCTGCGCCCCATCGTGGTGGGGCGCTCCGCCGACACCGTCGCCTTCTCTTCGGAGGTGTGCGGGATCAACGAGATTCTCCCCGACCGGGACTGGGAGACGGACATCTATCCCCATGAGCGTGAAATCGTCGTCATCGGCAACGATCTGGAGGTGCAGCGATGGAAACAATGAAGATACATGACGTAACGCCCAACGATCTTCCCTGGAAGATCCGCTACGACGCAAGTCGCTGTACGCTATGCGGTTCGTGTACGGCGGCCTGTTCTTTCAGGGCCATCGCACCAAAAGTCGAGCGCCGGCGCATGGTCTTCTCCGAAGGGGACTTTCCGGAGCCGAAGCAGCGGTTTTCCGCCGTTCCGGTGATTCGCCAGGTCAACTCGGTGACGAACTACTGCCGCGGATGCGGCATCTGCGAAAAGGTCTGTCCCAACGACGCCATCGCCCCGGTGCGAAATGTCGACACGCGGCATCCTCTTGTCGTGCGCTGTCTGGCGGGTGACTCGATCAAGCGCGGCGGGCGCAAGAACCTCGAGGCGACGGTGCGCACTCTCGACAAGCTGAGGGTGGGCCGTATCTCCCAGATGACCGACCCGAGCCTCGACGCCCAGCGCCACACCTTCGACCTGCTTTCCCCCTTCGGCCGCATTCTTCCTGCGGGAAAACTGCCGCTGAAAGTCAACGCTGAGGGGAAACTCGTTCCGGATGGGCAGGCCCCCCCGGTGAGGTGGATCTATCCGGTCATCATCGGCGATATGTCGATCGGCGCCCTTTCCTGGCGCATGTGGGAGGGGGTCGCCATGGCGACCGCCTATCTCAACGAGGAGTGCGGACTGCCGGTGCGCATGTGTTCCGGTGAAGGTGGCGTCCCGGTGCGCCTTCTCAAGAGCCGTTTTTTGAAGTACATGATCCTTCAGATCGCCTCGGGCCACTTCGGCTGGAACCGTATCGTCAAGGCGATGCCGCACATGGTCGAAGACCCTGCCGGAGTTCTCATAAAGATCGGCCAGGGCGCCAAGCCCGGCGACGGGGGACTTCTCATGGCGCAGAAAGTGGCCGAACACATCCAGGCGATCCGTGGGGTCCCCAAGGCGGACCTCCTGTCGCCCCCGAATCACCAGGGGCTCTACTCCATCGAAGAGAGCGTGCAGAAAATGTTCCTCTCTTTCAATGCCGCTTTCAAGTTCCGCGTCCCGGTGGCGATCAAGGTTGCGGCCTCCTCGACCAGCGTGTCGGTTTTCAACAATCTGGTGCGTGACCCCTACAACATCGTCGGCGGCTTCTTCGTCGACGGCATCGATGGCGGCACCGGCGCCGCCCACGAGGTCAGCCTTGACCACACGGGACACCCGATCGTCAGCAAATTGCGTGACTGCTACCTGGCCGCGGTGGCGCAAGGGCGCCAGGGGCAGATTCCCCTTTGGGCCGGTGGCGGGCTGGGGCGCACCGGAGATTTGGCGGCCGACGCCTTCAAGATGATCTGCCTGGGGGCCAGCGGCGTTTTCACCGGACGTCTGATTCTGCAGATGGCCGGCTGCGTCGGAAACGACATGGGGCGCTGCAACGCATGCAATACCGGCCTTTGCCCGGCCGGCATCACCACCCAGGAGCCGGCCCTTGCGCATCGCCTCGATCCGGAGAAGGTGGCGCAGAACATCGTCAACTACTTTCTTGCGATGGATCAGGAGTTCAAGAAGCTCATGGCTCCCATCGGCAACAGCGCACTGCCCGTGGGACGCTCCGACGCCCTCGTCTCCACCGATCGGGGCGTGGCGGAGAGGCTGCAGATACAGTATGTATGCTAAGGTCGTGAGGATTAAGGAGTAAGGAGTGAGGCGTAAAAGCCTTTTCTCCTCACTCCTCACCCTTCACTCCTCACAGGAGTTTTTCTATGCCCGCGAATATCATCGGTTTTGACGAAAACAAGAAGCGGATTTCGACGCAGCAACTGCTGCAGCAGATCTATGCGGCGCTGGAGAACGGGGAGACCGAGTTCGAGGTCTTCTCCTCCGGCCATCACGACATCGGCGGCCCGCTGTGGACCGGCGACGGCAAACCGCTGCGCTTTCGGGTGAAGAACCCGGGGCAGCGGGTCGGCTCCTTCGGCCTCGACGGCACGGAGATCGTCGTTGAGGGCTCGGCTCCCGCCGACGCCGGATGGCTCAATGCCGGCGCCACGCTCACCATCCTCGGCGACGGCGGCGACACCACCGCGCACTGCGCCGCCAGCGGCAAGATCTATGTCGCCGGGCGCGTCGGCGCCCGCTCGGGGTCGCTGATGAAGCGCGACCCCGCTTATGATCCTCCCGAATTGTGGGTTCTCAAGAACACCGGCTCCTTCTCCTTCGAGTTCATGGGGGGAGGGATCGCGGTTGTGTGCGGAATCGGCTGCGAAACGCAGGAGTCGGTCCTCGGCGATCGCTCCTGCGTCGGGATGGTCGGTGGGACGATCTACGTGCGCGGCCCCGTGCAGGGGCTCTCCGAAGAGGTCTGGCTCCTCGATCTCGATGAGGCCGACCGGGAGTTTCTCGCGTCGGGTCTCCCTGTCTTTCTCGAAAAGATCGGTCGCACCCATCTGCTCGGGCAACTCATCGATCCAGGGCAATGGAAGAAGATCGTCGCCAAGACCTACGAGGAGCGAAAAGGGCATCACCGCATCACCATGCGGGAGTTCCGCCTCGGCAAGTGGGTCGCCGGCGGCATCTTCGGCGAACTGGTGAACGACGACTATGGGCATGTGGCCGGACTCGTCAACGCCGGAGCGGACCGTCTCAAGATCCCCCGCTGGATCGACAAGCGCTATGCCGCCCCTTGCGAATCGTCGTGTCCCAGCGCCATCCCGACCCAGGACCGTATCAAGCTCCTGCGGCAGGGAAAGGTGAGAGAGGCGCTCGAGCTTGTCCTTCAATATTCCCCCTTTCCGGGCTCGGTCTGCGGCGAGGTCTGTCCCAACCTCTGCATGGACGCCTGCACCCGACAGTACATCGACAAGCCGGTGGGAATGAAGGAACTCGGACGGCTTTCCACCGATATCGCGGCTCCCCCCGCACTCCCCCCCAGCGGAAAGCGCGTTGCGGTCATCGGCGGAGGACCGGGTGGGCTCTCCGCGGCCTGGCAGCTTCGTCTGATGGGTCACGAAGTCGTCGTCTATGAGGCCGACGTCGAGGTCGGCGGCAAGCTGCGCCAGGTTATTCCGGGGGAACGCCTGCCGCAAAACGTTCTCTCCGCCGAGATTGATCGCATCAGGTCCCTCGGCGTGACGATCCGCACCGGCGTCCATGTCGATGCATCCCTCTTCGGGACGATCCGCAACGAAAGCGACGCCGTCGTCATCGCCAGCGGCGCCCACAATCCCGTCGTCATCCCTTTCCCGGGGCACGAGCGGCTCGTCAAGGGACTCGACTTCCTCAAGGAGGTCAATGCCGGCAAGCGGCCGTCCGTCGGAGAGAAGGTGGTGGTGATCGGGGCCGGCAACGCCGCCATGGACGTCTGTCTCGGCGCCTACGCCATGGGAGCGAAGAAAGTCACGGCCATCGACATTCAGCGCCCCGCGGCGTTCAAGCACGAGATCGACCACGTCAAAGCCCTTGGCGGCGAGATCCTCTGGCCCGTCTTTACGCACAAGGTCGATGAAAAGGGGCTGCACACCAAGGACGGGCGCCTTCTGGAGGCCGATACCGTCATCATCGCCATCGGCGAGCGTCCCGATCTTTCCTATGTCCCCCGGGAGTGGCTCACCGACCGCGGGATGATCGACGTCGAGGAGACGCGACAGGTCGTCCGCGCTCAGGATATCTTCGCCATCGGCGACGCCGTGGCGCCGGGTCTTCTCACCCACGCCATCGGCGCAGGGCGGGAGGTCGCCGAGAACATCGACGTCTTCCTCGCCGGCGGCGCTCCGGTAGCGAAGAAAAAGCCCCAGGTCATTCCCCAGAGCTGCCTCTCCAAGGAGCTCTTCCGCCCGCAGAACCGGGGGCGCTTCTGCGTCACGGATGCCAAGGGGGAATCGAACCGCTGCATCTCCTGCGGCACCTGCCGCGACTGCTCCATGTGTCTCGAAGCGTGCCCGGAGGGGGCGATCCGCCGCGTGGACAAGGAAAACGGCGGCTACGAGTATGTCTCCGAAGATCACCTCTGCATCGGATGCGGCATCTGCGCCGGCATCTGCCCCTGCGGGATCTGGGCGATGGAGCTGAATGTGGGGTAAACGATTATGAAGAACAAAGGGCGGGGCCGCATGGGTCCCGCCCTTTTTTAATCCTTTCGTTGACAATTCTCCCCTCGCGTTCTATGGTCGAAGCGTTCAGGACCGGGGCGGGGGGCGATCGATTCCGAATGATTTGAGGATGAGCCGTTTTCGTCAGCAGGGGCTGGTGGGAGCGGCTTTCGTCTTTTCAGTGCCGGTTATCACATCATAGGAGGGTGTCATGAAGGTAGCGCAGACGACGTTTTACGCCAAGGGGACGGGGGTGGAGATCGCTCCGTTCGAAAAACGCAGCGAGGGGAGGCCGACGGAGGGACGCATTGCCCTGCGGTTTTTCAAAATGGAAGGCGGGGCGACGGCCATCCGTTTTATCGCGGAAACGGCCGAGGCGTTCGATCTGTTCCTCAAGATCGGCCGCGTTTACCGGGAAGGAGGTCGGGAGTCGCTGATTCACCGCTTCGAGGGGAGCGAGGGGGAGGTCAAGACGCGGCTCACCGTCGAGCGCTACGGCGATGATAATCGCCCCGGCTTCGCTCTTTCCGTGCAGCGCGGGGAGGAAAAGATCAACGTCCCGGTAAGCGCCGAGCGTTTCCTCTACGCGGCCGAATTCCTGCGTCATCTCTCCCTGGCGCAGGCCTGGGTCGAGGAGACGCACGCGTAGGATCGATCAGGCTGAAGTGGAGCGATTCACGAAGGGCGGCGCCGAAAGGTTCCGCCCTTCGTGTTCTGTTGCATCCACCTTCATTGTTCCGCCACGTCTGAGTGATAAAATCTCCTGAAACGAAATTTCCAGGAGGATGCCCATGAAAGCAATTCGCGTGCACGCTCCGGGCGGACCGGAAGTGATGAAGCTCGAGGAGATCGCCGAACTCGCTCCGGGGCGGGAGGAAGTGGTGGTGCGGGTGAAGGCGGCAGGAGTCAACCCCGTGGATACCTACATCCGGGCTGGGATCTATCCGATGCAGCTTTCCTACCCCTACACGCCGGGGCTCGACGCCGCGGGCGTGATCGAGGCGGTGGGAGAGGGGGTCGGACACCGCAAGACAGGAGAGCGGGTCTATGTGGCCGGGTCTCTGAGCGGCACGTATGCCGAGCAGGTTCTGTGCCGCGAGTCCCAGGTCCATCCTCTTCCTGAGAACGTCTCCTTCGCCCAGGGGGCGGCTCTCGGCGTCCCCTACGGCACGGCCTGGCACGCTCTCTTCCAAAAGGCGCAGGTACGCCCCGGTGAGTTCCTTCTCGTCCACGGCGCCAGCGGAGGGGTCGGCATCGCCGCGGTGCAGATCGCCCGCGCCGCGGGCGTACACATCATCGGGACGGCCGGAAGTGAAAAGGGGAGAGCGCTCGTCGCCTACGAGGGGGCGCACCATGTCCTCGACCACAGTGCTCCGGGGTATCTTGATCAGATCCCTGCGCTGACGTGCGAGCATGGCATCGACGTCGTCCTGGAGATGCTGGCCGACAAAAACCTTGCCAGAGATCTCAAGATCCTCTCACTGAACGGCCGTGTAGTGGTGATCGGATGCCGGGGTTCGATCGAGATTGAACCGCGCGAGCTCATGCGCCGCAGCGCAGCGATTCTCGGGATGCTCCTCTTCAATGTCTCGCCGCAGGAGAAGCGCTCGATGCATGCCGCCATCGTCGCGGGGCTGGAAAACGGGACCCTGCGGCCGGTGGTCGGAAAAGAGCATCCCCTGGCCGAAGCGGGCGCCGCTCACGAGGCGGTCCTTGCGCCGGGGGCTTACGGCAAGATCGTTCTGGTTCCGGACTGAGAAAAAACAAAGGCCGCATTGCGCGGCCTTTGTTTTCCAGATCAGGAGACGAGAGCGGCGATCAGGAGAAGAAAAGCCAGGATCGCCACCGAGCCGTGAATGAGAATCAGGGCGTTCGGAAGACTGCGTCCACCCAGATGATAGGAAAAGAGCACGACACCCCCCAATGCCGCGATGACGAAAAGAGCCGACGAAGCGATAAGAAGATTGCCGATCACCCCGACGGCGAAGACGTGCCACAGAAGAAGGATCAAGCCGATGAGCGCCATGGCGCCATGTCCAAGTGCGAGAGGAATCGGGATTGCGCTTCCTGAAAACTTCAGATATGCCATGGTGAGGCCGCCGGCAGCGGCGAGCCCGAAGAAGACGGCTGAGACGGTCAGCACGGAAAACCACCTCCTTTCCCCACGATTTTTGGCCATTATACACCTCCTTTCCCTTCCTTCAGGACCCTGACGGCCAGCGGTCCTGATTCCCTTATCTGCCGTTGTCTCCAGCTTTTTTTTCCAGTCGACGGGGAAATGATTGACGGAAAAATCGCGATGTGAGAATTTGAGCCTGTCTCAATTAACCCTGAATGAACTCTCCAGAATATGACCGGGTTCCTGCGACTTGCGCCGTTTTCGGGAAAGCTCCGCCTGCCGTTTATTTCCAGGAGCGGTTCCCGACTCCGACGCCTCCGACATGCATTCTGCATTTTATTCATCTTCGTTTTCTCCCTTGTCGGCCTCAGCCACGGGTGGGCGGAAAGCAGGGTGGCCGTTCTCTACCCAAACGTTCAAGAGCCCTATCTTTCGATTTTCCAGAATATTCTCAATGGAGTTCAGAGTGAGCTGGGCCGGGCGAGGGTGCGTCCGGTGGCGGTTTCCGAGAATATCGAGCCGGATGCCCTGAGGAGTCTGCTTCGCGAGGAGCGGATCGATGTCGTCATCGCCCTTGGCAGGCAGGGTTTTCTGGCGGCACAACGTGCCGGCGAGCCGTTGCCTTTGCCGGTCGTGGTCGGGGCTCTTCCGATCGTGCCCGGCGGCTTTTCCGGGATCAGTCTCTCGCCGGACCCGGATCTGCTCTTCAGGCAGCTTGGCGAACTGGCGCCTTCGGTCAAACGAGTCCACGTCGTCTACAGCGAGGGGAACGACTGGTTGATTCAGCGAGCCCAAACTTCCGCCCGATCCCGCGGGCTCCAACTCTCCGCCTACCGGGTCGGTGACCTGCGCGAAGCGGTTCGCCAATATCGCGACCTGACCCAGGGAAACCTTGGGCGCTCCGAGGCGATCTGGTTGCCGCTGGATACCGTCACGTCCGATGACGACGTCATCCTTCCGATGTTGTTGAGAGCCGCTTGGGACAACAAGTTCGTCCTCTTTTCAAGTAAACCCTCGCACGCCCAGCGGGGCGCTCTTTTTTCGATGTATCCGAATCACTTCGCGCTGGGTCGCAATCTTGGAGCGATGGCCTCCAGTTTCGGCAATCCCCATGCCGAGCTGGCCGTTCCCCTTTCGGATCTTCATGTGGCCGTGAACGTGCGGACGGCAGCCCACCTGGGGTTGCGGTTTACCCCGCGGCAGCAGGAAAGATTCGATCTGGTCTTTCCATCACGTTGAGGCGGCACAATGGAATCCTCACCAGGATCGACATTGAAATCGACGATGAGTTTCCGGGCGCGTCTGCTTGCCATCGTGACGGTGGGTATTCTCTGTCTTGCGCTGACCGCCGCACTGACCACCGCATGGATGGCGGGCAAGCAGGCCAGAGCCCAGATGGTCGCGCAGGCCCTGCAGATCACCGGTAGTCTGGCCGACCAGAGTGTTCTTGCCCTGTTGTACGGGAGCCAGGAGAATGCCGAAAAGCCTTTGCAGACCATCCTGAGTTTTCCCGGGGTCGATCTTGCCGGCATATTCGATTCGGACGCCCGGCCCCTCCTCGTTCTCGGGGGAGGAAGGGAGGGCAGAGCCGCCGTGCCTGGGGAGGCCTATTCCTCAAAAGGTCCTTTGCTGGTGCGCGAAACGACTCTGGACTGGTACTTCTGGGCGCCGGTCTTCTCCGGCTCACCCGCCCAGCGCGACCCGGCCGCGGAGTTGTTCGAACTGGAGCCCGCCCGGCAGGAACTTCTCGGCCATGTCCATGTCGTGATGAACAAAACGGCCCTGCGCGACATCCAGCTCAACATTCTCTACAACAATCTCTGGATCGGCCTGGCGTTTGCCCTGGTGCTCGTGGTCATCCTGAATTTCGGCATATCGCGTCTGACCCGCCCCCTTTACCAGCTTTCAGAAATAATGAAGAAAGCTGAGCGCGGGGAAACGCACGTCCATGCCGATCTCGAGGGCCCCCGGGAGATCACTCATATGGCAGGGGTCTTCAACCGGATGATGGAGAGCATCGAAGAGCGGGACCGGGGTCTGAGACGCCACCGGGCGCTTCTGCAATCCGAGGTGGCGATACGCACTCAGGAGCTCGTCCAGGCGCGCGATGCCGCCCTGACGGCCAACCGGCTCAAGTCCGAGTTTCTCGCAAATATGAGTCACGAACTGCGCACTCCGCTTCAGGCGATCATCGGCTACTCCGATGTGATCAAGGAGGAGTTGGAGGCAGAGGGGATGGCCGAGAACGCGCGCGACCTCGGGAGAGTCATCTATAACGCCAAGCGCCTTCTTTCGCTCATAAACAACATTCTCGGCCTGGCCAAAATTGAAGCCGGGCGAATGGAGCTACGTCTGCAATCCGTAGATCTGCGCGAACTGATCAGGGAGTCATTCGATACGGTCGGACCGATCCTGCGCGCGAACAACAACACTTTCGATTTTGTACTGCTGGGAGAGCACACCCTCGAGATCGACAGGGAAAAGCTGCTGCAGACACTTCTGAATCTGCTGAGCAATGCTGGGAAATTTACCCGTGACGGCACGATTGTTCTCGAACTCCTCCATGAGAGTCATCTGCTTACCGTCAAAGTCAGCGATAACGGCATCGGTCTGACGAACGAGCAGCAGCAAATCATCTTCGAAGCTTTTCGGCAGGTCGATGGAAGCGCGACGCGAAAGTTCGAGGGGACCGGACTCGGACTGGCGATCACGAAGCGATTCTGCGAGTTGATGGGGGGCAGCATCGGAGTCGAGAGCGAAGCCGGTCGCGGTTCGACCTTCACCGTGCGCATTCCCTTGCCGGTTTCAGCGGCGCTCGATGATCCGAGCGCCTCGCTTGAGAAATCGGCGCCCCAGCGTACGATCACCCCACCGGAACTCGATGACGCCGAAGCGCATGGACCGCAGTTTTCGAAGGTTTGGTTGATCGATACAAATGATGTTCTTATCAAGGAGGAGACATGAAGGGCGCCCGGCTGCTGTGGCTCTATCTGGCGGCTGCCCTGGTTTTTACAGGGGGGGCAGGGGCAGAGGATTTTGATGCGGACCCATGGGGAAGCCGGGATTTGGCGGATCTCTATGGCGATGCACAGTTTGTCAGCATCGCCACCGGCAGCAGAAAGCCGATTTACAAGGCGCCGGCGGTGGCGACGGTTATCACCGCCGAGGAGATCAAGGCGATGGGAGCGAGGGACTTGAACGAGGTGCTCGAGACGGTTCCCGGGCTGCATGTGTCGCTGTCGCCCCTGAGCAGGCTGGACTCGGTCTATTCCATCCGGGGGATTCACACGGGGTTCAATCCGCATGTGCTTCTTCTCAGAAATGGCGTCCCATTTCCGTACGTCTTTTCAGGAGGCCGGCCGAATCTTTTTCGTCTGCCGGTCGCCTCCATTGCGCGAATCGAAGTCATCCGCGGCCCCGGATCCGCTGTATATGGCGCCGACGCTTTTGCCGGAGTCATCAATGTCATTACCAAGGAATCGGACGATATCCGAGGAACCGAAGCGGGGGGCCGAGTCGGCTCCTTCGACACCCATGACCTGTGGTTGCTGCATGGAGGGAGCTGGGGTCCATGGGATATCGCCTTCTCTCTGGAATGGCAGGAAAGCGCCGGAGATAGAAGTCGGCGAATCGATGCGGACTTCCAATCGTTCCTGGATGGCACGATGGGAACGACGGCTTCCCGGGCCCCTGGCCCACTGAGCACCCGCTATGAAGTCCTCGATTCACATTTGGAAATCAGGCGCGGCGATCTGAGACTTCGTAACTGGTATTGGCGGTTGAGCGACGCCGGGCAGGGGACCGGGGGCGCCCAGGCGCTCGATCCCGAAGGCCGCGAAAACGTGGAGCAGTATCTTGTTGACCTGGCCTACGCCACAACTCTTCGTCCCAGTTGGGATCTGAATGCCGTCGCCAGCTATCTGTATCGCGACACCCGCAGCCGCTTTGTCCTCCTGCCACCCGGGACGAGAGCGCCCATCGGCCCTGACGGCAATATCGATTTCGATTCGCCTGCCGAAGTCCTTTTCCCGGACGGACTCCTCGGCAACCCGGGCGCCCGCGAACATCAGACCGGCATGGATCTGGTTTTCCTCTATACCGGCCATCGGAACAATCGCCTGCGCCTTGGGGCGGGCATCAGATATTTCACCTTTCGGCCTAGCGAGTCCAAAAATTTCGGCCCCGGAGTGATCGACGGAAGCGTTTCGCCGATCGACGGCGCCCTCACGGACCTTTCGGGAACGCCGTTTATTTTCAGCCCTGACAGATCACGCACCCTTTACTATCTGCTCGTGCAGGACGAATGGCAGATATTGCCCGACTGGGAACTGACCGCCGGTATACGCTACGATCATTACTCCGATTTCGGCGAGACCATCAATCCCCGGCTGGCGCTCGTCTGGGCCACTCGCTACAACCTGACGACAAAACTTCTCTATGGGCGGGCTTTCCGGGCGCCCTCCTTTTCAGAGCTCTTTGCTGTCAATAATCCGGTTGTCCTCGGCAATCCCGATCTGAAGCCGGAGACGATCGACACCCTCGAACTGGCCTTCGATTACAGGCCGACCTTCAACCTCCAGACTGTCGTGAGTTTTTTCGTCTACGAGGCGGATAATCTGATTGAATTCGTCGGCGGAGCCACGAGGACGGCTCAAAATGCCCGTGATCAACAGGGCTATGGATTCGAGGTCGAAGCAGACTGGAAGGTGCGAGCTGATCTGCGACTGCTGGGCAATTATTCTTTCCAAAGGTCCAGAGACAAGGCGACCAAAGAACGTATCCCCGAGGCTCCTGGGCAGCAAGCCTATCTTCGGGCCGAATGGCAGTTTCACCCCGGATTCTTCCTGACTCCCCAAGTCCTGTGGGTAGGGGACAGGAGGCGCAGTCCCGTGGACCCGCGCGCACAGATCGATGACTACACCATGGTGCACCTGACACTGCGGGCCACAAACCTTGCCGCGAATTGGGAGTTTGCCTTGTCCGGGCGCAACATCTTCAATGTGGATGCGCGGGAGCCGAGCAGCGGCCCGGAGGCGCCGGTTTTGCCGATCAGTATCCCCGGCGATTACCCCCTGGAGGGACGCAGTCTCCTGGGGGAAGTCAGATACAGCTTCTGAGAGGAACAATGAAAAGGCGAGTGGAAAGACGTAGCGAAGCGTTTGCCCTGCGGACGGTCACCCGCATCTGGGAGGAGCAGGCATCGGAGGAAAATCCATACCTCGCGGATTCATGCCGCTGTTACGGGTATGATCTGCTCGACCTCATGGAGAAACGGACGTTGGTGGAAGTCTTGTTTCTGCTCCTTCGCGGCGAATTGCCCAGTGCACAGGAAGCACGGCTTCTTGAAAGCCTGATGATCGCCCTGATCAATCCGGGGCCCCGCCATCCCGCGACGCGCGCCGCCATGATCGCCGGAGTAGGCAAAACCGATCCCGCGCATATTCTCCCGATCTCTTTGGGTATTCTCGGAGGATCCCACCTTGGCGCCGACAGCATCGAAGGAGCGATTCGTTTTCTGAGAAAGCATATGAAAAGTGATCCGGGATCGGTGGCCTGCCAGGTCATGGAAACCAATCAGCGCCCAAAAGAAGGGGACTGGCATCCGGTTCCGGGTTTCGGCAGCAGATTCGGCAGCATCGATTCGTATTCACGTGAGATCGCCGATCGTCTGCTTTCTCTGGTCGATTCAGCCAAGGCGCTTTCCTGGGGGAATGCTTTTGCCGATGAACTGAGAATATACCAATTGGGATGGCTCCCGACAGGAATCGCCGCTGCCGTTTTTTCGGACCTCGGTTTCCATCCCAGGGCAGGTGCAGGACTTTTTCAGTTAATCAGTGCGCCGGGGCTTCTGGCGCACGGTTTGGAACAGGCCAACAAGCCGCTGACCTCCCTGCCGTTCCCTTCGGACGAGGAGTACATTCTTGAAAAATAAAAAAGAAACAGACGTTTTCCAGCTTTGGGACGAGCACCGCGGGAAGATTCGCAGTCGCAAAGGGGGATGGCTGATCGGAAAGGGAGTCTTATGCCACGGCTATGACATGATGGAGGACCTTGTCGGCAAATATTCCTATTTCCAGGTTCTGATTCTGAATGCCACCGGAAGAATGGTGGAGAAGCGCGTGGCCGACTGGTTTGAGGCAATCTATATTTGTCTCAGTTGGCCCGATCCCCGGATCTGGTGCAACCGGGTCGGCGCATTGGGCGGCACAATGCGATCTTCCCCGGTAGCGGCGACAGTGGCAGGTATCCTGGCGGGTGATTCCAAGGCCTATGGACAAAAACCCCTCGTCGAGGGGCTCAATTTTATTCAAAGTGCCTTGGCTGAAAAGAAAAAGGGGCTCTCAACCAGGGATATCGTCGCAGCCGAATGCAGCCGACATGGAGGCAAGCCTCAGATCATGGGATATGCGCGCCCGATCGCCAAGGGCGACGAGCGTATTGTGGCAATGGAGAAGGTTGCCGGCGATCTCGGTTTCCCTGTGGGAGAGCATTTGGAGCTTGCCTATGAGATTGAACGGGTTCTTGCTGAAGAGTTCGATGAAAGCATGAACATCAACGGCTACATGTCCGCGTTTCTTTCCGATCAGGGATTTACGCCGCAGGAGGTCTACAGGATCTGTGCAATTCTGGTGGCAAGCGGGGTCACGGCTTGCTACATCGATGCTTTCGAGCGGCCGCCAGAGACTTTCCTCCCCTTGCGTTGCGAAGACATGGAGTACCAGGGGCCCCCGCCCCGTGAAGTGCCTCCGCGAGAAAAGAGCTAGAGCTTTTCGGTCCTACCGTCCCAGAGTCTTCATCCGCGCCCCCATGGGCGGCACCTCTTCCGGATCGATGTGAATGTTGAGGAGCGTCGGTCCGGGGCGCCGGCAGATCTCGGCGAAATCGAGCTTCTCCAAGTCCTGAAACGTCCGAACGGTCTCTCCCCTGGCCCCCATCGCCCGGGCCATTAGAGAGAAGTCGACGGGGGGCAGATCGTGGGCGACGGGCTCTCCTCCTCCCAGACGTTGCCCGTGCTTGACCATGCCGAGCGCCTGGTCGTTGAGCACAACGAAGATCACCGGCAGCTTCTCCACAACCGCCACTGTAATCTCCTGACTCCCCATCAGAAAACTGCCGTCTCCGGTCAGGCATACGACCGGTTTGCCGGGGCATCCCATGGCCGTGCCGACGGCGGCGCCGATCCCCCAGGCCATCGATCCGAACCCCATCCCGACCCGGTAGAGTCCGCTGCTTCGCGCAAAGAGGTAATGCGTCGCCCAGGCCCAACTGTTGCCGGCGTCGACGATGAAGCGCGTGGTCTCCGGGAAACGTTTGGCCAACTCTCCCATCAGGCGCTGCGGCTTTATGGGGAGCGCATCGGTGAGGAGCTTTTCCGGGTGGTTCAGGGTGATCTGCGCAGGTGTATTTGCAGGCGATCTTCCTGCCCTGCCCGGCCATTCGACAAGACCGTTTGGCGGCCGCGGCTGCCTCGTGCGGTCGAGCAGATTGCGGAAGATAGCGCTCATTCTCCCACAGACGTGAAGCCGTCCCCACGGAGAGCCGGTGAAGTGCACCGGTGATTCGTCAATATGGATCAGCCTGCGCCGTAGCGCGACATCGCTTTCCCCTGCGTTGAACGCCAGATCGCCCAGACGGACGCCTGCGGCGATGATCAGATCGATGCGCTCGTCCTTGAGGACCGCCCCGGCACTGGCATGGCCGGCGAACCCGACAACTCCCATGTATTGAGGATGATAGGGGTTGATCCACCTCTTTCCGGAGGGACAACTGACGATCGGCGCGCCGACCCGTTCGGCGAATTCAATCACCTCGCGAATCCCCTCTCCGCAACCTGACCCGATGATCAGGGCGATGCGGCCGGCTTTCTCGATCTCTCCATGCAGACGTTCCAGGGCCTGCAGGTCCGTCAGGAACTGGTTTTCGAGAAAAGCGCTGAGAGGAGGAGGCGCCGGCGCGTCCTCTCTGGCGTGCAGGCGGCGGGGTTCGCACAGGATATCCATCGGAATGCTGAGATGGGCCGGGCCGCACGGCGGCCCCTGGGTCGCCAGGATGGCGGCGGCGAGCTTTCTCTCGAGCTGCTCGCGGTGCGAAACGAGGCTGCTGTAACGGGTGCACGAATGAAACATCGCCACGGTGTTGACGGCGGTGCAGGAGGATTCCTGCAGCACCCTCTTGCCGAAGGTGTGCAGAGCCGTCTGGGCGGTGATCACGAGCAGGGGGATGTGGTCGGCGAATGCGGAGGCGACACCCGTGATCAGGTTGGTGGCGCCGGGGCCGGTGGTGGAACAGCAGACGCCGAGTTTTCCGGTCTCTCGGGCGTATCCGTCGGCCATGAAGGCCGCACCCGCTTCGTGGCGTGCCAGAATGGGCCGGAGCCCGCCCCGGCGGGCACTGCGGGCCATGGCATCGTAGAGCGGTTCGATGGAGCCGCCGGGTACGCCGAAAATGAATTCCACCCCCATCCGCTCGAGATGCTCAATGAGCAGATCCCCCAGCTCGGGGCGTTTGGCTTCCCCCTCCACTCTTTGAGCTTTGTCCATGCAAAGAGCTCCTGAATTATTTGAAAATGCCCGCTTCGATTTCACCCGTCCTGACAGCAGAAGGAAACAACTCCTCGATGGGCAGAGGACGGCCTATTTGATAACCTTGGGCAAAGTCGATCCCCATGTCCCTGACCAGCCCCAACACTTTTTCATTTTCGACGAATTCTGCGACCGTCAGTTTTCCCAAGGCTCTTGCGACCTCGGCCATGGAGCGCACCAGGGCCTGGTCGACGGGATTGCGGTCGAGCTGGACGATGAAGCTGCCGTCGATTTTGATGAATCGGGCAGGAAATTCCTTCAGGTACCCGAAGGTGCTGAATCCGGTGCCGAAGTCGTCGACGGCAAAATCGCAGCCGAGTTCGTTGAGCTGCCGGACCATCTGCTGCGTCGCGCCGATATTGGACATGCCGGCGCTTTCGGTGAGCTCGAAAATGATACGCTGAGGTTCAACTCCGGAATTCCCGAGTTGCTCCTCGATCAGCGGGACGAGCGCTGCATCCCGAAACGCCTGCGCCGAAAGGTTGATGGCGGCTCTCTTCAGTTCGGGGTACTGCTTGAGCAGGGCTATCGTTTTCTTGATGACCCAATGGTCCAGAGAGGGCATTTCGCCGGCGCTCTCCAGCGCGGAGATGAACTCCCCAGGGTAGATGATCCCTCGCTCGGGCAGATGCATGCGCACCAGCGCTTCGTAATGGCCGATTTCACCTGTGTCGACATGTATGATCGGCTGAAAATGGAGCAGCAGCCGCTCTTCGTCCATGGCCTGTCGAAGGCGTCTGATCCAGTCGACGCTGATGCGCAGGTCGTCGCTTTCCCGGTCTTCGGGATCGTATTGATGGATTCGGTTTCGTCCTCTGCGCTTGGCAACATACAGAGCGATGTCGGCCTGTTTCAGGTATTCCTCGGGGCTGGCGGCCTGACCCGTGATCTGGCTGATGCCGATGCTGCAGCAGAGATTGACCTGCTGACCACCGACATGGCTTTGGAAATTCTGGATAAGTCTGCAGATCTCTTCGGCGACTTTTCTGTCCTGTCCCGGCTCTGTGTTGACGAGCAGAACGGCGAATTCGTCACCCCCGATTCGGCAGAGAATGTCCGATTGGCGGAGCCTGGAAGCCAGAAGAGCCGCAATCTGGCGAAGCACGGCATCGCCGTAAGGATGGCCGAACGAGTCGTTCACCACCTTGAAATGGTCGAGGTCAATGTAGAGAAGGGAATGTCTTCCCTTACCCCGGGCGCTGATTGCGGCCATTTGCCGAAGGGCTCCGTCGAAGTAATGCCGATTGTAGAGTCCTGTCATGTTGTCGTGCAGGGCCAGAAACTCGAGCTGGGTCTGCGCCTTTTTGCGCTCGGTGATATTGTCCAGGCACCCGAAGATAGTCAGTTCCTCATCTGAGATGAGAGCATCGAGCTGACATTCGATCCACAGGTTCTGCTCCTGTTTGTTGTTCAGGCGGATTTCGAAACGACATTCGTGCACCGCCTCGGAGATCAAGGCGTCCAGGCGGCTCTCCCATACGTGGCGCCCACCGTCTCCGTCGAGGGGGATAAAGGAGGCGAGTGTTCTGTCCAGAGACTCGAGCTGAGAGAATCCGGTGAGTCGACTCCAGGCCCGGTTTACGAACCGGATGCGCCCTTGTCTGTCGAGTTCCAGGACGACCGTGCTCAACGTGTCCAGAATGCGCTGATGGCTTTCCGATATCTTACGGAATGCGTCCGTGCTTTGCTGGAGCGACTGCAGCCGGCTGGCGAATTGGGCATTGCTCACCATGTAGTCTTCACGACGCACAGCGAGTTCGCACACCCTCCGCAACTGCTCGATTCGAAATGGCTTGGAGACAAAATCGGCGGCCCCCTTCAACATGAGGTCCTCGGCGACGTCCACCGTGCAACGGGCGGTCATGATGACAACAGGCTGATCGGGGTTCAGTTGGAGGATTTCATGCAGGATCTCGGGGCCGGACAGGGTGGGGAGCATCACGTCGAGCAGCACCAGTTCATGCCGCAGTTTCTTCCATTTCTCAAGCCCTTCCAGACCGTCAGACGCGACGTCGACTTCGAAACGCTGGCGAAGGACCCGGCTGGCCACAAGAGCCGTATCGGCATCGTCTTCAATGATCAGAACACGCGGGTTGCGAAACGCCTCGGCGGCAGAGCCGATGCAGTTGCGGATCGCCTCGGGGAGGTGATGACGGTCCTCGAGGGGCAGGAGCCTGTTGATGCCGAACTCCCGGGCGGTCGTCTCTGCGATGCGTTCGCACCAGATCTTCGCCACGGCGATGATCGGAATCTCCTTCTTGCATCTGAAGACTCCGGATCGAACGAGGCGAGCCAGGCGCCAGCCATCGAGGCCGGCTATTTCGATATCGGTGATGATCAGGTCGATGGACCTGGAGCGCAGGGCCTGAAAAGCGGAAAGGGCGCTGGATGCCTCTGAGATCGAGACGAAGCCGGCATCCGACAACGTCTTCTGCAAAAGAGCGCGTGTATTCGAGTGGCTGTTGACAAGAAGAATGTGAATGTCGCTCGACATGAACGAGCACTCCTTTGCAGGTATCTGATTGAAATCGTTATGATTCGACCTGTGAATGTCGGCCGGAAATTGTGGCGTAAATCGGGATTTTCGCTTCTGTTTTCGCCCCTTGCGCCCTGCAGCCTTCGCAAACTTAATATCCTTAATGATCTCTGTCAAGGTTTACCAGTGAGCACCCGGCCGAGCGTAAATCCGCACGGCTCGAAACCGGACGGTAGGATAGTGATTTCACTGTGGTAGACTAGACACGGTTCTTATCACCTTTTTTGCTGGCTCTCATTTCGATCCCGAGAACGAGAGGGGGCATCGTGGAGGTGAAAAAATCCCGATTTGCTGATATTGACCAAAGGGGAAAAAAATGAACGTGATTCTTCTGCCGGTGGCCTTGGTGCTGGCTATTCTTCTGCTTGTGGGGACGGTTCCGCCGGGGCTCGTTGTTCCGGCGGGGACGATGCTGGCGGCTCTGCTCGCCATCGCGACAGTCGTGGAGATCGCGCGCCTGGTGCGTGCTCGACCGCCGAAGGGCCCTGCCGCCGCGCCGGCCAGCGCTCCGAAAGATGAACCCCCTGCAGTGGCCGCTCCGGCGCCGACGGGAGAGGCCGACGTGGTGCAGTTTCTCGGCAGGCTGCAGGAGAAGGGCCGCCTGGTCGACTTCGCCATGGAGGACATCGCCGCTTACAGCGACGAGCAGGTCGGCTCCGTTGCGCGGGTGGTGCATCAGGGGTGCCGCGAGGTGCTGAAGTCCTCCTTCGACATCCGCCCCGTGCATGGCGGCGCCGAAGGGGAGGAAGTCGCCCTGGCGCAGGACTACGATGCGCGCAGCTACCGCGTCGTGGGGAAGGTCCCCGAGCGCCCTCCGTTCCGGGGGACGGTGCGTCACCGCGGGTGGAGGACGACACGCGTTTCCCTCCCCACAGTCACCGCGGAAGGGGCGGCGCGGGAGATTATCGCGCCGGCCGAGGTCGAGATCGAGTAGGGGCGAATGAAAAACGCCCGTCTGCTGCGTTCCCCTCGCCCGTGCTCGCTGCGGCGTACTGATGTACGCCTCACTCTCTCGGGCTTCGGGCGCCTTGCATCCGGGCATTTTTGATTCGCCCCTGACACTGATGCGAAGGAAAGAGAACATGGAGAAACGCTACGCCGTCGGCATCGATCTGGGGACGACGAATTCGGCCCTTGCATTCGCTCCGGCGGAATCGAACGAGATGCCCGAGATCGTGCAGGTCCCCCAGTTCGCCTCTTTCCAGAGCGTCGGGCGCGAAGCGGTCTTCCCCTCGGCCCTCTACCTCCCCCACGAGCAGGAGGCGCAGGGAGCCTCGGCGCGTCTTCCCTGGGAAGAGGAGCTCTTCTCCGGGATCGCCGGCCGCTTCGCCCGGGAGCACGGCGCCCTTTCTCCCGACCGCCTGGTGAGCTCTGCCAAGTCGTGGCTTGGCCACCCCCACATCGATCCGCGCCGAAGCATCCTACCCTGGGCCTCGGAGCTTGAGGAGCGAAAGATCTCCCCATTCGAGGCGTCCCGGCGCTATCTCCTTCATCTGCGCCGAGCATTGGCGCATCACCTTAAGGAGCTTGGAGAGGGAGAGGGGATCGAGGGGTGCGAGGCGGTTCTGACGGTGCCGGCCTCCTTCGACGAGGTGGCCCGCGAGCTCACCTACGAGGCGGCCCAGGCGGCCGGGTGGATGGAAGTAAGCCTGCTTGAGGAGCAGCAGGCCGCCTTCTACCACTGGCTCGCCTTTGCGGGGGAGGGGTGGCGCGAGTCGGTGCGTCCGGGAGACGTCGTCCTCGTCTGCGACGTCGGGGGAGGGACGGCGGACTTCAGCCTGGTGGCGGTGGGGGAGGAAGGGGGGAACCTGGTGCTGGAGCGCATCAGCGTCGGGGATCACATCCTTCTGGGGGGGGACAACATGGACCTCGCCCTGGCCTACACCCTGCGGGCCGGACTCGAAGCCGGGGGGCAGAAGCTCGATGCACGCCAGTTCCTCTTTCTTCTGCACGCGTGCCGGGCGGGCAAGGAGCGCCTCTTCGAGAGCTCCGACCTGGACGAGATCCCGATTTCCGTCCCGAGCCGCGGTGCTGGTCTCTTCGCCGGGACCATCTCGGCGCAGCTTCGCCGGGAGATGCTGCAGAGCGTCCTTCTCGACGGCTTTCTGCCCCCAACCTCCGTTGCCGAGCATCCGGCCCGCGGCCCCGCCGGGGGGCTGCGGGAGCTGGGGCTCCCCTACGAGGCCGACCCGGCCCTCAGCCGTCACCTCGCCTTCTTTCTCGCCCGCAGCGCGCAGAACGTGCGCTCCAGCGGATCGCTCGGCGCTCTCGTGGGAGATCGGGAGCGTCAGTCGCAAGGGGTCTCCTTCATCACCCCCACGGCGGTCCTCTTCAACGGCGGCTTCTTCAAGGCCGATGCGGTGCGGCGGCGCATTCTCGATGTGCTCAGAGAGTGGAGCGGCGATGAGGTGCGCGAACTCGCCGGAGCCCATTTCGACCTGGCGGTCGCCAAGGGGGCGGCAGTCTACGCCCGCAGGCGTCTCACGGGAGAGGGAATCCGCATCCGCGCCGGCACCGCGCGCTCGTACTACATCGGGCTGGAGAGCACCATGCCCGCCGTCCCCGGCTTCACCCCGCCGGTGCGCGGGGTGTGCGTCGT
>JARFUG010000034.1:32106-35618 GCA_029289095.1 Desulfuromonadales bacterium
TCCTTCGCCTATCTGGCTCCGGTGGCCGAGCGGCAGTCCGTCTTTTCGGGCGGCGACGCCCCTCCTCCTCCGGAGAGCGGCTGGTTCCCCGGCCTGGTCGGCCGCTCGCGCATGGCGACCCATCCAGGGCGCGTCATCCATTCGGCCAAATCATGGCTCTCTCACGCCGCCGTCGACCGCACCGCCCCGATCCTGCCCTGGCAGTCCGAAGAGGTCCCCCCCGGCGAGCGCCTCTCCCCCGTGCAGGCAAGCGCCGCCTATCTTTCATGGCTGCGCATCTGCTGGGACGCCGAGAAGGGGAGCGCCGACCCGAAATGGGTCTTCGACGCCCAGGACGTTGTCGTCACCGTCCCGGCTTCCTTCGATGAGGCGGCCCAGCGCCTCACGCTGGAAGCGGCAAAGCTGGCAGGTTTCCCCGAGGTGCGCCTCATCGAAGAGCCCCAGGCCGCCTTCTACGACTGGCTCGGACGTGGCCGAAACGCGAGCCGTCTCCTCGATCTCCTCGGTGGCGTACAGGGACGAAGCGTTGCCATCCTGGTGTGCGACATCGGCGGAGGAACGACCGACTTCAGCCTCTTCGAAGCGGCTTCCGACAAGAGCGCCCCCGGCGGTCTTTCGCTGAGGCGCATCGCCGTGAGCGATCACCTGCTGCTCGGGGGGGACAACATCGACCTCACCCTCGCCTATCTGCTCGAAGAGCGGCTCACCGGAGGGAAGGGGCGGCTCACGGGGCGTCAACTCGGCCAGCTTCTCTCCCAGGCCCGCGATCTCAAGGAGCGCATCCTGCGCGAGGAGACGGCGCCCGAAACCGAGTTCCCCGTCGTTCTCGCCGGGTCGGGGGCGGGGCTTTTCGCCTCGACCAGGAGCGCGCGCATCCGCGCCGATGAAGTGCACCGCATCGTACTGGAGGGGTTTTTCCCCGAATGCGGCGCCGACGAGCGCCCCCGTCAGCAGGGAGGCGGGCTTCGCGAATGGGGGCTCCCCTACGCCGCCGACACGGCTGTGACCCGGCATCTGGCCGCCTTTCTGGAGGGGCGAAGGATCGATGCGGTCCTCTTCAACGGCGGCACCGTCACCCCCGAGTTTCTGCGCGAGCGTCTGCACCGCCTCATCGCGCGCTGGCAGGAGGGGGAGGCGCCGATCGTCCTCGCCAACGACGCCCCGGCCCTTTCGGTCGCCCGGGGCGCCGCCCGCTACGGCTGGCTCCTGTCGCATCCCGAAAAGGGGGGGCGCATCGCGGGGGGGCACGCCCACGCCCTCTATCTGGAGGTGGTGCGCGGAAAGGAGAAAGGAGAACGCTCGCTCGTCTGCGTCCTTCCGCGGGGGATGGAGGCCGGGGAGACGGCGCGCATCGACAACGCAGAGTTCGACCTGCGGGTGAACCAGCCGGTGCGCTTCCAGTGCCACTTCTCGCGCCGCCGCGAGGGGGACGCGCCCGGTGCCGTCGTCCCTTGGAACGAACGCGACTTCCAACCCTTGCCCCCACTGCAGACGGCGATCCATCTCCCCCCCGATCGCCCGCGCCCCGCCAACGACCGGCTGCGCGTCTCCCTCGAATCGTCCCTGAACGAGCTCGGTATTTTTCAGCTATGGTGCGTGGAGGAGAACGGCCCCGCGCGCTGGCGACTCGACTTCAACCTGCGCCGGGGGACCGGGGAAGAGGAGCCGGTCCAGGCCCCCGAAGCCCCCCTCGTCCCCGAGGCGCATCTTCGGCAGGCAAACGATCTTCTAAAGGCGGTCTACGGCAAGAAGAAGGATCCGGGGCTCCCCGACGTCACTCCGGGCCGCCTGCTGCGCAGGCTCGAGGAGGTTCTCGGAGGCCCTCGCGACGGGTGGGATTCGGCAACCCTGCGCGCCCTGTGGCCCGAGCTGGCCAGGGGGATGGGCAGACGCGCCCGCTCGCCCGAGCACGAGGCGAACTGGCTCTTTCTGGCAGGATGGCTCCTGCGTCCCGGGTACGGTTTCGAACTCGACGAGGCGCGTATGGAGGAGCTCTGGCATCTTTTTGGCCAGGGGATGGCCCACCCGAAGGAGAAGAGGGTGCAGGCCCAGTGGCACATCCTCTGGCGCCGTGTCGCCGGGGGGCTCAATGCGGGCCGCCAGGAGAAGGTGCTGGCGAAGCTCCTTCCTCTCTTGCAGGGGGGGGAGCACACCCCGGAGATGATCTATCTCGCTGGCTCCCTCGAGCGCCTCCATCAGGGGCGCAAGCTCGAACTGGTGAAAATCTTTTCCACAGGGCTTCGCCGCCCGCGCCTCAAGACGCGCGAGCCGTATGCCTGGTCACTCGGGCGGCTTCTCTCCCGCACCCCCCTCTACGCGGGCCCCGACGCCGTTCTGCCCCCCTCCGAGGTCGAGGCCCTTTTCAACCGGGTGCGCGACCTCGACTGGCGCACTCCGGACTATTCGCCCCTCAACCCGCTCTTTTCGCAGGCGGCCCGGCGCACCGACAGCCGGGGTGTCGATGTGACCGAAGGGATGCGTCGGGAGATTCTGGCCAAGATGAAGGAGTCGGGAGCGCACCCCGATCAGATGCGGGTCGTGCGCGAGACGGTCCCCGTCGCGTACGCCGACCGGGTGCGCCAGTTCGGCGATTCCCTGCCCGCAGGGCTGATTCTGGTGGGATAGGCCTCTGTGGTAATGGCGTTATGCACCGCCCGTTCGCTCCGCTCACTCAGGACGCAAAGTTCGCAAAAAAATTCATCTTTCTAAGGTTCTCTTTGCGTCCTTTTCGCCCTCTGCGGTGAGATGTTTTGGATCTAAATCCGTCCGTATCGATATCCATCGGATACTGCACAGGCTCCTCTGGAACAAGTTCGTAGTTCTCCCCGAGATCGTCGTACTCCACCCGGTAGGCGTTTCCGCACTGCGGGCAGACGGCGGCGTCCGCTTCGCGCACCTCTTCCACCACGATGTCGGTGCCGCAGTTCGGGCAGGAGAATGTTTCGGCATCCATACGCTTCCCCTTTCCGGTTCAGACCTGCATTCCGTTCGAGATCCCGATCACTTCTCCCCACTCCAGTGTCATCTCGCGAAGCAGCCTCTGGGCGCTGTCGCGGAGCTCCTCCGGAACGACGAGGAAGAATCTGCCGTTTGCCTTGACGGCGGCGTTGTTGAGAACCTCGATCTTCTCCCGGGTCTCCTCCGATTCCAGGCTCTCCTCGGTCTCGATCTCGTAGATGAAGAGCTGGTCGCCGCTGCGCGCCTGCACGTCGGGGGTATACCAGTGCTGTGTCGATATCTGGAAGTAGCGGTCCGGCTCGGGGAACTCCTCCCCCTCGAGATGGGCGGCAATGGCGCGAAAGCCGCGCTCCTGCAGGTCGCCGACGATGGTCCGGACCATTTCGTTGTAGCTCTCGCTCATGGCGTCTCTCCCTTTGCTGAAGACGGTGGTGATGCGCGGGGCGCCTGAGACGATTATAGCGGAGAAACGGGGATTTAGAATTGCGTGAGGGATGTCCGCCCTGGCTTGCCCGCCGCGCTTCACTCTGGATCCCCTTCGCGCAGCAGATATT
>JARFUG010000122.1:0-4679 GCA_029289095.1 Desulfuromonadales bacterium
TTTTCCCGGTAATAGGCCGCGACCTCTTCGTCGCTGACGCTCACCTTGTCGTAGACCTGCAGCCCGGCCACCCGTTCGATCAGGAGCCCCTCTGCCAGGCTCTGGCGCCATTTGGCCAGCGTCGTTCCACGCTCCTTGAGCATCTCATCGAAGGAGCCTTCCGGGTAGTCGCGGCGGTGTTCGGCCAGGGCGGCGTCGACCTCCTCGGACGAGACGACGATCCCGAGGCGTTCGGCCTCCCCCAGGGCCAGGCGGCGATCGATGATCTGGACCAGGTAGGAGCGCTCGAGATCCTTGCGCTCCTCTGCCGAAAGGGGCTGGTTGGGGGGGAGCATGTTGGCGAAATCTTCTCTGAACTCCCTGATGCTGATGGCGTGCCCGTTGATTTTCAAGAGCTCGGGATCGGGGCTCTGGGTGTTCTGGGTGCAGGCGGACAGAGGGAGAAGGGAGAGAGAAAAAAGGATCAGAAGGCTGAGATTTCGCACGTTACCGTAATCTTCCACAAAGAGGAAATGGCCCGAAAGGCCGTTGTTTTTTGGGCCGAAACGCCTCGGCTTTCCGCCCGTTGCTTCCAGAGGAAAACTAGCATAGCTACAGAAACGCCTGCAATTCTTTTCTGGCCGTCGCCAGGGCGGTCGCCGCATCGATTCGCCCCACTTTGATCGAAAGCCTGTAATCGGGGGTGAAGGCGTAGCGGTCCGGCTCTTTGAGCAACCCCAGGATCTTTTCCGGCGGCACGGGCGTGGCGGCATCGAAGGCGAAGACGAGACGGGCGCCGACGTATTCGGCCAGCGCGATGCGCAGCCGCTTCATCACGACGCGAAGCTTCATGCTCTCCAGCAGCACGGCGGCCGGTTCGGGGATCTCCCCATAGCGGTCACGAAGCTCGTCCGCCACCAGGTAGAGCTCCTCCTCGTCCTCGGCGGCCGCCATCTTCTTGTAGAGAACGAGACGCTGGTTCGGATCCCCGACGTACTTCTCCGGAAGAAAGGCCGACAGTCCCAAACGGATTTCGGGATCGATCTTCTCCTGGGCGGCCATCCCCTGCAGTTCGTGAATCGTCTCTTCCAGCAGTTCGGTGTACATTTCAAAGCCGATGGCGGCGATCTGCCCCGACTGCTTGCCGCCGAGGAGATCTCCTGCGCCGCGAAGCTCCAGGTCGTGACTCGCCACGCGGAACCCCGCCCCGAGCTCGGTCAGCTCCTGAAGGACCCGCAGACGCTCGCGCGCCTCCCGGGTGAGGGTCCCCTCCCCGGGGATGAGCAGGTAGGCGTAGGCCCGGCGGTCCGAGCGCCCGACGCGGCCGCGCAGTTGATAAAGCTGGGAGAGACCGAAGCAGTCTGCTCGGTTGATGATGATGGTGTTGGCGCGCGGGATGTCGAGGCCGTTCTCGATGATGGTGGAGCAGACGAAGACGTTCGTCTTTCCCTCGATGAAGCCGACCATGACGTCTTCGAGCTCCTTCTCCCCCATCTGCCCGTGTCCGACGGCGACCTTCGCCTCCGGGACGAGGCTTTGCAGGAACTCGGCCATGGCGCCGATGTTCTGCACCCGGTTGTGCACGAAGAAAACCTGGCCGCCGCGGCGAAGCTCGCGCAGGATCGCCTCGCGGATGAGGTCGTCGTCGAAGCGGGTGACGAAGGTGCGGATCGCCATGCGGTCGACCGGAGGGGTGTCGATGACCGAGAGGCTGCGCAGCCCCGTCATGCTCATGTGGAGGGTGCGCGGGATCGGCGTAGCGGTGAGGGTGAGCATGTCGACCTCCGCCCGCAATTTCTTGAGCTTTTCCTTGTGGGCCACGCCGAAGCGCTGCTCCTCGTCGACGATGACGAGCCCGAGGTTCTTGAAGCGCACGTCGCGCTGCAGCAGGCGGTGGGTGCCGATGAGAATGTCGACCTTGCCGGCGGCGGCTCGCTCCAGGATCTGCTTCTGCTCGGCGGCGGTGCGAAAACGCGAGACCATCTCCACCTCCACCGGATACCCCTCGAAGCGGGCGCGGAACGTCTCCCAGTGCTGGCGCGCCAGGACGGTGGTCGGGACGAGGACCGCCACCTGGCGGCTGTCGAGAACCGCCTTGAAGGCGGCGCGGATCGCCACTTCGGTCTTGCCGTAGCCGACGTCGCCGCAGATGAGCCGGTCCATGGGGCGATCGGACTGCATGTCGTTCAGGACGTCGCTGATGGCGCTGAGCTGGTCGAGGGTCTCCTCCCAGGGGAAGGAGGCCTCGAACTGCTTGAACATCCGATCGGGAGGGGAGTAGCGGAACCCCTGGACCATCTCGCGCCGCGCGTAGATCTTGAGCAGGTCGCGGGCAAGCTCCTCCACGGCCGCGCGCGCCCGGACCTTGGCCTTCTCCCAGGCGCCGCTCCCCATCTTGTCGAGGCGCGGGGCATGCCCTTCGCCCCCGACGTATTTCTGGATCTTCTCGATGCGCTCCACCGGCAGGTAGAGCTTGTCCTCCCCGGCGTATTCGAGATGGAGGAAATCTCCTTCGGAGACTCCGGCCTTCAGGTGAAAGAGCCCTCGGTAGCGGGCGATGCCGTAGTCGGCGTGAACGACGTAATCCCCCTCCTTCAGGGCGGCCAGCGATGAGAGGATCGCCTTGGCGCGCGCCTTGGAGTCGCCGCGGCGACGCACCCTGCGCCCGAAGATCTCCTCTTCGGCGATGACGGCGAACTTCTCTTCGGGGAGGCGAAAACCCGAAGCGAGGTCTCCCAGAACGAGGCGCACCTCGCCGGCCTTGAGCCCGGCAGCCCCCCCGTCGGGGCGAAAGTCGGGCGCAAACCCGTGAGGATCGAGCAGGTCGAGGAGACGCTCGGCCTGCCCCCTCTGATGGCAGACCAGAAGGGTGCGCCATCCGTCCCTCTGCCACTGCCGCAGACGTTCGGCAAGCGTCGCCATCCCCCCTTCCTCGCGGCGCAGCGCCGAGCGGACATCCTCGTTCCCATGCACCTCGAAGCGAAAGCGCGGATACTCCTGCTCCAGGTGGAAGACTTCCAGGGAGGAAAAATCGAGGCGCCGCGCCATTTGAAGGAGTCGCTCCATTTCGGAGGGCTCGAGGTACAGGTCGGCGGCGGCGGCAAAGGGTTCTCCCCTGGAGGCGGCTCGCCTCTCTCCGTCGAGAACCTCTTCCCGGAAGGCGTCGGCCTCCTGCAGCGTCTGCGCCGGATCGAGAACGACACGCCGGGCGCGCGGCGCGTAGTCGAAGACGGTATCCATCCGGTCGTAGTTGAGCGGAAGGAGAAAGGCGCGCCCCGGCGCCAGCAGGCCCTCGCGAACCTCTTCCATCACCGCTTCGCGCACCGAGCGCCCGATCTCCAGGGCGTCGGCGCGCTCCTTGAGCCGGCGTCCGAAGGTCTCGAGGTGTTCTCCGGCAAGAATCATCTCCCGCGCCGGCAGAACGACCAGGTCAGCGAGCTCCTCATCGAGGGAGCGCTGGCTTGCGGGGTCGAAGGGGCGCATGCGCTCGATCCAGTCGCCGAAAAACTCGATGCGCACCGGAAGGGAGCGGGTGGGGGGATAGATGTCCAGGATGTCGCCGCGCAGCGAAAATGTTCCCCGGTCCTCCACCATCGGCACGGCCTGGTATCCCAGGGCGAGAAGCCGGTCGAGCAAAGAGGCGCGGGGATACTCCTCCTCACACTCCAGGCGCTCGCAAAGCCCCCCGAGAACCGCGCGGGGGATGACCCTCTGCATGAGGGAGCGCACGGTGCACACCACCGCCCGGGCTCGCCCGTCGTGCAGGGCTGCAAGGGCCGCCAGGCGCGCAGCCTCCACCTCCGGATGGGGGGTGAGCGGGTCGTAGGGTCGGATCTCCCAGTGCGGGAAGAAAAAGACCTCCCCGGGCCTTCCGTGATAAAAATCAAGGTCCGAGGCGAACTGCTGCGCCTGTCGGGCGTCGCCGGCCACAATGAGGAGCGTTTCGTCGCCGGCGGCGAGAAGGGCGGAGAGAAGGTAGGCGCCGCTGGAGCCGAGAAGCCCGAAGGTCTCGGCCCGGATTTCCCCTCCTGCTCCCTGCACGAAGGAGCGGACGGTGGCGTGGGCGATGTCGTGCGTGAGGTCGTGTTCCATGAAGGGCGAAGGAGCGCGGGGGCGCCCCCGCAAAATCAGTCGCGCGGAATGGCCAGCATCCGCTCCAGGGCGGTGCGGGCCTTGTCGCGCACCGTCTCAGGTACGGTGATTTCAGGGCTCATCGTCTGAAGGCTCTTCAGCAGATCCTCGAGCGACGTCAGTTTCATGTTCGGACAGATGAGCCGGGAAGAGGGGAGGATGAATTCCTTCTGCGGATTCTCCTTGCGCAAACGGTACAGAATCCCCGCCTCGGTCCCGACGATGAAGCGCCGGGCGGCGCTGGTGCGGGCGAATTCGTACATCCCGCTGGTGGAGGTGATGTGATGAGCCAGCGCGAGGATCGGCGGCGGGCATTCGGGGTGGGCCATGAAGAGGGCGTCGGGGTTCTCGTCGATGGCGCGGCGCACGACGGCCTCCTCGAGGCGCTCGTGCGTCGGGCAGTACCCTTCCCAGAAATGGCAGACCTTGTCGGTGTGCGAGGCGATGTAGTAGCCGAGATTGCGGTCCGGAACGAGGATGACTTCCGGGCTCTCGACAGAGTTGACGACCTTGACGGCGTTGGCGCTGGTGCAGCAGATGTCGCTCTCGGCCTTGACCGCCGCGCTCGA
>JARFUG010000122.1:4779-5934 GCA_029289095.1 Desulfuromonadales bacterium
ATTTCGTCCCTCTGGTAGTTGTGAGCCAGGATGAGCGCGTTGCGCTCCTTGGCCAGGCGGCGAATTTCCTCTCTGATTTCCTGCTGATTCATTGCGGACCCTTCCCGAAATCGTCTCTGTGTGGCGAATACTAAATCAAAAAGCTATGTATGTCAAACTCTTATACTTTTCCGACACTTGACATCCGCTTACCCTTAGCGCTATCCTCGCGTTTCGGCCCTTTCCTTTTACCCCTCACGCGAGGTTTGATCCATGTTCGGTATCGGCATGCCTGAGCTTTTGCTCATCCTGGCCATCGCTCTCATCGTCATCGGCCCCAAAAAGCTTCCCGATATCGCCAAATCCCTCGGCCGAGCCATGGCCGAGTTCCGCCGCGCTTCCGACGAGCTCAAATCGAGCTTCGACGAGGAGTCGCGCAACCAGACCCGCGAGCGCCTGCTGCGTGAAGGAAAGATCCGCGCTCCCGGGACCGAGGAGCCGACGCGCAGGGAGACGAAAGGGGAAAGCCCCGAAAGCCCGAGCGCGCCTGAACCGAACGGCGCCGATCCGTCGGCCGCCAACCGGGAGGACGCCCCCCATGGCGGATGATCAGGCCCCCTTCACCTCCCATCTGGAAGAGCTGCGCAAGCGCCTCATGATCGCGGCCGGGGCGTGGCTCGTCGGCTTTCTTGCCTGCTACGCCTTCTCGGAGCGCCTCTTTCAGTTCATCGCCGACCCGGTGCGCGCAGCGCTCCCCGAGGGGAGCTCCCTCGTCTTCATCAACGCCACCGAGCCTTTCTTCACCTACCTCAAGGTTGCCGCCCTCGCCGGGCTGCTTCTGTCCTTTCCCGTCATTCTCTGGCAGCTCTGGGCTTTCGTCGCTCCTGGGCTCTACAAGCACGAGAAGAAGTTCGCCATCCCCTTCGTGATCGCCAGCACCCTGTGCTTCGCGGCAGGGACCTATTTCGGCTTCTTTTTCGTCTTTCCGTTCATCTTCACCTTTCTCATCAGCTTCGGCACTTCCACCGGCGAAATCGCCGCCATGCTCTCGATGGGAGCCTATCTCTCCCTCTCGACGAAACTCCTGTTCGCCTTCGGCCTCGTCTTCGAGCTGCCGATCGTCATCTTCTTTCTGGCCCGCATGGGGATCGTCGACTACCCCATGCTCGCGCGCAA
>JARFUG010000123.1 GCA_029289095.1 Desulfuromonadales bacterium
TGGAGCCACCCAAGGGACTCGAACCCTCGACCTACTGATTACGAATCAGTTGCTCTACCAACTGAGCTAGGGTGGCGCTTTGCTCTGAGGATCCATGTATCTACCGCAAAGCGCCACGAATGTCAATGCGGATCTGGAGCTCATCCAGCGATAATGCTGGGCTCTGGAGGAGAAAGTGGCGTGAATATTCAAGGGTGGCCGGCTCCGTAGCGGCGTAGACGGAGCGGACCAGGAAAATGGCCAAAATGACGCTCAGCACTATGACAACGGCGATGATGACCGGTTTTTTGTCTGGTTTCTTCGGCCGGTCGTAAACGCCGAATGTTTTAGACTGATTTTTCTTCATGCCGGTTATTCCCTGATGTGCGGCCGGAGAAATTTTTTTATCCGGCGTCGGCGAACTCAGTGGTGCCTGGCTTCCTTCTCCCACCCGTAGTGGATCGCATCTTTATACCTGTCCCAGGTTCCGGGGTGCTGGAGTTCCCATTCTCTCCGGAGTTCTTCCTCGATATTTTCCCAGTCTATCTGCTGGTAACCGAGGTCTCTGGATTTGTCGGAGCCATAGGCGTACGCATCACGGAAATTCTGGAAATTCTCCGTCTCTCCGGCGCCTCCGTAAGACTGGAAGTGAGTCCGGAAATCTTCATCGAGCCGTCTTTCTTCACCACCAAGCCCTTCGTGCTCTACTTCCACATCGGTTCGGCGTGCCTGTTCGCGGATCGTTTCTCGTCTCTGCCGCTCCTCGCGTCCAAGGACGACTTCTTCCTTCACGCGGGCCTCTTTGGAGACGACCGGCTCTTCCTTCATCTCTGGAATATCGAAGGACTCTTCCCTGAAAGCCTCTTCCTCTTCTGCCGCCGAGAGCGGGCGATCGGCAGATCGTCGTTCGACTTTTGCTCGCTGCTCCCGAAGAGCGACATCCTCCTCGACGGGCACTTCGGTCGCTTCCTTGCGAACGCGCGTCTGACCCGCTTCCGTCTGACGTTTTCCGATCTTCACCTCTTCTTCCGTGACGGGAATGATTCCCTCACCTGAGGTGCTCTCCCTTTGTGTCAGCGGTTTCTCCTCGAACCGGCTCCATCCGCCGCTCCTCCACTCTTCGGCCCGCTGGTCGATGTCGACGGCGCCATGGCGGCGCATGATATCGGCCGCCTTTTCGGCGCCGGCTTCATCGGTCGCAACAGTGACGAGAACCCCGCCGCGCTTCACCCCTTCGGCATAATAATGGGCCTCCTCTTCAGGGACTCCGAGGTTTGTCAGCGCGCCGATCACTCCCCCAGCGACAGCACCGATTCCGGCCCCGGCAAGAGCTGTCGCGATGGGACCCGCGGCGACCACCGGCCCGATGCCCGGGATGGCGAGCCCCGCCAGGCCAATTACGAGTCCGCCGATCCCCCCGAGCGCTGCGCCGGCGCCCACCCCTTTGGTCACCCCTTCAACCTGCTTGTCGCTTTGGCTTTCTTTTTTCTCCTCAGGAGTCGCGAACTCCTCTTTTTCCCCTCGGGTAAGCATGCCGATGTCGTCGCGATTGAATCCGTTTCTTACCAGATCATCTATGACGTTCTGGGCCTCATGACGTGAATCGAGGAGGCCGACTACCGTTTTCGTCATTGCCATCGCTGATCTCCTTTTAAAGCGGGGCCGGGTTCAGCGACCCTGCAGCCATTAGTGACTGCGCTCCGGGCTCTCCTTTTCGATGGTCTCTGTTTTGACTTCTTCGCTGCGCAGCGTGACCTTCTGCGGTTTTCGCACCTTCTCCATTTCCCTGGTGATGTGCAACTCCTCTTTCAAAAGGAGGCGCTTTTCCACGACCATGATCTCCTCCAGGACAGGGATGATGGTCGTCTTATCGTGCTGCCTGACGGGGGGCGGTTCTTCGACGAATCTGTTGACGGGAATCCGCTCGATGTTCACCTTCTGCTGCAAAAGAGGTTCATCGACGACCTCTTCCCGCTCCTGAATCACCTTGCGAATCCGCCTAACGCCGGTCTCAACCCTTCGCTTGTGGACCTGAACATCTTCCTTGGAAAGCGGGATTTTCAATTCGTCCCTTGCATCCTTGTCGTCCATATCGTCCCCTCTGCACGAGATATGCTCAGAGCGCTATCCCCAGTCTAGACCTCGAGGGATACCTGTCAAGTGCTGGAATTTTAAAGGTTTTAATTAGGTTAATCCGGCACGGACGGGGGCCTCGGTCAGGTAGGAAGCAGGCGCGACAACGTCACCGCCGGGGTGAATCTCGAACTACTCAAAAGGGCGGGTGCACACAGGGCGGTCGTGTGCAAAGGGGGGTGGAGGCCTTTCTCAGAAATCGGCGGAGGGGTTGGCGTCATGAAGATTCTGGGGCGCGTCCGCTCATCCGCCGCGAAGTCCATAGCGGTGAATCTTGCGGTGCAGCGTGTTGCGGGCGATGCCGAGGGCGCGCGCCGTCTCGGTGATGTTCCAGCGGTGCTGCTCCAGGGCGGTGCGGATGATCTCCGATTCGGATTCGCGAAGCCCCTGCGCTGCGGGCTGTCTTCCCCCCTTGCGGTGCAGGGCGCTTTTGAGGCGGCTCTCGAGGCCGTGCAGGGAGTGGATCATCCGGGTGAGTTCGCCGACGCTGAGTTTTTCGAGGGTTTCTTCCTGTCCGAAGTGAGCCCAGAAGGCCTCGGCGCAAGCGGCCGGATCCCCTCCCGGAGGGGCGGAGGGGCGCATGCCGCCGGAGAGGCTGCCGAGATGGCGGGGGAGGATTTCTCGTCCCTCGCACAGCACGGCCGCCCGCCGCAGGGTGTTGGCGAGTTCGCGGATGTTCCCAGGCCAGGAATGGTCGCCCAGAAGGCGCAGCGTCGCCGGAGAGAGGCTGAGAGAGGGGTTCTGCTGATGGACGAAGTGCTCGGCCAGGAGCGGGATGTCTTCGCTGCGGGCGGCGAGGGGAGGGACTTCGAGGCGCACGACGTTGAGCCGGAAGAAGAGGTCTTCGCGAAAGATTTTTTCGCGGATCGCCTCCTCCAGATCGACGTTGGTGGCGGAGATCACCCGTACGTCGCTGCGGATCGGACGCTCGCCGCCGACCCGCATGAATTCGCCGGTTTCAAGAACCCGCAGGAGTTTGACCTGGATGCTCGGGCTCGCCTCGCCGATCTCGTCGAGAAAGAGGGTGCCCCGGTTGGCGAGTTCGAAAATCCCCCTGCGCGTCGCCCCCGCCCCGGTAAAGGCGCCCTTTTCATGTCCGAAGAGTTCGCTCTCGAGCAGGGTCTCCGGCAGTGCGCCGCAGTTCACCGGTATGAAGGGCTGATCGGCGCGATTGGAGGCGGCATGAATGAAACGGGCCAGGACTTCCTTCCCCGAGCCGGTCTTCCCCTGGATGAGGACGTTGATGTTTTTGGCGGCGATCTTGTAGGCGAGAGAGACCATGCGCCTCATCGCCGCAGAGCTTCCCACCCGGAAGCCGACGGCGCGGGCGATTTCGCTCCACTCCTGCGTGCCCCCTCCTCCCTGAAGGGCGCCGTGGTGAGATGCCCGCAGGATGAGATCCTCCACCAGCGCGATGTCGTCGAAAGGCTTCTCCAGGTACTCGTAGGCCCCCATCTGGATCGCCGTCACGGCCGTCTTGACCGTGCTGAATCCCGTCATGATGATCACTTCACAGGCGGGTTGCCGTTCCTTGATGAGGCGCAAAAGGGTGAGCCCGTCGGTATCGGTGAGCTTGAGATCGACCATGGCGACCTGAAAGGCGCCAGTGTCGATGGCAGAAGTTGCTTCGGCCAGGTTTCCCGCCGTGACGACGGTGCAGCCCTTGCGGGTGAGGAGGCGGCGCAGAAAGGTGCAGACGTCCTGTTCGTCATCGATGACAAGGACCCGGGTTCGGATGGAGATTTCAGCACTCTGAGTCGTCATGTCGAGCGGTTCCCTTTTCTTTATTGATGCTTTCGCAAGGAAGCAAAATAGAGGATGGCTAAGCAAAAAGCGCCAAATGCAAGGCGCGCCATTGTCGAGCAATGAGGCGTACTTATGTACGTCGAAGCAGCGAGAGCAATGGCAGCAACGCAGCAGTTGGTGAATTTTTGCGACGCTATCTTTATTCGACCGGCAGCACCAGGGTGAAAGTCGTCCCCTGGCCCGCCCGGCTCTCCACTTCGATGGCGCCGTTGTGGGACTGAGCGATTCCCAGACTCACCGAGAGTCCGAGCCCCGTCCCCCGGGTCGCCTCCTTGCTGGAATAGAAGGGAGTGAAGATCTTCGGCAGGTTCTCCGCCTGTATGCCGATGCCGTTGTCGCGCACGCTGATGCGCACGGTGCGCTTTGCTCCCTCTTCTTTTTCTCGCGACGAGATCTCGATGACCTTGTCTTCCCGGTTCGACTCCGCCAAAGCGTCGCGTGCGTTGACGAGAAAATTTGTGAGGACCTGCTGGAGTTGATGGGCGTTGCCGGTGATGCGGGGAAGGTCCGCAGCCAGATCCTTGACGATGCGGATCTGGCTGCGGTCGATCTGGTATCGGATGAGGCTGAGGACCCCCTCCACCTCGGCGTTGAGGTCGAGGTCGGCGACGGGAGCGCGGTCCTGGCGCGAAAAGGTGAGCAGATTCTGTATGATGCGTTTGCAGCGAAGGCCGCAGTTGACGATATCCTCGAGTTGTTCGGCGTCTTCGGCGTTGTCCGCATGGGCGCGCAGCAGCATCTGTGCCGTGCCGATGATGACCGTCATCGGGCTGTTGAGCTCATGGGCGACGCCTGCGGCCATCTCTCCCAGGGCGGCGAGCTTGGCCGAGTGGACGAGTTGAGCCTCCATTTTGATTTTTTCGGTGACGTCCTTGACGATGTGCGTGACGGCCGCCAGATCTCCCTCCTCGTTGAAGACCGGATATGAGGACAGATCGAAGATCTTGCCCGAGTCGGTCTGCAGGCGGTTGAAGACCTCCTTGCCCGTGCGCCGGATCTCATCGAGCGGGCAGGTGCGGCACGGGGTCTTGCGTCCCTTGAGGCGGTCGAAGCATTTGTCGGAGGAGGCCTTGTCCCAGAAGCAACTCAACTCGGGAGGGAGACGATCGTTGTGCAGAAGGAGGTTGAAATCGGTGTCGACGAGAAAGATCGGATCGGTGACCGCCTTGAATGTCTCCTCCCACTCCTTCTTGGCCTGGGAGACCTGCTTGTAGAGACTGGCATTGCGGATGCTGATGGAGAGCTGGTCGGCCAGATGCTGGACAAAGCTCAGATCGGTTTCGCTGTAGGCCGATTCGGTGACGCTCGCGACGATAAGGACCCCGATGACCTCGTCGCGCTGAAACATCGGCGCAACGGCGAGCGCCCGTAACGGGCCGGGATATTGAGGTGCGATCTGGACATGGCTGAGTTCCTCGGGGTGCAGATTGAAAATCCCCGCCCTCCTGTTGCGCACGACGTTCAAAGAGGGAGAGTGGGCGGGAAAATTCTCGATCCTGCAGAAGTCCTTGGGCATCACCGCCTTGAGCTTGAGTTCTTCGCCATGAAGGGTCACGAGGCCGAGAAAGTCGCAGGGGAGCGTCTGCGGGAGCTTGGCAAAAGCCCGCTCGATGATGTCCTCGATCGACATCTCGATGTTGATGTCCCGGGCCAATTGATGCAGAACTTCCAGACGACTGTTCTGCTTGAGAACCTCCTCGTTGCGCTTCTTGAGCTCGACATAGTAGTTGAGCTTGGAGGAGTCGACCCCGGTGAGTTGTTCGATCAGTGCTTTTCGATTGTCCATTGTCCTCAGCCGCTTCGCGGCGTCAACCGCTGCGCGGTGTCAGGCCGCTGCGCGG
>JARFUG010000124.1:0-1143 GCA_029289095.1 Desulfuromonadales bacterium
TTACCAGAACCTCCACCAAGCCTTCTTCCGCTCGCCCTCGAGATCTTCAGCATATCCGTAACTGTACCCGTACCGGTTGTACCCGCCGTAGTACTCCGCCGCTTTGGCTGTGCGGTCGTTGAGGATGAGGCCGGCGATGGTGGTTCGGGTGGTGCGCAGCGTCTCGAGCATCCGCTGGGCCGCTTTGGCGCCGACGCCGCCGGCGTGCAGGACGATGACGCTGAGGTCGGCGAGGCGGGTGAGCACGACGGCGTCGGTGACGGCAAGGACCGGCGGTGCGTCGAGCAGGATGAAGTCGTACTCGCCGCGCAGCGTCTCGATGACCTCGGCCATCTTCTCCGAGCCGAGGAGCTCGGCCGGGTTGGGGGGGATCGTCCCGCCGGGGATATAGTCGAAGTTGTCCCGGTCGGTTTTGCGAATTGTCTCTGTCAGAGGCGCGTCGCCGATGAGGATCTCGGTCAGCCCGGGTGTCTTGCTCGAATCGAAGAGCTGGTGGAGGGTCGGGCGGCGCAGGTCGCAGCCGATGATGAGGACCCGGTGCCCCGTCTGGGCCATGGTGTAGGCGAGGTTGCCGGAGGTCGTCGTCTTCCCTTCCCCCGGGAAGGTGCTGGTGATGAGGATCACCTGGTTGCGCTTGCCGGCGCCGCTGAAATGCAGGCTGGTGCGCAGGGAGCGGAAAGCCTCGGCGGCCGGGGAGTTGGGCTGGAGATGGGTGATCAGGATCCGTTCCCTGTCGGCGGCGGCAGACGCCCCTTCGGCGTTTTTGCGGCCGATGAAGGGGATGACGCTGAGGACCGGCAGCCCGAGGAGGCGCTTGGCGGCGTCGACGTCGCTGATGGAGTCGTCGAGATATTCGCGGAAGAAGGCGAGCCCCACGCCGACCATGCCGCCGATGACGAGGCCGAGGAGGAGATTCTTTTTCTTCTGCGGCTTCACCGGCAGGTCGGGAGCGATGGCCGGGTCGATGACGTTGACGTTGCTGATGGTGGAGGCCATGGCGATGCGGGCCTCTTCGTGCTTCTGCAGCAGGAACGTATAGATGTCGGCGTTGACGGCCGCCATGCGGGTGAGACGCGCAAGTTCGAGTTCGGCGGCGGGGAGCTTCTTGAGCTCGGTTTCGTAACGCGCCAGGTTCCGCGTCAG
>JARFUG010000124.1:1243-5723 GCA_029289095.1 Desulfuromonadales bacterium
CGCACCACGCCGGAGGTCGACTTGTAGGTTTCGAGAGCGCTCTCGGACTGGTAGAGCGATTCGCGCACCTTGACGAGCTGATCGGCGATGAACTCGACGGAGCGGCTCGCCTCCTGCGTCTTGAGGACGATGCTGCGCTCGAGGTACGCCTGGGAGAGGGCGTTGACGACATCGCGGGCGACCTCGGGATCGGTGTGCTGGTACGAGACGCGGATGATGCTCGTGCCGCGCCCGACCTCGGAGACGCGGATAGCATTGCGCAGTTCCTGCACCGTGCGGTTGAAGGGGGCGAGGGTGAGCTGGAAGCGGTCGCCCGCCTTGCCGCGCAGATCGTCGAGAAGAAGGGTGAACCCGTCGGCGCGTGTGAGCACGCCGCTTCGCCCCTCGGCGATCGTTGTGCCGTCGGCATTGCGCACCAGGTAGGTCTCGGCGCCGGTCAGCTCGATGCGGTACTCGGGTTTGTCCGAGGCGGAGGCGAAGTCGACGAGGCGGAAGGAGAGCCCGGAGCTTCTGCGGTCGACGACCCAGTTGAAGCGAAGCTGCCGGACGGCGTCCTCGACGTTGGTGCGCGACTTGACGATCTCGATCTCGGTCTCGATCGGATTGTCGCGGGAGAGCCCCAGGTCGCCCAGGAGATTTCCGGCGCCCCGCACCTTTTCGCTGCGCACCTGCAGAGTCGACGTCGCCTCATAGACGGGCGGGGTGAGGAAGGTATAGAGCCCGACGCCCAGGACGACGATGAGAAAAGCGATTGCGACGATGCGGCGGCGACGGTACAGAACGCTCAGGTAGTCGGAGAGGTGGATCTCGTCTTCCGGAGCGTGGTGCGGATGGTACTGCGGGGTATCGTTTCTTTCCATGGTATTCCAGATCAGGTTTACGGGCTCAGATCTTCTCCCCTCCTATTTTAGGAGGGGTCGGGGGTGGTAAGGGTTCGCGTCTCTACCACCCCCCGGCCCCCTCCTAATCAAGGAGGGGGAGGGATCATTCGCGGCTATAATTTCGGGCGCCGACTCCTAGTCCCTCGTCAGGAACTTGATCTGCACGAAGGGCTGCAGGATCGCGCTGACCGCCTGGAGGGACGGGAGCATTTCGGCGATGGCCTGGTTCCAGTTGCCGACGGCGCTGCGCGGAACGTAGACGATGTCCCCTTCGGCCAGCGGATAGGGGAGCGCCTCCCCCCGCATCGTCAGGTTGGCGTCGACGACGATGAGCTCGCCGCGGGTCGCCGAGATGGAGCGGATGATGCGCACGAATTCGATATTGCCGCGCACCTCTCCGAGGCCCGCCGCTGCAAGGGCCTGCGGCAGAGTGAGGCGACCGTTGGGCATCGGGACGGGGCCCGGTTTGGCGACGGCGCCGAAGACGAAGACGTTCTGGTTGCGGTCGTCGGGGACGAAGATGGTGTCGCCGGCCTGGAGCCAGACGTTCTGCCGCTCGTTCCCCTCTTCGATGATCTCGCGGATGTCGACGGGGACGGTCCGCCCCTCGCGCAGAAGACGGGCGCTGCGCAGGTTGGCGGCGTCGGTGAGACCGCTGCCGAGGGAGAGCCCCTGGAGCAGTGTCATCGGACGGTCGAGATAAAAGGCGCCGGGGTTCTTGAACTGCCCGAGGAGGTAGACGGGCTTGCTGCGAAATTCGGCGACCTCGACGACGACCCAGGGGGTGTTGAGATAGGGGCGGTAGCGCTCCTGGAGACGGGCCTGGATCTCGCCGAGGGTCAGCCCTGCGACTTCCACGGAGCCGACCAGCGGCAGATGAAGATAGCCCGCCCCGTCGACACGACTGCCGACGATCCTTCCGGCCCCGGTGATGACCGGACTGCCGAGTTCGGGGCGACCGTTGACGTTGACGTAGAGGACGTCCCCCGGGCCGACCTGGTAGACGGGCGACGGCGGAGCGACGACCGGCATCGGTTCGATCTCGACGACTTCGGTCTCGACGACGGGAGACCCGATCACCTCAAGGACCGTCCCCGAGGGGAGATCCCGGTAGGTGGTGCAGGCGGTGACGAGGAGCAGGAGCGGGATGAGCAAAAAGCGAAGGTGATTCATTTCAATTGCCTTGGTTGAAAAATCTCAATTACTCAAAACCTTTAATTGTACGCGGATCAAATCTGATGCTTCGCATCGCGGATTAAAATCGGACCAGGGTGTCTACCACCCCCCAGCCCCCTCCTAATCAAGGAGGGGGAGCTGATTTTCTCCCCTCCTATTTTAGGAGGGGTCGGGGGTGGTAAGGCCCTTACCAGTTCCTTCTCACCCCCACCTGCACGAAGTGGTCCGTTCTCTCCTCCCCGGCGACATACCCCGCATTGGTTACGCGGTCTAGGGCGTAGCGGGCCGAGAGGCGCCAGGCTTCCGCGACCGGGTGGTCGACGGCGAGGAAGGGTTGGACGTGGCGCTCGACGGTGTGGTGCGAGAGGCCGCGGCGCTGAATGTCGACGCCGCCTGAGATCAGGCCGCCGCCGGGGAGAAAGCATTCGAGAGCGCCGTAATAGCTGCGGGCGTCGCCCCCCATGTGGTGGCCGATGATGTTCCCCTCGTAGGTGTAGCCGGAGCGGTAGGTGCCGTGCCGGTACCAGACGGGGCCGCTTCCGCCGAAGTCGAAGTCGGTGTATTCGAGGCGAAGCCCCAGGCGGCCGCTCGGCTCGATGCGCGGCAGGTAGACGCCGGCCAGGAGCGCCTTCTTGGCGATCCAGGCGCCGGCCTCGTCCTCTCCTCCGAGTTCGCCGTAGAGCTCGACGCCCCAGAGAGCGGGGATCTTCACGCGGGCGTCGAAGGCGGCGATCTGGTTGACGACGTTGGGCTCGTCGTAGACGTTGGTCCCCCTGCCGAAGAAGAGCTCGAAGAATTTTCCGAATCCGACGCCGGGCTGCCCCTGCCCGCCGTACATCATCACCCGGGAGGCGCCGAGTTCGAGCCAGGGGCGCGGCTTGAGGTTGATGCGCATGCCGAAGAGGTACGGCTCGGGGATGTGGCGGTCGGCCTCGAGTTCGGTGAGGAACATGTCGACGCGGAAGGGGCCGAGGTGCCGGAAGATCCACGGAAGGAGCAAGGGCGAGGCGTTGGCGACGCGCACCATATCGAAGGGCTTGGCGTTGTTGCTCAGGATGAGGGCGCCGTTGCGGCCCGGTCCCCACCAGAGGCTCTCGCGCCCGGCGATGATGCTGAAGGGGCCGAGCCCCAGCGTTGCGCTGCCGTGCAGGGTGGTGAAGTCGGAGTCGTCCTCGTCAAGCAGGAAAAGAGGGCGCCAGTTGACGAGAAAGAAATTTCCCAGGCGCGCTTCGGTCTCGGCGATCGCCTGGAGGTTGAATCCGTCGCCGTAGTCGATGCCGAAGTTGTTGGTATTCAGTGCGTGCTGAACGGCATTGTTGGCGGCGCGGGGAGACGGTCTGGACGGGGGCCCCTCCTGATAGATGCCGTCGATGCGCACTTCGCGAAGGGGCAGAATGTAGCTGCCGGGGGGAAATCCGTCGATTTCGGCGATGGATGCGCGCAGCTCGCGCTCCAGTCGCCGAAGGATCTCATAGGCGACGGGGGGCGGCATGAGGGCGGACGCCCTGTCGCGGGCCTCGCGGGTCTGACGGGCGGCTTCGAGACGGGTGTAGGGACGGCTCCCCTGCAGGGACGATTCGATCAGGCCGAGGCCTGTGAGCTTGTCGAGGGCGGGGTAGATCCAACTGTCGAGGGGGATGCTCGCAGAGACGGGCGCGGCGCTCGCAAAGGAAGGGAACGCCAGAAGAAGACATGTGATGACAAATAATGTCGCGTGCCGGATTTTCATTGTCCCCCCGGGGAACAGCAATAAAGGAAAATGGTTTCTATCACAGCATTAACCAAAGATTCAAACAAAAAGATTTTAATTGTTTTTCAGGGGGATACGGTTGTTTGGGGAGAGTATGAAAATGGTGGGAAGGAATCGTGGTCAGCCGCTTCCGCGGCGTCAACCGCTGCGCGGTGTCAGGCCGCTATGCGGCCGTCATTGGTCAGTCTTTTCGCGGGGTCGATCAAAGGCAGTCAGCCGCTGCGCGGCGTCAATCGCTTCGCGGTGTCAGGCCGCTATGCGGCCGTCATTGGCTATATTCGTTTCGATTCGTGTGAATTCGGGGCTGAAGAAACAGGTTGGCGGATCAGACCTTCCAGATGCTTCTCTTGCGGGATTTGTGGAGACTGCGGTTCTGGATCATGTTGCTCAGGACGAGTCCGGCGCTGACGCCGAAACAGAAGATCGAAATGTAGATGAGGAAGAAATTCTGGACCATTGTGAACTCCGGTATGGGATCAGGGAAACAAAAGTTCCATAAAGGGCTGTACCGTCGTTGTTTTTTATAACAGGTAGCGGGGAGAGGATGCAAGTTAAAATGTAAGCCGCTTTCGCGGCGTCATTGGTCAGCCGCTGCGCGGCCGTCAGGTCTACCACCCCCCAGCCCTTGGTCTACCACCCCCCAGCCCCCTCCTAATCAAGGAGGGGGAGCAAT
>JARFUG010000125.1 GCA_029289095.1 Desulfuromonadales bacterium
TATCAGGTATCAGGTATCAGGTATCAGGTATCAGGTATCAGGTATCAGGTATCAGGTAATGATCCGGCCCTGAAGCCTTGCCTGCAACCTGAATCCTGAAGCCTGATACCTGTCTTTTCATTACAGCCTCTTCCCCGCCACTTCGGCGAAAAGGCGCACCTTCTGCATGACGGCGGCGAAATCCGCCGGGCGCAGCGACTGCGGACCGTCGCTGGAGGCCTTCTCGGGGCAGGGGTGGACCTCCACGATGAGACCGTCGGCCCCGGCGGCGACGGCCGCGTAGCACATGGAGGGGACGAGGCTGGCGTGCCCGGTGGCATGGGACGGATCGATGACGACCGGAAGGTGCGTCTGCTCCTTGAGGACCGGAACGGCCGAAATGTCGAGGGTGTTTCGGGTGGCGGTCTCGAAGGTGCGGATCCCGCGCTCGCACAGGATCACCCGCCGGTTCCCCTCGGACAGGATGTACTCGGCGCTCATGAGGAACTCCTGGATGGTGGTCGCCATCCCCCTCTTGAGCAGAACCGGCTTTTCGAGCTGTCCGAGCATTTTCAGCAGGGCGAAGTTCTGGACGTTGCGCGCCCCGACCTGCATGATGTCGGCATAGCGGGCCACCAGCTCGACGTCGCGGGGATTGACGACCTCTGTGATGATGGGGAGCCCCGTTTCCTGGCGCGCCAGGGCGAGGAGCTTGAGCCCCTCTTCCTCCATCCCCTGGAACGAGTAGGGGCTTGTGCGCGGCTTGAACGCTCCCCCCCGCAGAATGCGGGCGCCGGCGGCCTTCACCGCCCGGGCCGTCTCTATGATCTGCTCCTCGCTCTCCACCGAGCAGGGGCCCGCCATGACGAGGAGTTCTCCCCCCCCGATGGCGATCTCCGATGTGATTTCCACCACGCTCGGCTCGGGCTTGACCTCGCGGCTCGCCAGTTTGTACGGCTTGAGGATCGGCACGACGTTCTCGACGCCGGGCATCGATTCGAGCGAATGAAGCACGGTCTTGCCGCGCTCGTCCCCGACGGCTCCGACGACGTCGCGCGTCTCTCCGTGAATGACGTGGGGCTTGTATCCCAGCTCACGAATGCGTTTTTTGACTTCGCCAAGCTCTTCCTTACTCGCTCCCTGCTTCATGACGATGATCATCGCTGCGTTTCTCCTCTGTGATCGCTAGTGAAATCCCATCGAAAAAGGCCGCCCGGTACATCCCGACGGCCTCCTTTCATTCGATCACAAAATGAAAAACCGTGGGGAGAGCCGGATCGGTCCACCCACGGTACTGGTCTGTTCGTCCTCCTGTCGTTACGCCGACAGACCTTCACCCCGGGCAGACGGCCGAAAATAAAAGCCGTACCAGAAGGAAAAGTCAAAAACGAAGGCGTAAAAAAGGCGCAATTGCCGCTCCTGCAGGAAACTGTTCTCTCTTATTAACAGAAGACTCGTGAAATGGCAAGGCAAGATTTCATTTTACGCTAACGCAGACCCTCCTCGAACATCGTCCCCAAAAAGCGCTGCACCCAGTGATGGACGTCGTTGCGGCGCAGATCCGCCTGCAGCCTCTCCATGCGTCCGCGGCGCTCCTGCGCCGGCATGTTGAAGGCGCGCCAGACGGCGTCGGCCATCCCCTCGACATCGTAGGGGTTGACCAGGAGGGCGTCGCTCCCCATGCGGTCGGCGGCGCCTGCGAACTCGCTCAGGATCAGGACGTTGTTCAGATCGACGGCGCTGGCGCAGTATTCTTTGGCGACCAGGTTCATGCCGTCCCGAAGGGGGGTGATCAGGGCGATTTCACTGGTGCGGTAATGGGCCAGGAGCTGGGTGCGATCGAGGGAACGGAATACGTAGAGGATCGGGACCCATCCCGGCTCAGAGAAGCGGGCGTTGATCCGACCGGCCGTCTGGTCGAGGGTCTCCTTGAGGATCTGGTATTCGGGGACGAGGGTGCGGCTCGGCACCACGACCTGCAGGAGGCTGATCCGACGACGCAGATCGGGATATTTTTCGAGCGCCCGCTCGAAGCCGAGAAATCTCTCGGGAATCCCCTTGGTGTAGTCGAGACGGTCGATGCCGAGAACGAGTTTTTTCCCCTCGAGGTTCTCGTGCAGGTACCAGGCGGCCTCGGCGACCTCCCGGGAGCGGGCCGCCTCATTGAATTCGGCGTAATCGATGCTGATCGCAAAGTGCCCGGCCCTGACGGTGCGCTCGCCGTATCGCAGGATGGTGAACTGGCGCTGCCGGCTGATGACCTCCACCTCAGGAAGAAGCGCCGTGACGCAGCCGACGAAATTGCGGCGATCCCGAAGGGTCTGGAACCCGATGTGGTCGTAGGACATCATCCCCCTGATGATTTCCTGTTTCCAGGGCAGGCGCCGAAAGAGATCGAGGGAGGGAAACGGGATGTGCAGGAAGAAGGCGAGAGGCTGGTGCACGCCCATCTCTTTCAGGTGCTCTCCGGTGAGGATCAACTGGTAGTCGTGAATCCAGATCAGGTCTTCGGAGGTGGCCGCTGCGGCCACTGCTTCGGCAAAGTGCCGGTTCACCTGCCGGTAGGTGAGCCAGTTTTCCCGGTTGAAGCTGCAATGTCCGAGCAGATCGTGGAAAAGGGGCCAGAGCGTTTCGTTGGAGAACCCCTGATAGTACTTCTCGACCTCGTCGTCGGTTATGGAGACGCCGCGCAGACCGTAGCCGCGCTCCCGCCCGAAGCGCTCGAAAAGCGCATCGAAGGGGACCTCGCCGCCGGAGCCTGGCCAGCCGATCCACAGCCCGCGATTGCGCTTCATCACCGGCGCCAGCGCCGTGACCAGGCCGCCGCTGCCGGGCTCGATCGTCCACTCCTCGCCATCCTTCGAGATCACCACCGGCAGGCGGTTTGATACGACGATGAGCCTCTTTTTACCCTTCCCTCTCTCGTCCATGCCGCTCCTCTCCTGAGGCATTGAATGGCAGGCGCAACATCGCGTGCAAGTCGTTGAAAAACTATAGCAAACACCGCCTCAGCCGCAAACCGCTCCTTCATCGAGGTGCTTGTACCAGATGTTCATGCATTCCAGGCTGCCGGAGATCTGGGTGTTGCGGGTCAGCGTCCCTCCATAGAGGTAGCCACGCTTGGCGAAAGTCAGGTTCATTCCGAAGGAGACCGCGCGCGCAATGGTGTAGACGGTCGGGATCGCACGCCGCCTCATCTCCTTCTCCATCGTTGCGAGAAGGGCCGTCGCCTTGCCTCCTCCGCGATGCTGCGGGTCCGTGGCGAAATCGGTCATCTCGGCGCTTTTCGCGCCGAGATCGATCTCCGCCGACGCGAGGGCGACCGGAGCGCCGCCTCTCCAGATCCCGAAATAGACGACGTTCTCCTCCATCGTCCGGCGTAGATAGTCCGGATCGTGAATGGGGAAGGGGTAACTGTCGAAGACCCTGCGGTACAGCGCCGCCATCGCCTCGGCGTCCTGGGGCGCCGCCCTACGGCAGGGCAGATCCTCAGGCGCCGGCTCGGGGCCACGACTTCGGGCGGCTGCCAGGACCTGCGCGACCTTCTCCGGTTCGCCCGCCTGCCGACGATCGGGGGACAGGTATTTGGCCATGAAGAAAAGATCGACCTCTCCGCGGTAATAGCGCGGGACGCTCCCCTCCGCCCGAAAACCCGCCTGCGCAAAGCACGGGTGCGCTTCTTCGGGCACCTTGGCGATGATCTTGGAGTAGCCCTCGCGCCGGGCGAGACCCTCGAGGCGACAGGCGATCTCGGCCGCCTCGCCTCCGAGCTTCAGCAGATAAGCGCGATCACTGGCGGGGCCGTGGTGGATAAGCGATCCTCCCATCTCGATGATCTGATCGCTCATGAGCACCTCCGCTCGAAACGCTCGTTCTGCGCAGGGGTGAGCGAGTCGACCTCGTCCGCGTCGCACAGAAGTCGCGAGATCCCCACCGAGGTGAACTCCTCCCCCTCCCTCAGGTCGAGCTGGAGCCGACAGTCGCTGCAGTTGCGGTCGCAGAAGACCGGCTCGTAGGCATCCGGCTCCTTGTAGGTCGTGATCACTCCCTCGTAGTTGCGCAGGACCACCTTGTTGGTCGACCAGGAGATGAGATAGCTCGGCATCACCGGGATCTTCCCGCCGCCGTGAGGAGCATCGATGACATAGGTCGGCACGGCGAAGCCGCTGGTGTGGCCGATGAGACTCTCCATGATCTCGATCCCCTTCCCCACCGGGGTGCGGAAATGGGAGAGCCCCTCGGAAAGATCGCATTGATACATGTAGTAGGGACGGATGCGGTTCTGAACAAGCTTGTGCACCAGCGTCTTCATGATCCGCGGACAGTCGTTCACCCCCGAGAGCAGGACCGACTGGTTCCCCAGCGGAATGCCGGCGTCGGCAAGCCTGGCGATCGCCTCACGGGAGCTGGAGGTGATCTCGCGGGGGTGGTTGAAGTGGGTGTTGATCCAGATCGGGTGGTGCTTCTTCAACATCGACACCAACTCGTCGGTGATCCGGTAGGGAAGAACGACGGGGGTGCGGGTTCCGATGCGGATCACCTCCACATGGGGGATGGCGCGCAGTTTGCCGAGGATCCAGTCTAGATGGTCGTTTTCCAGAAGAAACGGATCGCCCCCGGAAAGAAGGACATCGCGCACCCCCGGCGTCCTGCGGATGTAGTCGATCCCGGCAAGAATCGCCTCCTTCCCCGCGACGTGATCGACGTCGCCCACCTTGCGTTTGCGGGTGCAATGCCGGCAGTACATGGCGCAGACATTGCTCACATGCAGCAGCACGCGGTCGGGATACCGGTGCGTCAACCCCGGAACGGGGCTGTCCTTGTCTTCGGCCAGCGGATCAGCCATATCGGCAGGCTGCACGATGAGCTCTTCGGGAGAGGGGAATGACTGCTTGAAGATCGGGTCTTCATGGTAATTGGAGGTGTCGATGAGGGAGAGATAGTACGGGGTGATCGAGAGAGGAAATTTCTTCAGCGTCTGCTCCAGGACCTTTCGTTCCTTCTCTTTGAACCGGATATCGAGCAGCTCCTCGAATTTTCCCAGAGTCCTCACCGAATGTCTAAGCTGCCATTTCCAGTCTTTCCATTGTGAAAGCAGTACATTGGGCTGGACTTTCGATGCGATGCATTTTTGCCTCTCACTGTAGATCGTCAAAACCTCACTCCTTTACTCTTTACTTCTCCTTGATTCAAAATACCATCCGATTTCTCACAAAAACCATGAAAGGCTAACAATCCTCGCCGGAGATGTCAACCTTTTGAAGGAAATAGACAATCTCAATATCTCTGAATCATAAGGATTTTGCGCTCAAAGACATCGCTCTTTTCGCTGTAAGCTTACGGGCAGAGACGCCTTGTCGCAGCCTTTCCTCCCGGGGAAAAGAAATAAATTTCCCCTTGACACCCGTTGCCGCTTCCTCTATAAAGTTGACTCGCTTCGCCCAGATAGCTCAGTCGGTAGAGCAGTGGACTGAAAATCCACGTGTCGCTGGTTCGATTCCGGCTCTGGGCACCATAAGAAACAAGGGGTTACGGACTTTTCCGTAACCCCTTTTTCTTTGCCTATTGCCT
>JARFUG010000126.1 GCA_029289095.1 Desulfuromonadales bacterium
TGGTGGAGCTGATCGGGATCGAACCGACGACCTATGCGTTGCGAACGCATCGCTCTCCCAACTGAGCTACAGCCCCGAAAACCTCATCACATTAACCTTCGAACACGAGGTTTGTCAATCTTCACGCTCTGGTGTTCGGATCTCCGGCGCTGTCGGAAGGCGCAGGGTGAAGACGACTCCTGCTTCGCGGTTGCGCACTTCGATCTCCCCGCCGTGCTGTTCGATGATGCGCCGGGAGATGGAGAGTCCGAGCCCGGTTCCCTTCTCCTTGGTGGTGAAGAAAGGGTTGAAAATGTTGTGCATGATCTCTACGGAGATCCCTCCTCCGGTATCCTCGATTTCCACGGCGACGGCTTCTTCTCCCCTCAGATAACAGCGAGCCGCCCGAACCGTCAGCGTCCCTCCCTCCTCCATCGCCTGCCGGGCATTGGTGAGAAGGTTGATCAGGACCTGCTTGAGTTTTTTTTCGTCGCATTTGACCGGCGGGAGCGAGGAGGGCACCTCCCACTTGAGGCAGATGGAGGCGAGTCCGATCGCTTCGATTTCCAGGGCCAGTGCATCTTCGAGGACCTGCTCCAGACGACATACGGAAATGCAGAGCATCTGCTTCTTTGAAAAGCCGAGGATGTTGGTGAGCATCTCCTCCATGCGCCTGGCTTCTTTGGCGATGATGGAGGCGTATTCGTTCTCTCTGCCCCCCTCGGGGAGGATGCGCGAGAGTCGCTCGGCAAACCCGCCGATTGGGATCAGGGGATTGCGCAGCTCATGCACGACCGAGGCGGCCATCTCGCCAAGGATAGCCATCTTTTCCCCCTGGATGAGACGGTCCTGGGCGTCTCTGAGCTCCTGGTGCGCCGTCTCGAGCCGATGGACGAGCATGGAGTTCTCCATCGCCGCCCCGGCCTGGTTGGCGAAGAGCTCCAGGAAGCGTCTGCGCGACGGGCCGATGCTCTCGCGGCTCTGGGGGTTGTCAACGACAAGCACTCCGTAGGGGCGCTCGCGCCCCAGCAAGGGGGCGCAAGCGTAGGGTCCCATCTCCAGCGCTTCGGCCAGCGCCCTGGCCGGCGGGGACTCGACGTGGGGGTGCGAACAGAAGACGACCTCTCCGAGCCGGGCGGCGCGGGCCAGGGGGTTGTCGTCCTGCATGGGGAGTCTCTGCTTGAGCAGGAGCCGGCACCTGGGATCCTTGCGTTGGGCTTCCTGCGCTTCTTCGGTGACGACGGGGCGCTCCCACGCTTCGTCGCCGCGTTCGGGAGGGATGACGAGTGAGGCCGTATCCCGGGTGACGCAGAGCATCCCCTGGAGAGAATCGGTGCGCTCGTTGATCATGAAGAGCATCGCCCTGTCGAATCCTCCGCCGCCGGGGACCACGGCCGCCGAGAGAATGAGATGGATCAGTTCGTTCAGGCGCAGCGTGCTGTGCATCGCGCGGGAGATCCGGTAGAGCAGAGCGGTCTCCTGCAGCTTGCGGTCGTTTTCGACGGAGAGCCCCTCGAGCCGCTCCCGGCTTACGATCCTCTCCAGGGAATGCGCGATCTGCGCACCGATCGTCGTGAGAAATCGCCGGGAATCCTCATCGTCGACAAGAAGAACGTTCTCGTGCGCGCCGTCACCGAAAAAGGTGAGCGTGCCTACGGGCTCGCTGTCGAAGAGAAGGGGGACGAGCACCATGTCGGGGGGAAAGGGGGGAACGAGGCCGGAGGCCGGCTGCGTCGGCAGGAAGAAGACGGGCTCCAGTGCGCCAGCGGATTTGAGAAGGTTTGCCGAGTGCTCTTCTTCGAGGGCGAGAAAGAGGGCGCGATGAGAAAGGTATTCGTCTCGAATGCCGGTGACGGCATGCCCGAGCAGAGCGCCTCCGTACAGGGGGCGCAGGATGGCGGCCGCCGCGGCGCTGTGGTGCAGAAGGGCGCGCACCGAAATGCGCAGCAGATCGTTGAGCCGGGTCGCCTGGTTCATCGCCCTTCCCACCTGCGAGAGAAGGGTCAGTTCGGTGAGATGACGCCTCTGTGACAGACGCATCTGCTCATAGCGCAACAGGGTGGAGATTTCTTCGGCGACAATCTCCAGAAGGGGGAGATGATCATCGGTCAGAGGGTCTCCGGCGCAGGGAGAGAACTTCAGGAGACCTGCGCCCTCGCGGCCGAGAAATACCGGAAGGAGCCACTCCCCCTGCCGAAGCTGCGGACGGCGGCCACGCACGATATCGCTGTCAATGAGAAGAGAGGGGGGGCAGGGAAGAGAGAGCTCCGGACCCGAGGCAGGGATCAGCCTGAAGAAACGGCCGTCATTCGGTGAACATTGCAGAAAAACCGCCCCTTTCAGAGGAAGAGAGCGGCACAGGTAGCGCAGAATGCTCTTGCAGCTTCGGGGGAAATCGGCAAACGTGCGGTTGGCGATGCGAACGACTTTGTGCAGGATCTCGTAACGATCGCACTTCATGAATCCTCTTCCGCATCGCAGACTGGCCGGCTGGCTGTGGAATCAGCCGATCTTTTCCTGTCGCTCCTGCTCGGTTTTGCACTCGATGCAAAGGGTGGTGACCGGGCGGGCGCGCAGCCGGGCGTCGCTGATTTCTTCTTCGCAGCTTTCGCAGATCCCGAACTCGCCGCTGTCGATGCGGTCGAGAGCTTCCCGGATCTTCACAATAAGTTTGCGCTCACGATCGCGAATTCGCAACTCGAAATTTCGATCCGACTCCAGAGAGGCGCGATCGGTGGGATCGGGGAAGTTGGTCTTCTCGTCCGTCATTTCAGAAACGGTCCTGCCCGCTTCGCGCAGAAGCTCATCGAGCTGACCTTGCAGGATTTTGCGAAACTCCTCGACTTTTTCCTTCTCCATGCGGAGACTCCTTTAGCGTGATGGGACTGCCAAAATAAAAGAAATTGCACGTAAAAGTCAACGAAAATGGGGGTAAAAACAACCCGTCAGAACCTGGCGCCCAACTGGATAAGAAGAATAAAGGTGAGCAGGGCGACGGCAAGCCAGCAACTGATGATGTCGGTGCTTTTTCGCGGGGGGGCTTTGGCCAGCCGGCGCGTCTCATCGGTGACCGCAGCGGCGGGAACGCGCGACATCAGAGCGTCGACCAGCCGGGGAAAGTCCCCGTAGGCGTTGCTGAGGATCAGAAACTCGTCTCCGGCGCAAAGGGTGAGAAACGCCCTTTTGCGCACCTGAACCGTCTCGACGCTCGTCACGTCGGAGAAGCGGACTTCGCGCCTGCGCAGCAGCTTGAAGACCGTCACTCGGTCCTGTCCGATGACAGTGCGCCGAAAGAGACTCTCGACGAAAAGGACCGTCACCGGGGCGATAATTACGCTGAGAATGAGCACCTTGCCTCTGGGCTCTCCCTGCATCACCGAAACCGCCAGAAGGACAAGGCTGAGCAGCAGCAACAGGCCCAGAGGGACGAGAAAGGATCGACGGATCACGAATATCTCAGTATCAGTCACAACTTACCCCTTGAAAGGCCACCCGGAGATCGGCCACATTCTATCAGAATGCATCTCGGGCGCAATCAGCGCCGAGGCTGTGAATCCACTTCCGCACGAAGGAACGAGCCGCTCTTGCCGCCGTGCTTCTCCATGAGGCGGATCTCCGAGATCACCATCTCCTTGTCGACCGCCTTGCACATGTCGTAAATGGTGAGAGCGGCGGCGGAGACGGCCGTCAGAGCCTCCATCTCCACCCCTGTCGTCCCGGTCACCCGGACGCGCGCCTCGATCTCTACCCGCCCCTCGCCGGGATGGGGGAAGAATTCGAGAGAGACCGAGCTCAGCAGCAGGGGGTGGCATAGCGGGATGAGGTCAGGAGTCTTCTTGGCCGCCATGATGCCGGCAAGCCGGGCGACCGAAAAGACGTCTCCCTTCTCCACGGTGCGGTCGAGAATGCGGGTGAGAGTCGCTTCGCGCATGCGCACCTCAGCGCGCGCCACGGCGGTGCGCCGGGTGGAGTTCTTCTCTCCCACCTCCACCATCACCGCCTTTCCCTCTTCGTCGAAATGTGTGAAGCTGTCGCTCACGGCAAGCAATCTCCTTCCTTGAGGCCCCCCAGGGGCCGGGATCAATCGAAAAGCGCTTCGAGAACTTCGGCGACCCCCCGAACCCCCACCAGCGAGATGCCGGGGGGCGCTTCGAGATTCTTCAGATTGCCCGCAGGCAGGATGCAGCGGTCGAATCCGAGCCGCGCCGCCTCCTTGACCCGAAGTTCGGGGCGCGAGACGGCCCGAACTTCGCCGGCGAGCCCGACCTCGCCGAAGACGATGCTGCGCTCGGGGACGGGACGGTTCATGTGGCTCGAAGCCAGGGCGGCCACGACGCCCAGGTCGATGGCGGGCTCGACCAGTCGCACCCCTCCGGCGACGTTGACGAAGATGTCCTGCGCCAGCAGGGAGAGGCCGACCTTTTTCTCGAGAACGGCCACCAGCAAAGAGACGCGGTTGTGGTCGATCCCCATGGCGGTGCGCCGCGGGGTGCCGAAGGAGGCGCCGGAGACCAGCGCCTGCAGTTCGACGAGGATCGGACGACTCCCCTCGATGGCGGGGATCACCGAACTGCCGGAGGCGCCCTGCGCCCGTTCGGCCAGGAAAAGTTCAGAGGGGTTGCAGACCTCGGCGAGCCCGGCCTCCTTCATTTCGAAGACGCCGATCTCGTTGGTGGAGCCGAAGCGGTTCTTCACCCCGCGCAGGATGCGGTAGGGGTGGCCGGGGTCACCCTCGAAATAAAGGACGGTGTCGACCAGATGCTCCAGGACGCGCGGCCCGGCGATGGCGCCGTCCTTGGTGACGTGTCCGACGATGAAAACCGGAATCCCCTCCCCCTTGGCGACCTGCATGAGGCGTGCGGCGCATTCGCGCACCTGGCTCACCGAGCCGGGAGCCGACTCCAGGGCCGAGGTGAAGACGGTCTGAATGGAGTCGACGACGAGAACGGCGGGCTTGAGCTCGCGCGTCCGCTCGAGGATCGCCTCGAGGGACGTCTCTGCCAGTAGATAGAGTCCCTGGGCCGAGACCCCCAGGCGCTCCCCCCGGAGCTTGACCTGGCGCACCGACTCCTCGCCGGTGACGTAGAGGACGGCGCCCGAGGCGGCCAGGCGGTCGGCTCCCTGGAGCAGCAGGGTCGACTTGCCGATGCCGGGATCTCCGCCGATGAGGATAAAGGAGCCCGGCACGACCCCTCCCCCCAGGACCCTGTCGAGTTCGCCGATGCCGCAGGGGATGCGATCCTCTTCGGCGGCGGCCACCTCATGCAGCAGAACGGGAGCCGAAGGAGCAAGGGGAGCCCTCCCTTTCGGTCCGGCGGCAGGGACCACCTCCTCCGAAAGGGTGTTCCACTGACGGCAGTCGGGACACTTCCCCATCCACTTGGGGCTCTGATATCCGCACTGCTGGCAGGCGTAGATCGTCTTGACCTTCAAAAAACGCTCCTTTACAGGATAAAAGCAGGTTATTGTAGGCCCTGGCGGCACGGGAGTCAACGAAGACGACTCGAAGAATCGCGCGCCG
>JARFUG010000127.1:0-2479 GCA_029289095.1 Desulfuromonadales bacterium
CCCCTTGCTTGCGGAGTACGCTTCGGTGTGCGCCTCAGACATGAGGGCGCGGGTGGAGGCGATATTGACGACGGCGCCGCGGCGCTCGCGCAGGTCGGAGGCAAAGGCGCGCACCAGGAGGAAGGGGGCGGTGAGGTTGACCGCCAGGACGCGGTTCCACTCCTCGAGAGAGAGCTCCTCCGGCGGTTTTCGCACCATGATCCCGGCGTTGTTCACCAGAGCATCGGGAGGGCCGAAGGCGGCGCGCACCTTCTCGGCAAGGGGAGCGATCTCAGCCGGATTGCCCACGTCGGCTCGAATGAAGAGGATCTCTCCGGCATCTTCGAGAGCCGAAACCGCTTTCTCCCCCGCCCCCTCGTCGAGATCGACGATCGCCACCTTCGCCCCCTCGCGCAGAAACCGCTCGGCGATCCCCCGTCCGATCCCCTGCGCACCCCCCGTTACGATGGCGGTTTTTCCCTGAAGTCGCATTTTTGTCTCCTCGTCTTATTCGAAGTTCAAAACCGGCCCCACGCGACGACGCGACGTTCAACCCAAATCTAAAATCAAACTCGCTGCAGTGGGAACACGATTTAGTCACCTTGAGGCATTCAACAGCCTTTCGCCTTTGACTTCTCGGCGTCCTCTGCGCCTCTAGAGAGCGCAGCGAACGGGCGAAATATGAATTTCTCAAGTCAATCTCTCGCCCGCTCCTTCCAGTCGCTCGAGACGCAGAGACCGCAGAGAGAAACCAAGGGTCAAGGGTCCATTCAATAACAACTGGAGGAAAGTGTATCCAGAAATTGCCTTTGCTTTTCGTCGCGTCGTCGCGCCGTCGCGTGAGACAAGGTTTTTAAGCATCGGAAATCATTCTAGCGCAATGCGGTGCATTTCCCCGGCAGATTGACAAGTCCCACCTCCCCCGTCAGAATAAATTACGTCTAAATCATTGGAATGAGTCCGATTCCGCGATGGCCGCCACAGATCGGACGGATCAGACGCGGCCACAGCTTTTTTTCCTGGGAGGTGTAGTGATGAACAAGACCCGCATCGAGAAGGATTCGATGGGTGAGATGGAAGTTCCCGCCGAGGCGCTCTACGGAGCGCAGACGGCCCGGGCCCTGGCGAACTTCCCCATATCGGGGCTGCGCATGCCGCGCCCCTTCATCCGGGCCCTTGGGATGATCAAGGAGCAGGGGGCGCGGGCGAACATGGAGCTTGGGCTCCTCGACAAGCACAGGGCGCTGGCGATCATGGAGGCTGCCGAGGAGGTGATCGAGGGGAAGCTCGATGAGCACTTCCCCCTCGACGTCTTCCAGACGGGGTCGGGGACGAGCACCAACATGAACGCCAACGAGGTCATCGCCAACCGCGCCAAGCTCCTGCTGGGGCAGGCCCCCGAAAGCGCGCCGATCCATCCCAACGACCACGTCAACCTCGGCCAGTCGAGCAACGACGCGATCCCCACCGCCATGCACATCGCCGCCGCGGTGGAGATCCGCCAGACTCTCATCCCCGCCCTGCACGCCCTGCAGGAGGCCCTGGGGGAGAAGGCCGAAGCCTTCGACGACATCGTCACCATCGGCCGCACCCACCTGCAGGACGCCGTTCCCGTGCGCCTGGGGCAGATTTTTTCGGGGTACGCGCGCCAGGTCGCCCTCTCCAAACGCCGCCTCGAGGGGGCTCTGGAGGGGCTGATGGAGCTTCCGCTCGGAGGGACCGCCTTGGGGACGGGGCTCAACACCCATCCGGAGTTCGCGGGGAAGGTCATCACCGGCATCTCCGCCGTGACGAACCTCCCTTTCCGCGAGGCCTCCAACCACTTCGAGGCGCAGGCCGCCCGGGACGGCGCCGTCGCCGCCAGTGCGGCCCTGCGCGGCTGCGCCGTCTCCCTCTACAAGATCGCCAACGACATCCGCTTTCTGGGGAGCGGACCGCGCTGCGGCCTGGGAGAGCTCATTCTCCCTGCGGTGCAGCCGGGGAGTTCCATCATGCCGGGGAAGGTCAATCCCGTCATGGCCGAGAGCCTGATACAGGTCAGCGCTCAAGTCATCGGCAACGACGCGACGATCGCCCTCTCGGGGCTTTCGGGGAATTTCGAGCTCAACGTCATGATCCCCGTCATCGCCTACAACCTGCTGCAGTCGATCGAACTCCTCGCCCGGGGGACCTCGGCTTTCACCGAGAAGTGCGTGCGGGGGATCGAGGCGGACCGGGAGCGCTGCGAGGGGCTCATCGAGGAGAGTCTCGCCATGGTGACCGCCCTCGTCCCCGTCATCGGCTACGACAAGGCGGCGCAGATCGCCAAGAAGGCATATGACACGGGACGCACCGTACGCCAGGTGGCGCTGGAGGAGAAGACCCTGCCCGCAGAGGAACTCGATCGTCTTCTCGATCCAAGGCCGATGACCGAACCGGGGCTGCCGGGGAAGACGCGCTGAAAGGTGAAAGGTGAAAGGTGAAAGGTGAAAGGTGAAAGGTGAAAGGTGAAAGGTGAAAG
>JARFUG010000127.1:2579-5460 GCA_029289095.1 Desulfuromonadales bacterium
GAAAGGTGAAAGGTGAAAGGTGAAAGGTGAAAGGTGAAAGGTGAAAGGTGAAAGGAAGGGTACGGCAGGGGGCGAAGAGGAGCAAGCGGATCGATCGTCCTTTACAGACCGTTGCTGAATTCTTCGGCGCAGTTGATTTTTATTTCATCACCGCCCGCCTCACTTCCGACTTCGCCTCACGGCCTAAGCACTAGGAAAGGCGTCTTTTTTCAATCGGCACGACTGTTGTAAAGCCCCTCGGGAGCTGCGGCAAAGATGCTGCTGCACCTGACGAGGAGGTCACACAATGGAATCTGCCGTTCATTCCCTGGGTCGCTCAGGCGACGTACTCTTTCTTATGCTCGGCGCGGTCATGGTTTTCGCCATGCACGCCGGCTTTGCCTTTCTTGAAGTCGGCACCGTCCGCAGGAAGAGCCAGATCAACGCACTGGTCAAAATCCTCACCGACTGGTCGGCTTCCACGGTAGTCTATTTCGCCGTCGGTTTCCCCCTGGCCTACGGCATCCACTTCTTCGTCCCTGCCGGTGACCTCATGGGGAGCACACAGGGTTACGATCTTGTGCGCTTCTTCTTTCTCCTCTGCTTTGCCGCCTGCATCCCCGCCATCATCTCGGGAGGAATCGCCGAACGCGCCCGGTTCTGGCCGCAGGTCCTGGCGGGAGTCGCCTTCGTGGGGCTGATCTACCCTTTCTTCGAGTCCCTGATCTGGGGCATGCGCAGCGACGGGGTCCAGGCCTTTTTCGAGTCGACATTCGGCGCCCCCTTTCATGACTTCGCCGGGAGCGTGGTCGTCCACTCCATGGGGGGATGGCTCGCCCTTGCGGCGGTCCTCGTTCTGGGGCCCCGGGCAGGGCGCTTCTCCGGCCGCAAGAGCAATCCCATCCCCGTGAGCAACATTCCCTTCCTGGCCCTCGGGAGCTGGATTCTGGCGGTCGGGTGGTTCGGATTCAACGTCATGAGTGCACAGACCCTCGAAGACATCTCCGGGCTGGTGGCGGTCAACAGCCTCATGGCCATGGTAGGGGGAGTCCTCTTCGCCCTTGTGGCTGGACGAAACGATCCGGGGTTCGTGCACAACGGCGCGCTTGCCGGCCTCATCGCCATCTGCGCCGGCTCGGATCTCGTTCACCCCGTGGGGGCCTTCTTCATCGGAGGGCTCGGGGCTCTCATCTTCGTCTACGGTTTCCAGTGGGAGCAGGAGAAGCTGCGCATTGACGACGTCCTGGGGGTCTGGCCCCTGCACGGCATCGTCGGCACGTGGGGGGGGATCGCAGCCGGGATCTTCGGCGCCCCACTCTTCGGCGGAATGGGGGGCGTGAGCCTTGGGGCGCAACTCGCCGGCAGCCTTTTCGCCGTCGCCTACGCTCTTGCCGCCGGAGCCCTCGTCTACGTCATCGTTTCCCGGACCATCGGGTTCCGTCTCAATCAGGAAGACGAGTTCCGGGGACCGGACCTTGCCATCCACCACATCACCGCCTACCCCGAAGAGCACCTCTCCCTCGGAGCCTCGGGTTATCCCGTCTCCGCACCCTCCGCGGCCGCGCCTCCTGCTCCGTCTCCTTTTGGAAAACCGAAGGCTGCCCGGGCGGATTGACCCTGACTGGATCGTCAGCCGAACGCAAAGAAGGGGAACAGGTTTATCCTGTTCCCCTTCTTTGCGTTCTCGCCCTTAGGACTTCCTAATCGGGGAGTTGTCTTTCCACTAGGCCTTTCTCCTCACTCCTGACCCCTCACTCCTCACGTATCAGGGACTTCTCTACTGTGAGCTCTGAAGGCAAGATCGCAGTCCCTCGGCGAGGCGCCGCATCAGGGTGAAATAGGCCTGCGGCCCCTCGGGAATATCGGCGCCGAGTGGATCCAGCACCCCCTGTCGGGCATTTGTCCCTTCCGTCACCGTGGCGACCAGGCGCGGTTCGAACTGCGGCTCGGCGAAGACGCAAGCAGCGCCGCGCTCGTCGATGGTCCGCCGGATCTGGCGCAGGCGCTGCGCCCCCGGCGACTGCTCGGGATTGAGGGTGATGGCCCCGGCGGCGCTGAGACCGTAGCGCCGCTCGAAATACTGGTAGGCGTCGTGAAAGACGATGAAGGGCCGTCCCGCGAGGGGAGTGAGATTGCCGCGCAGTTCGGCATCGAGCTCATCGAGCTTCGCACTCAGCGCCCGGGCGTTGGCCTCGATGCGCTCGCCGTGCTCGGGGAAGAGCTCCTTCGCCTCGGATGCGGCGATCAGGACGATCACCTTGGCATTGTGCGGATCGAGCCAGAGATGTGCATCGTTTTCACCGTGCCCGTGGCTATGGCCGTGGGAATGTCCCTTTTTGTGGTCGTGTTTGTGATCGTGTTTCTTTTTTCCGTGGGAGTGCCCGTGGTGATGATCGTGCGCCTCCCACACTCCGCCGCTTCGGACCGCAAGGAGCTCGATGCCGGGCGCCTCCATGAGGGTGACGATCCTCCCATTTCCACCGAGTGCCTGGAGGGGTCTGACGAGAAATCCTTCCAGGTCGGGGCCGACCCAGAAGATGACGTCGGCCGATGAGAGCGCCCTCGCCTGCGAGGGGCGAAGAGCGTAGCTATGGGGCGACTCTCCCCCGGAAAGAAGAAGCTCCGGCTCGGCGACCCCGTCCAGAACCCCCGCAACGAGGGAATGGATCGGCTTGATGCTGACGACGATCTTCGGCTGGGCCGCTGCAGCGCTCTGCGCAAGGGGAATTGCTCCTCCCAACATCACCAGTGCGACAAACAGGAAAATTCGATTCATCTCCATGCTCTCCTTCTAGCAAGCCGCTTCGCGGCGTCTTCCGTCTTCCGTCTTCCGTCTTCCGTCTTCCGTCTCCTGGCTCCTGGCTCCTGGCTCCTGGCTCCTGGCTCCTGGCTCCTGGCTCCT
>JARFUG010000035.1:0-24414 GCA_029289095.1 Desulfuromonadales bacterium
TTGTTGCCCGCAAACTATCTATCTAGCGTTCTGCTATTTAGTTTTCAAAGACCGAGGTTTTTCTAATCCGAGCCAATCAGGCAGAAGCACAGGCTATCAAACTAAACCTGGACTGTCAAGCGGATCCTTTTCCCGTGTCTACTTGCCGCCCCCTGCGGGAGCCCTTTCGACAACAGGCGGTGTTTATAACCGATGGGCTCTCGCCTGTCAACCCCTTCTTTTCTGCCGTCGAATCCGTCTCGGTTCCGTTCGGAAGAAGCGAGAATATAGGGGAAAGGGCCCGCCCTGTCAATGCCCTTTTCTATTAAAATTATCCAAAAATGATCCGGGCAAAACGCCGCTTGCCGGCCTGCAGGACGAGCTCCCCAGCCGAGGATATCTCGGCATCGGGATCGGTCGCTTTTTCGCCGTTGATTTTCACTCCCCCCTGCTGAATGAGACGGCGCGCCTCACCGTTTGATGCGACGAGACCGGCATCGCACAGGAGGCGGCAGACCCAGACCGGATCCCCCGAGGGGAAACGCACGACAGCGATATCGTCAGGAATCTCCTTCTGCTTGAACTGGTGCAGGAACTCCTCCTCGGCCCGTTGCGCCTGTGCTTCGCCATGAAATCTCGCCACGAGTTCGCGTCCCAGCGCTTTCTTGGCTTCCATGGGGTGAACCCCGCCGGGAAGGCCGGCCACTCCGTCGCGTACGCGCGCGAGGCCGGTCAGGTCGACATCGGAGAGCAGTTCGTAGTAGCGCACCATCAACTCATCGGAGATGCTCATGACCTTGCCATAGATCTCTTTCGGAGGCTCCGTGATCCCGATGTAATTTCCAAGCGATTTGCTCATCTTGTTGACGCCGTCGAGACCTTCGAGCAGCGGCATGGTGAGGACCGACTGGGGGCGCTGCCCTTCCTGCTTCTGAAGTTCGCGACCTACCAGAAGGTTGAACTTCTGATCGGTCCCGCCCAGTTCGACATCCGACTTGAGCGCAACGGAGTCGTACCCCTGAACCATGGGATAGAGAAATTCGTGGATGGCGATCGGCTGCTGACCGGTGAAGCGCTTGTGAAAATCGTCTCGTTCCAGCATTCGGGCCACCGTGTAACGGGAGGCGAGAGCGATGAGCCCGGCCGCCGACATGGGCCCCATCCACTCGCTGTTGAAGACGACCTTCGTCTTTTCAGGATCGAGAATCTTGAAGACCTGCTCTTTATAGGTCTCGGCGTTGGCAAGCACCTGCTCGCGGGTCAATGGCTTGCGGGTCTCGTTTTTACCGGAGGGATCGCCGATCATCCCGGTGAAATCGCCGATGAGGAAATTCACCTCGTGCCCCAGTTCCTGAAATTGGCGCATCTTCTGGATCAGGACCGTATGTCCGAGATGAAGATCGGGGGCGGTCGGATCGAATCCGGCCTTGATCTTCAAAGGCACTCCCGTCTTCACGGCAATCGAAAGTTTTTCCTCGAGCTCAGACTCCACAAGAATTTCGACCGCACCGCGACGAATAACATCCATCTGCTCCTGAACCGATTTCATACTGTCCCTCGATAGACCGGCGGAGACTCTCCGCCTGATTTTAACTTTCAACGATTTCCAGAATACGCTTGACGCCTGTTGCGCGACCGCTCTTTTCGTCGATCCTGAAAAGGACGCCGCAGATGACGGGATCTTTTTTCGCCACCTCGAACCGCACCGGAAGCTGGGTCAGGAATCTTTCGATCGCCAACTCCTTGCGGATACCAATGACCGCATCACGACTTCCCGTCATCCCTGCATCGGTCAGGTAACCCGTCCCACCAGGGAGGATCCGCTCATCGGCGGTCTGCACGTGGGTATGGGTCCCGACGAGCCCTGAGACGCGCCCGTCCAGATAGGCCGCCATAGCTGCCTTCTCGCTGGTGGCTTCGGCATGAAAATCGACCAGGATGATCTGCGTTCGCGGGCGCAACTCCTCGATAAGCCGGTCGGCCGCGCGGAAGGGACAATCGAGGTTGTTCATGAAAACCCGCCCTTCCAGGTTGATGATTCCGACCGGCACGCCGGCAGGCGTCCTGAAAATGCCGGCTCCCCTTCCCGGAAGGCCGGGAGGGTAGTTGCCCGGACGCAAAAGACGCGGCTCATCCTCCAGCGTGGCGTAGATCTCCTTCTTGTCCCAGATGTGATTGCCCGAGGTGAGGACATCGACCCCGAGCCCGAGCAGGTCGCGGGTGATCTCCGCCGTCAGGCCGAAACCGGCGGCGGCGTTCTCCGCATTGGCCACCACCAGATCGACCTGATTGACGTCGATGAGACGGTCGAGCCGGTGCGCAAGAGCCTGGCGACCAGTGCGCCCGACGATATCTCCTATGAAGAGTATGTTCAAGAGGGTTCCTGTTGAAAGGGGGAAGGCGCGAGGCGCCAGGCGATGGGGAAAAAACCGAAAAAAGCATGACGATCTTTCCTGGCGCCTCGAGCCTGGAGCCTCGGGCCTGCATTTATTATTTCGCGTAATCGACCGCCCGGGTCTCGCGGATGACGTTGACTTTGATCTGGCCTGGGTAGGTCATCTCCCCCTCGATCCTGCGGGCGATATCACGCGCAAGGACCAGAGACTGGGCGTCGGAGACTTCCTCGCTCGAGACGAGAACCCGAATTTCGCGCCCCGCCTGAATGGCGAAACAGTTGGAGACGCCGGAGAAGGACGTCCCAATGCGCTCCAGATCGGAGAGGCGCTTGACGTAAGTCTCGAGGGTCTCACGTCGCGCTCCCGGACGGGCGCCGGAGAGGGCGTCGGCAGCCTGCACCAGCACGGCCAGGACGCTCTCGGGCTTCTCGTCCTCATGGTGTGCGGCCAGAGCATGGACGATTTTGGGGGATTCGCCGTACTTGCGGGCAAGATCGGCTCCGATGACGGCATGCGATCCCTCGATTTCATGGTCGACGGCCTTGCCGATATCGTGCAGCAACCCGGCACGCTTGGCCTGCTTGACATTGATTCCGAGTTCGGCCGCCATGATGCCGCAAAGAAACGCCACCTCCAGCGAGTGCTGAAGGACGTTCTGCCCGTACGATGTGCGGTACTTGAGGCGGCCGATCAGCTTGATGATCTCGGGATGAATGCCGTGAACGCCGACATCGAAGGTGGCCTGCTCTCCGGCCTCGCGGATCGACTTGTCGACCTCTTCCTCGGCCTTGGCAACGACCTCTTCGATACGCGCCGGATGAATGCGGCCGTCCGTGATGAGGCGCTCCAGGGAGAGCCGCGCCACTTCCCGGCGTACGGGGTTGAAACCGGAGATGATCACCGCTTCAGGGGTGTCGTCAATGATCAGGTCGATGCCGGTGGCCGCCTCGATGGCCCGGATATTGCGCCCCTCTCGGCCGATGATTCGCCCCTTCATCTCGTCGCTCGGAAGAGCAACGACGCTCACCGTCTTCTCGGCGACATAGTCCCCGGCATAGCGCTGGATCGCCAGGGAGAGAATCTCCTTGGCTTTCTTCTCCGCCGTCTCCCGGGCTTCGTCCTCGATCTGCTTGATCCGCTTGGCCGCATCATGGCGCGCCTCGCTGGCGATCGATTCGATGAGCTGATTTTTGGCCTCCTCGGCGCTCAGCTCGGCGATCTGTTCAAGACGGGCGGTCTGCTCCTGCAGGAGCACCTCCACCTCTTTCTCCTGGGCACGAACTCGTTCCTCGCGCTGCAGAAGAGCCTTCTCATCCTTGGCGATCTCCTCTTCCTTGGCATCGACCTGAGTGGTCCGGCGATCGATGTACTCTTCTTTCTGCAGGAGGCGCTTCTCCATCCCCTGGATCTCACGGCGCAGTTCGCGGGACTCTTTTTCCCACTCGGTCTTTGCCTGAAGCACCGTATCCTTGGCCTCGATGATGGCCTCCTTGCGGATATTTTCAGCATCCTTTCGGGCTTCCTCCAGGATCTGCCCGGCAGCCTGCTTGGCATCCGCCAGTCGCGACTCGGAGAGCTTGCGATGCAGGAAGACCCCCAGCAAGCCGCCCCCACCCAACGCGGCAAAAATCAATATCAAAGCGATTTCTATACTCAAGGCTCGTGTCCTCCCCTAAAAAGGTGGTGATGCGCTCCCGGTTTCGATGGCCGACACCGGTGAATGTGATTTTCGGTCACGACCAGGTCCATGTGGATATCGTGCTCTTCCGCAGGGACATTCGCGATGAGCTGGAACTCGTAGCACAGGCCAACGAGGACAGCCGCTTCATCGAGACCATGCAGGACCCGGTCGTAATACCCTTTTCCGTACCCCAGACGATACCCTTGCAGGTCGAAGGCGACACCAGGGATGACCAGAAGATCGAGGTCGCGCACGCAGAGCGTTTCGCAGCCTGACGGCTCCAGAATTCCAAAAGCTCCCGGCTTCAGGTCGCCAGGGTCCGTCACCTTCACGAATTCCAGAAGATCCTGCCTGATCCGCGGATAGGCGACGCGCTTTCCGCTCTGCAGAGCGCGCTGGAACAGAATTTCGGTGAAGACCTCGTTTCGAAAGGCGCTGTAGAGAGCCACGCTCGAGGCCGCCCTGAATTCCGGAAGAGAGAGAACATTTTCCTGAACGTCGAGACTCAATGAGAGACCGATTTCAGCGGGCAGACCGTCTCGTTGCGCGAGCATCTGCGAGCGTATCGTCGGCTTTGTCATGGCAGAGACCCCGAGCAACCGGATAATCTCTGTAGGGAAGGATCAGATAAGATAAGACATATGGATGAAGTCCGGCCTGGTTTCCGACCATCGGCGCCGTCATGAGGCCTCAAGCCTGAAGAGCGGGCGCGCTGGCAACAAAGTTGATGGTGCTGAACCAGTCGCCATGAAAAGGCGAGCGTCGAACCCTGCAAGCGCCCGGATGGGCGCGAAAACCATTGGTCAATCTATCTTGAATCTCCGTACAGAGATTGTTTCTTTGTGCCCGATCATGTTTCGGGCGAAGAAACGGCCCTGCTCAGCCGGTCCGCCAAACGTCTCAGACGTTCAACCGCCTCGTCCTCCAGGTCCTTCTCTTCCTTCAGGCGCAGGTAAGCGCCGCTGACATTCATCAGGGCCAGAACGACTCTGCCGAAGGTATCGACCGTTATCCCTCCGGCGGCGGCTTCGTCGATCTGATCGTTGACGAAGGCGGCGACCCGGCCCACCTCTTCCGCAGAAGCCTCGCTCCTGATCGTGTACTCTTTCCCCGCCAGAACGACCTGAACCGCCCGCTTCACGGGACCTCCCGGCTGAATTCGTCGAGCTTTGCCAGGATTCGGTCCAACTCCTCCCTCAGGCGTTCTCTTTCATGGAGAAACTGCTTTCTCTCCTCGTGCAGACGACGGCGCTCCTCCTCCAGTTCCCTGTTTCGCTTGAGGATCAGATCGACTTTTTCCTCCAACCGAAGAACCAGATCCATCTCCATGCTTCTTTTACTCCAGCTTAGATGAATTCTAGGGGATGGCCCGTTTTCAAGTCAAGCATTCATTCCGGAAGTGAAAAGTGCCTCAACGAAGAGATCGGGATCGAAGGGACGAAGGTCGTTGACTCCCTCCCCGATTCCGACAAAACGCACGGGCAACCCGAGTTCAGTCCCGATGGCTACGATCATTCCCCCCTTTGCGGTTCCGTCGAGTTTAGTCAGGGCGATGCCGCTCACAGTTACAGCCTCCTTGAAGAGCTTCGCCTGCGTCAAAGCGTTCTGCCCCGTTGTGGCGTCGAGCACCAAGAGAGTCTCATGGGGAGCGCCGGGGATCTCCCGATCGAGGACGCGCCTGACCTTTTTCAACTCTTCCATCAGGTTGACCTTCGTATGAAGCCGCCCTGCCGTGTCGAGGATAAGAACGTCTGCCTTTCGGGCGAGAGCCGCCTTTGAGGCGTCGAAGGCGACGGCGGCCGGATCGGCCCCTTCGGCAAGGCGCACGACCTCGACTCCGGCGCGTTCCCCCCAGATGGCAAGCTGCTCTGCGGCGGCGGCTCGGAAGGTGTCTCCCGCGCCCAGAACGACTTTCTTGCCCTGGGAGCAGAACTGGCGGGCGAGCTTTCCGATAGTCGTGGTCTTGCCGACTCCGTTGACGCCGACGACCATGATGACAAATGGACGCGCCGAATCGATGTTCATCGGAGCCGCCTCCGCCCGCAGGCGCTTGCGGATCTCTTCCTTCAGGGTGTCCCTGATCTCGCCGGCGGCGGAGGCCTGACCGCGGGCCACCTTTTTTTCGAGAGCCTGAATCAACTCGCGGGTCGTCTTCATGCCGAAATCGGCCGTAATCAGGATCTCTTCGAGTTCCTCCATCGTCTCCGCATCGATCTTGCCCCCCTGGAGCAGGCCATCGATACGTCCGACCAGGGACGCCTGCGTCTTTGAGAGCCCCGCCCGCATGCGCTCCAGGAGAGTCGCCGGACGCAGATCCTCCGCCGGGATCTGCTCCGCGGGGGGTGCGGGCCGTGCCGGGGGAGTTGCCTCGGCCTCCTCTTCGACTCTCGGCTCGGCCTCATGGGGCTTCACCTCTTTGGAGGGCTCGGGAGAGATGCGATCCGCTTCATCCTTTCGAGGAGGCGCTGCGGGCGGTTTTCTTCCAGGGCCTTCCTTGGCCTTCCGCAAACGGAAGAGAAGGTAAACACTCAGAAGGATGACAATCGTGACGACGATATAGATCAGCGCGAAAGCCGCTGTCACGCCATAGTTCTCCGGCACGCCCAGGCGCACCAGAAAGTCTCCCAGCCATTGCAGCCAAGAGGGAACGGTATTCATCAGAAAATCTCCTTCCGGATGGATGGTTTCGAGTCGCGACGGCGTGAAGAGCTATCCGATCTCACGCCTGAGAGTCTCCCGGCAGCGGCGTCCTTCGAAAAGCGCCCGGGAGATCAGCTCATCGCGCTGCAGCAGAAGAACGAGAAAATAGTCGGAAGTTATCGGCAGAACCAGGGTGCGCGCGCCTTCGGTCGTGACGACGAGCTCCTCCAGAGGGTCTTCCCTCAACCCAGGGAGCATCCCCCGGAGCTGATTGAGGATCACTCCCTTGTGAGCGCCGGCGACGCGAAGTTCAAAATCGTCCATGCGGGCGACATAATCGACCGCCTCCCCCTCCCAATCGGCCAAGATCACGCCGAGCAGTCCGGGAATCCTGTTCACAAGGGTCGAGAGTTCATCCTTGAATGACATCGCTACACCTGAAAGTCGTGCATTCGCACCGAAACCAGTTTCGACACTCCGGGCTCCTCCATCGTCACCCCGTAAAGTGTGTCGGCCACCTCCATGGTGCGCTTGCTGTGGGTGATGATGATGAACTGCGAGATGGCCGACATTTCTCGGACCATCTCGTTGAAACGTCCGATGTTGGCGTCGTCCAGAGGGGCGTCGACCTCGTCGAGCATGCAGAAAGGGGACGGCTTGATGAGAAAGATCGAAAAGATCAGGGCGACCGCGGTAAGCGCCTTTTCACCTCCGGAGAGGAGATTGACGTTCTGAAGCTTTTTCCCCGGCGGCTGAACGATGATCTCCACCCCGGTTTCGAGCAGGTCCTCTTCGTCAGTCAGGTGCAACTCTGCGCGCCCCCCGCGGAAGAGCCGCGGGAAGATTTCCTGGAACTTGCCGTTGACCAACTCAAAGGTCTCGCGGAATCGCCTGCGGGTGGTGCGGTTGATCTTGGCGATGGCCTCCTGGAGCCCCTCGAGAGACTCGCGCAGATCGTCCTGCTGAGCCGTGAGGAAAGCGAATCGCTCCTCCATTTCACGGCACTCGTCGATGGCGGTGAGGTTGACCTCCCCGATCTCGCCGATGAGCTTTCGCAACTGCTCCAGGCGTTTCTGTGCCGCCGCAGGATCGAACGATTCGTCTTCCAACGCGACTTCTGCCGGGTCGACCTGATAGCGCTCCTGGAAGGAGTGTCGCAAATGGTCGGATTCGAGAACGAGCTCCTGCAGTCGCAACTGCAGGGCAGCACCCTCGTCCTTTTCCCTGCCGACTTCCTCCTGCAGCTTTTTCAGCGCGCCTTCTTCCTCGGCGATCCGCAAGCTCCCCTCCTCCATGCGGGAACGCAGGGCTTCAAAGCGCCCCTTCACCTCCTCGCGGCGGCGAAGCAGAATTTCGAGTTCGGTCCGATGGCGCGCCGCCTCTTCGGCGAGGCGAAGCCGCTCCTTGTCCCCATTTTCGAGGTCTTTTTCCAGACGTGTCCTGCGGTTTTGCAGCTCGGCGCGCAACCTGCCCAGGCGTTCCAGATTGCGTCGCCCCCCTTCTTCTCGTTCCCGGAAGCCCGCCACCTTGACTTTAAGAGCCGTAACCTGCTCGCGCAGCACGTCAGCTTCCCGCTTGAGGACCTGCAGATTTTCCTGCAGCCCGGCCACCATTTCCTCCAGTCCCGTCTTGCGCGTCTCCCCCTCTTCTCTCTCCCTGCGGCTGCCGGCAAGTCCGGCCCGAAGCTCCTCCTCCTCGCAATGGAGCTGATCCTCCTCCAGGCTGAGCACTTCCAGATGATCGTCCAGGCGCTGAGCCTCGCGCCTCTGGCGTTCGATGTCCTTGCCGCTCTCCATCACCTTGAACTCCGCGTGACGAAGAGCCGTCTCCATCTCCCGGAGATCCTCTTCCAGAGCGGCCATCTCGTCACGCAGTTCGGATCGCTGCCTCTGGAATCTCTCCACGACAGAAGCGAGTTCGTCGGCTCGGGAAGAGAGTTCCTTCATCTGGCGTTTGCGCTGAAGGAGCCCTCCCTCGCCGCCGCCCCGCCCTCCGCCGGCGATCTCACCGCGATGAGTGAGGGTTTCCCCCGCCTCGGTCACGAGGATCGCTCCGGGCGGAAGCGCCCCCTTGACGAGATGCGGAGCGAGAGAGGGGACGAGAAAGATTCCGGAGAGAAGGGAGAGGGCCGCTTCCTGTCCGGACGCTGCGCCCACGAGGCGCTGCAGGGGAGTCCCCCCGGGGATCGCATCGTCAGGTTGCGCCGCAGGAGCGATTTCGGGGAAAAGAAGAGCGCAGCGCCCCTCCTGCCCCCGAAGCCCTTCCAAGGCGGCGAGAACATCCGTGGCGGCAGGAGCGAGCAGCGCCTGCAGACGCTCACCCAGCACAGCTTCGACAGCGGTTTCGAGGTGCGGCGGCACTTCAAGCACATCGGCCGCCATCTGAGTGAAGCGCTCCCGGAAATCGGATTTACCGAGCAGGGTGCGCACCCCGGTCCCATATCCCTCGAGACTCTTCTCAAGATGCCGCAACGATTCGAGCCGCGACAGAGTGCGGTTGAGATCGTCCTGATGCGCCTGCAGGTCCTTGTCGTTTTCTTCGATGCCGCGACGCAGCACTCCCTGGCGCTCCCCGCCTTCTTCCTGCTCGGCCTGCAGACGAAGCCGCTCCCGGTCCCATCGATGCAGCTCTTCCGCCATCGACCCGAGAACCGCTTCGATCTCGCTTCTCTGCTCGCGCACTCTCACCGCTTCGGCCCGGTTGCGGCTGCGCCGTTCGGCGAGAGCCTGCAGGCGCCGATCCGATTCTTCGCAGCGCGAGGAGAGACGGGAGAGCTCGGTCAACAGAGCAAAGAGACGGCCGCGGCCCTCTTCCATCTGCAGGGCCATCTCGGCTTCCTGCGACGATATCTCTTCCAGGAAAGCCTCCCCCTCGGCCAGACGTCGGTGCTCCGATTCGAGCGTCGCGCCAAGAGTCGACTGCTGGGCCTGCAGCTCCTTCTCCTCAAGCTCGAGTTCGGAAAACCGGCGAAGGTTCTCCTGCGCTTCGCCTGTCAGGCGCTCGCGCTGCACCTGGAGATTGGCCTCCTCGCGCGCTCCGATTTCGAGCCGGCTCTCCACCTTCTGGATCTCGGCGCCCAAGTGAAAAGTCTTCTCCTGCTCCGATGAGACCTCCTTCTCCAGCACGGCGTGCCGAAGACGCATCTCTTCGATTCGAAGCGTGCGCTCGGCATGACGGGCGCTCAGCGAAGTGAATGCCTGGCGGCGCGCTTCCATCTGCAGCGCGAGTTGCGTCGTATCGGCCGAGAGCTCGTCGAACCTCTGCCTGGCGAAGCGCAGTTCGATCCGGCGCAGCTCCTGTCTGAGCTCCCGGAAGCGTTCGGCTCTTTGCGCCTGTCTCTTCAGGCTGGCGAGCTGACGGCGCACTTCGGCGACGATATCCCCGAGGCGCAGCAGATTTTGCCGTGTCGCATCGATCTTTCGCAGCGCCGATCTCTTGCGGGCCTTGAACTTCGTGACCCCGGCGGCCTCTTCGATGAGAAAACGGCGCTCCTCAGGCTTGGCGTTGAGGATCATGCCGATCTTCCCCTGCTCAATGATCGAGTAGGCCCGGGCGCCGACGCCGGTATCCATGAAGAGTTCGGTGATGTCGAGAAGCCTGCAGGGCGTCTTGTTGAGCAGGTACTCGCTCTCGCCGTTGCGGTAGAGGCGGCGGGTGACCATGATCTCGGAATATTCGCGAAAAGCGGGAGGGGCCAGACCGTCTTCGTTGGAGAAGACCATCGAGACTTCGGCCATACCGAGAGCCTTGCGGGACTCGCTTCCGCCGAAGATCACATCTTCCATGGAACGACCGCGCAGATTCTTGGCGTTCTGCTCCCCCATGGCCCAGCGCAGCGCGTCGACGATATTGCTCTTGCCGCAGCCGTTGGGACCAAGGATGGCCGTCACCCCCTCCTCGAAATCGAGGGAGACTTTGTCCACAAAAGATTTGAAACCGACGATTTCGACGCGCTTGATCTTCATCCAGTAAATCCGCGATCACGAACAGAACCAGTCCAATAGACAGCCGGGCATGTTAACAATCAGCGCTGAGGCTGTAAAGAATTAAGCTGGCGCAACGGCAGGCTTTTTGGTTTTTACCGGATTTTTACTTGTCCCTCGCCCCTGCGCCGCCGTATCATGGTCTTCTATGAATATTCAAATACGCGCCGAAGAAGAGGGACTACCTCTCCTGAAAATTCTCGAGCGACGGCTGCCCGCCGCCCCTGCCAGCTATCTGCGCCAGCTCATCCGCAGCGGGAAAGTGCGGCATGCCGGTTCTGCGATTTCGGAACAGAGCCGCCTCTCGCAGGGAGAAGCCCTTCAGCTCCCCCAAAGTTCGCGCCTGCAGCAATTCCTTGAGGAATCGAGGGAACAGGAAATAGACATTCTTTTCGAAACCCGCGAGATCCTTGCGGTGCGCAAGCCCGCCGGCCTGGCGGTGCATCGCGGGGCAGGACACGAAGAAGACAACCTCGCACGGCGGGTCGAGATCCTGATGGCAAGCCGGGGCGCCACCTTCCAGACATCTCCCGTACACCGGCTCGACCTCGAGACCTCGGGGCCGCTCCTTTTCGGCAAGGGCCGCCGGGCAACAGGAGAACTCGGCAAACTCTTCATGGCCGGCTCCGTCGAGAAGATCTACTGGGGACTGGCTTCGGGGCGCCTCCAAGGCGCCGGTCGCCTCTGCACCGCGGTACAAGCCAAAGGGAAGCTGAAGGAGGCTGCCACTGACTTCACCCCCCTGGCCGTTCGGGGCGATTTCACACTGCTGGAGATGCGTCTTCACAGCGGACGCACTCACCAGATCCGTCGCCAGCTCTGCGATGCGGGACACCCCCTGGCTGGAGACCGGCGCTACCGGGGAGCGCAGCCGCTTGCACTGCCGAGGATCTTTCTGCACTGCTCCCGCCTGAGTTTCGTCAGTCCCTTCGACGGCCGCCCCCTCGAACTTGAGTGCCCCCTACCCGCGGATCTGGCCGATGCGCTCAGGGACCTCGGCTTCGAGACTCCCCTGAACATTCAGCACCACTGACTTACATCTGCTGCCGATGCTGCGTCGCCATCCCGTCCTGATCTCCGCTATCGCCCTCCTGCTCCTTTTCGGAGCCGGCCTTGGCCTCATGGCGGCCTATCTCGATGGTGAAAAGTATCGTGAGCGCCTGCAGTCCGAGCTTTCCGCCGCCCTGGGGCACCCGGTTCGCCTCGGCCAGGCGGCCTTTACGCTGCGGCGCGGGCCGGCGCTGGCCGTTTCAGATCTTCACATCGATGCCGAAAAATCCGGCTTCGTCCTGGAATCCGGCCTTCTGTATCTGCGGCTCGAATGGGCCTCGCTCCTGCGGGGAGAGATCGAGTTTTCCCGCATCCTTCTGATTCGTCCCCGCCTTCGCGTCATCCTTCTACCCGACGGGCCGGAGACGCCGGCCCCGCTTGCGCACCGGTCTCGTTCCGAAATACTCCGATCCGCCGTCGTCTCTTCGCTCACCGTCGAAAAGGGCCAGGTCCTCCTCGAAGACCGCCGCCATGCCGGACGCATCTCCCAAGTGGCGATCGACGAGATCCAGGGGGAGATTGCGGACTTCGGTCCCGAGCGTTCCGCATGGCTGCGCCTCACCGCCCGCCTGCCGTCGAAGGAGGGTTCCTCTCCGTTGTTCCTGGCGGGAGAGCTCACCCTTCCGGACCCGGCCTCCTGGCACAGGACGCGGATGCGCCTCGGACTCCTTGCCGAAGAATTTGACCTCCGACTCCTTGAGGATCTCCTCCCCCTTCCCGAGGGAGCGCTCGTCGGGAAGGGACGACTCGAACTCACTCTCGACGGCGCCCCGAGCGACGGACTTCGCGCAACCTTGCGCCTGGGCGGAGCCGAACTGGCTCTGCTGCCGCCATGGGGAGAAGATCCCGTCGCCCTTCCACCTCTGGAACTTTCCACCATCTGGGTCGCCGGCCAAAGCGGCCACCTCTTTCGAGACCTTTCCCTGACAATGGCCGGCATCACCCTGCACGGAGAAATGGCCTGGGAGGGCCGCGGAGAAGAGAGTCGAATCGAGGCGCGATTGCACAGCGCCCCGACAGCCATCTCTTCTCTCGACCCCTTCCTGCCTGAGCGGGTAAACGTCCCAGGTTACGTGGCGTCCGGCGCCTTTGAAATCGTGCGACTTGAATTTGCCGCAGAAACAGGGCTCCTGTTGCGCGATCCCTCACTCCTCGCATCATCGCTCACCGGTGAGGCGATCCTGCATGACGCAACAATGCTTTTTCCGGCCATAGAAATCAGTCAAATCCGTGCGGACTTGAGGCTTGAAGAGGGGAGACTCCTGATAGAGGAGGGCCACGGGAGCGCCCTTGAAGCCCCGTGGCGCTTCCACGGCGCCATCGAAGAGATCTTCTCGCCGAGCCGGGCACTGCAGGCGGAGGCTGAAGGGCGACTCCCGGCGGAGAACCTTCTGCCCATTCTGCCGCCACAGATCCGGGACAAAGTGCAACTGGAAGGCGCCGTCCCCCTGACGGTTTCGGTGCGCCGGGAAAACGATGTGCTGCGCCTCGATGCAGACGCAGACCTCGAAGATCTCTCAGCCCGCTGGGAGCCGGCGTTCGTCAAGGAGACGGGCCGGCGCGGGGCTCTCACCGTCTGCCTCCAGGCCCGCGAGCATGGATGGATTCTCGATTACGCCCGACTGAGTCTGCCGGGGGCCGACCTTCGCGCCAACGGGATCGTCACCCGCGACGGGGAGGATGTACATCTCGACATCCATCTGGAGGCGCCGGAACTGCGGGACATGCACTCTCTCATCCCCCCCCTTGAACGAATCGATGCCAGGGGAGGTGCGGCGATACGGGGAGGAATTTCCCGGTCGGATTCGCAATGGCGAAGCGAAGGAATCCTCTATCTTCGGTCGGCAGGTCTTCGCCCGGGGGTCGTCGCCGAGATCAACGATGCAACCGGAAGCATACGGCTGACGCACGAGGGGGCGCAGATCAAAAACATGACGGCCCGTCTCGGCGCCTCGCCGGCAAGGGTCGAAGGTGGCCTGGAGAACTTTCTCGACCCGGTTCTCCGACTGCATGTGCGCAGCGACGCCGTTCGGGCGGATGAGATCATATTCCCCTCTGCAACAGCCGTGCTTCGCGATCTCGACGGCCATCTCACCATCGAGCGGGACCGCGTCGGTTTTTCCCCCGTACGCGTTCGCCTCGAAAGGGGAACGGTGGCCGTGGTTCGGGGAGAAGTCGTCGACTTTTCGAATCCAAGGGTGGAACTCGACATCCGGGCCGATTACGGCGACATCGATGAGGTGATCGCGTTGTGGGCGGCGCCGGGATCAAGAACAGACGCGACACAGGAGAGAAGAGATCATTCCACACGGGTGAGGATCAGCGCCGCAGTGGCAGAAGGCAGGATCGGAAACCTGAAGTTCGAGCAGGCCGAAGGGATTATCTCCTGGGAACAGGGGCTGCTCACGATTCACCCCCTGCATTTTCTGGCCGCACAGGGGTTCTGCACCGGGAGAGTCCAGGTAGAGAGCAGCCCGCAAGGGCATCACCTCTCTGTCTCCGGGCACTTCGAAAACGCCGAAGCCGCAGAACTGCAGCAGGAATTGCTTCTGCACCGGGGTCTGATCAGCGGAACGGTGCGGGGCGATTTCTTCATCGAGGGGGAAATCGGAGTCGACTTCCGGGGAACCTCCAGGGGCGGCGTTCACCTGGAAGTGGAAAAGGGGGTTCTGCGCCGGTTCAACTCGCTCTCCAAAATCTTCTCGATCCTGAACGTCTCGCAAATTTTTTCCGGACAGTTCCCGGACATGGCGCGCGAAGGAATGCCGTTCAATCGAATCAACGCGACATTTTCACTCGATCAGGGGATTCTGCAGACAGAGGACCTGCTGATCGACAGCAACGCCATGAACCTGTCGCTCGTCGGGCAGGTGGACATCTCTGCAGAGACCATCAATACAGTCGTTGCCGTCAACCCCCTGCGCACCGTGGACAAGATCGTCTCCAGGATCCCCATTGCAGGATGGGTTCTGGCCGGAGACGAAAAAGCTCTCATCACCGCTCACTTCCAGATCCGGGGCCCCCTGGACTCGGCTGATGTCGTTCCCATCCCCGTTACAAGCCTCTCGGAAAAGGCCATCGGCATTTTCCGACGCCTCTTCGGCCTGCCGGCGAAATTCATTGAAAACCTGGAGGAAATGGTCCGTTCTGAATGAATTACAAAGCGGCAGCACTCCTCACTCCTCACATCACTTATCCCCTACATAAACCGTGGCGATGCCGAAGGTCAGGTCGAAATACCGCACCTTGCTGAAACCCGCCTGCATCATGAGCCCCTTGAAGGTTTCCTGGTCGGGGAACTCCATGACCGAATCGGGAAGATACTGATAGGCGCTTCGTTTTGAAATCAACCCTCCGATGCGGGGAAGAAGGCGGCAGAAATAGAAGTTGTAGACATGCCGCACGAGGCGGCTGCGCGGATTCGAGAATTCGAGGATCACGGCTCGCCCTCCGGGTTTCAGCACGCGACACATCTCTTTGAGCCCCTCGAGTCGGTCGACAACATTTCGAATGCCGAAGGCGATGGTCACGCCGTCAAAAGACGAGGAGGGGTGAGGAATGGATTCGCAGGGGGCGTTGACCAGAAAAATACGATCTCCATAGCGCGAAGCCGCAATCTTCGCCTTGCCGAGAACGAGCATGCCCTGGGTGAAGTCTTCCCCCACAATACGCACCGAGGAGGGTGTGCGTGCGGCAATCTCGAGCGCCACATCACCGGTCCCCGTCGCCATGTCGAGCACCCGACCCCCCTCAGGAATGCTCAACTTGCCGACGGCAAACGAACGCCAGCGTCTGTCGATCCCGAAAGAAAGAAGCCGGTTGAGCAGATCGTAGCGGGGGGCGATGGCATTGAACATCTCCCGGATTCCCCGCCCCTTGTCGGAGAGCTTGGACATCGTACTGAACTCCTGCTGAGTGGATGCGCTGCGGAGCCATCAATTAACACACCCCTCCCCGTGCTGTCAGCAAAAAACCCTCTTCTCCTGGAGAACATCGTCTCGCAGCCTCATTTTAATCCTTCGATTCATCCGCTTCCATTCGTATCTCTGTGAATCATCGAATAAAACACAAGTTCTTCATTTTCTAAAAACATTCTTTGAAATCAATCCCGACAGGTCATATCTGGTAGTATTTCCCCATCATCAAATAGCTTTTTTGTAACAAATTCGCTTTTTTGTAAGATTGATGCAAAATCCAAAATTATGTTTGACAAAAATAGAACGGAGTATTACAAATTAACTGCGCTCAGCCCGACACGGACGCCCCGTGTGACTCTGCGCGCAGGGGAGAGTCATAGTGGCAAGAGAAACCCAATCGATACGCGGCAAGGATTCCTACTCCATACAGTCGGTGGACAACGCGCTCACCCTCCTCGAAGCCCTCTGCGAGGAAGATGAAGTTGTCAGAATTTCTCGCCTGAGCGAACGGCTCGGCATGAACAAGACCAGCGTTTTCCGACTCATGGCAACCTTTGAAAATCGCGGGTATGTTGAAAAGGAATCGGGCTCCGGGCGCTACAGACTTGGAGTTTCCGCTTACGAGATGGGCCAGAAATTTCTCTCCCGCATGGGCCTGCTGCGAAAGGCCCGCCCGGTTATGGAACAACTCGGCAGACGATGCAATGAAGCGATTTATCTCGCCATTCGTCGTCAGGACGAGGTTCTCTTCCTGGACATGGTCGAGACGAGCCATCGGGTGAAGGTCGTCTCGCTCCTCGGCAACCGCTATCCCCTGACCAAGGTTGCCGCAGGCAAAGTCATCCTTGCGTACGCCCAGACGCAGGAGCCCGCTCCCCCGAAAACCAGATCGCTCAAAACATCAGTTCTCCCCTTCGAGGAACTTCAGCAAATCCGGCAACAGGGGTTCTGTCTGCAAACGGGATCTCCGGACGAAGGGATCGTCTCCATCGCCGTTCCCCTGCTTCGCACCGACGCAGAGCTTTGCGGCTGCCTCTGCATGGTCGGTCCCGAATTCCGGATGACGGTTGAAAAGATCGAAGGCGAACTCCTCCCCCAATTGAAGGAATCTGGAGACATCATCTCGTCAAAACTCGGCTACTTCGGCAAATATCTTTAAATATGCTAAAATACTCTGAGAAAAGCGCACCCTTCGACCTGGCCGGTTGCCGGCCCGACAGGAAGGCAAGGTCTTTTGAGAAGAGCAAAGGACGACATTACTCCTGCGCACCCCCCTCAGAATCAAGGAGCCGCTTCCGGGTCTCCCGGCGAACCAGGCTCCCCCATGTCCCACATAGATCGAGAAATCTCCAACTATTCAAAATATCGACATATTATTACAAAAAATGCAGCGGGCTCCCCTCTGTCCAAATTTTTTTCAAACAATGTTCTTGACACTAGTAAAACAGTGTATTATTTTTTCAACCAATGTTTTATACAGAGGCTTTATATCTTTTCGCGATGAACCGAGTATTCGGATAAAAAGGGCCGCCTTGCCGAGACAATGGCCCTCATGAGAACCAGGCTGAACCGGAGGACCCTACCGAACCAAAAACAAATCTACAAAGAAAGGGGAAGAAAAAGAGCGAATTACCCGAACCAGACGCATCAAGCTTCTTTGTATTGCTGGAACACAGTTCATCGAGCAAGTTAATGTGAGAAGAGAGAGGAGGCATTTATGGACAAAAGTGGACAGGCCTACTGGTACGCGGTGCTGAAGTTGGTTGCCGGCATCCTTGGTGTATGGGCTCTGGTCTCGTACGGGTTCGGCATTCTTTTAGCGCCGGCACTCAACAACATCATGATCGGGGGATACCCCTTCGGCTTCTGGTGGGCACAGCAGGGGTCGATGTACGTCTTTATCGCACTGATTTTCATTTATGCCCGCCTGATGGGCAATCTTGACCGCAAATTCGATGTCCACGAGGAATAGGAGGCGACATAAATGGAACTTCAAACTTTAACCTATCTTGTCGTCGGCGCCACCTTCGCGCTCTACATCGGTATCGCCATCTGGGCCCGTGCCGGCAGCACCAAGGACTTCTACGTTGCAGGCGGCGGGGTTCACCCCGTCACCAACGGTATGGCGACCGCGGCAGACTGGATGTCCGCAGCCTCCTTCATCTCGATGGCCGGCCTTATCTCCAACATGGGCTACGGCGGCGGCCTCTTCCTCATGGGCTGGACCGGCGGCTATGTTCTCATGGCCTGCCTGCTGGCGCCCTACCTGCGCAAGTTCGGCAAGTTCACCGTCCCTGCGTTCATCGCTGACCGTTACTATTCCAAAACAGCGGCTGCGGTAGCGGTTATCTGCCTGCTGGTCATGTCGATCACCTACATCATCGGGCAGATGACGGGCGTCGGCGTCACCTTCTCGCGCTTCCTCGGGGTCACCAACGAAACGGGGATCTATCTCGGCATGGGCATCGTCTTCTGCTACGCCGTTTTCGGCGGCATGAAGGGGATCACCTACACCCAGGTCGCCCAGTACTGCGTCCTGATCTCGGCCTATACCATCCCGGCCATCTTCATTTCGTTCCAGCTCACCGGGATTCCTCTGCCCCAGCTCGGTCTCGGCGGGACCCTCGCCGGCACCGACACGACGCTTCTTGCACGCCTCGACCAGGTCGTCACCGACATCGGCTTCGGCCAGTACACGACCTCCGTCGCCGGCAGCACCCTGAACATGTTCGTCTACACCATTTCGCTGATGATCGGCACCGCCGGTCTTCCCCACGTCATCATCCGCTTCTTCACCGTCCCGACCGTTGCGGCCGCTCGTTCCTCGGCCGGCTGGGCGCTGGTCTTCATCGCCATTCTCTACACCACCGCCCCCGCCGTCGCCGCCATGGCGCGCTACAACCTGATCTCCACCGTTCACCCCAACGTTCTGACCGGAGAGCAGCTCGTCGTCCAGGATGGCGGCCTCGTCTATGACCAGCGTCCCGACTGGATGCAGCGCTGGGAAGTCACCGGTCTGCTGCGCTGGGAAGACAAGAACAACGACGGCCGCATCCAGTACTACAACGACAGAAACCCCGCCATGGCCGAGCGCGCCGCTGCCGTCGGCTGGGCGGGCAACGAACTTACCGTCAACGCCGACATCATCGTTCTGGCCAACCCTGAAATCGCTCTGCTCCCCAACTGGGTCATCGCCCTCGTTGCGGCAGGCGGCGTTGCCGCGGCCCTCTCCACCGCCGCCGGTCTGCTCCTGGCCATCTCCTCGGCGTTCTCGCACGACCTGCTGAAGAAGATCTTCATGCCGACCCTCTCCGAGAAGGGCGAGCTGATGGCAGGGAAGATCGCGATGGCGTTCTCCATCGTCCTCGCCGGCTGGCTCGGCCTCAACCCGCCGGGGTTCGCGGCAGGGACCGTGGCGCTGGCCTTCGGTATCGCCGCCTGCTCCATCTTCCCCGCCCTCATGATGGGTATCTTCAACAAGAAGATGAACAAGGAAGGGGCCATCGCAGGGATGATCGCCGGCCTCATCGTCACCCTCTTCTACGTCTTCGCCCACAAGGGGATCTTCTTCGTCAAGGGGACTGAATACCTCGGCCTCATCGGCGGCGCCAACTCCTTCTTCGGGATCACCCCCGAAGCCTTCGGCACCATCGGCGCCCTGGTGAACTTCGGCACCGCCTACGTCGTCAGCAAAATCACCCCTGCGTGCCCCGAGCACATCACGCACATGGTCGAAGACGTCCGTACGCCTCGCGGCTCCAAAGCCATCGACGGCGCCCATTAATCGGCATGCACATTCGCATTTGCTGATGCAGATCTGATTTGCTGAGGTTCCCGCCCCGCCAGTTCGAACTGGCGGGGTTTTTTTTAAATTTATGTTGAATTGTTTCGAGATCCTCAGGTACAAAGAAAGACTACCGACCCAAAATCGACCGGCTCCGTTCCGGGTCGACAGGAGTTTTCAGAATGGTTTTCGACGTCTACATCGCCATGACATGGATTTTGTTCCTCGCACTTTTCCCCATGGCGTTTTTCTGGCTTCGCCGCGCCCACCGGATTTTCATCCAGCGCGACTACTCGGAAGTCGCTCTCAAGAAAGGGGAGCCCCCGCCCAATCCCGAAAAATGGGCTCCGTTCACCGGAAGTCTCAATCTTATTGCCGGCGTTATCGCCGTCTGGATCATCATCGGCATCCCGGTATGGATCGCCACCGGGATCAGAATCGGCCCCTTTCACAATTTCGACGCCTGGAGCGCCATGGCTGGCTCGACGATCTGGATAAAAGTTTTTGCCGACTTCATCATCGGCCGTCATGCCCACCCTAAAGCCTGGGGGAAAAGCAAGCAGAAATAAGAATCGCCGGGATTGCGCGTTCGCCGGGCATCGCCGCCCGATGCGTTGATGGAGCACAAAACGATGGACCTGGGCAAGAAAACCAACGGAATCGCATCGCTCGAGCAACTCCCCGAGGCGGTGGTTGCCAGGTTCAAGGAAGCGGCCGTTCTAAAAAAAATCCCCCCCCGCACCCACATCTTCAAACAGAACGACCCTCCTACCGGATATCTCTATCTCATCAAGGAGGGGATCGTCGAGATCGCCGCTTCGACTCCCGCCGGCGTCGAAATGGTTGTCGATTACCGCCACGAAGGTGAATTTTTCGGCGGCACACCGATCTTCACCGGCGAGCCTTACACCGCCGGAGCCCGCACGGTGAAGGAGACGCAGTGCTATCTCGTCCCCGAAAGCGTCGTCAAAGAAGCGCAGGCCGAGTTTCCGCAACTACGCGACTATTTCACCCGTTTCGTCCTCTCCAGGGTCAAGCACCTCTACGCCGACATCGTTACTGAGCACAGCAAAAAAGCTCTCACGCAGATGGAGGCTTTCCCGTTCCAGAAGCGCCTCTCCGAAATCATGTCGACCCCTGTCGAGGCTTGCGAAACCCAGGCCACCGCACAGGAAATCGCCCGACAGATGAGCGAGAAGGGGATAAGTTCAGTCCTGGTCCTCGACAATTTCGACTCCCCCATCGGCATCGTGACCGAAAGGGATATCGTCATGAAGGTGGTCGCTCCCGGCAAAGTCGATCCTTCAACGATCACGGCCGGTGAAATCATGTCGGAACACCCGTACGCGATGTCCCCCGACGAATACATGTACGAGGCGATGTCCTACATGCTCGGCCACAAGATCAAGCACCTTCCGATCGTCGACGAGGAAAAGGCCGTCGGCATCGTAACGATGCAGGACCTGCTTCGTTTCCGCAGCCAGAAGGCCATGCTTTTGATCGGAAGCGTCAAGGAAGCGAAGGGGGTCGACGAGCTTGCGCTGATCAAAGCCCAGGTCGTCAAAGTGGCCAAGGCGCTCCTGAGCGAAACGCGCTCACCTTTCGAAACGATGGAGATCCTCTCCTACATTCACCACTGCATCCAGAGACGCTGTTTCGATATCGTCATGGACGAGATGACGCAGGAAGGATTCTCTGTCCCCGACATCCGCTTCTGTCTCATGATCATGGGGAGCGGCGGGCGCAAGGAGATGCTCCTGGCTCCGGACCAGGACAACGGTCTGGTGTATGAAGATTTCCCCGATTCGAGGCTCGATGAGGTCGAAGCCTTCTTCGCGCCTTTTTCCGAAAGGGTCGTGAGGGCCTTTGCCGAAATCGGGTATCCCTACTGCAACGGCAATGTGATGCTCAACAACCCTCACTGGCGCGGCCGCCTCAAGGACTGGCGAAAGCGCATTTCGAGCTGGATCACCGAGCCGGAACCCAAAAGGGTCATGTACTCGACGATCTTCTTCGATTTCATGCCGCTGACAGGGGACCCCACCCTTTGTCGGGATCTGCGCCACATCGTCCATCGGGAAATCCTGGGAAACGAGCATTTTCTCTATCACCTGCTCGAAAACGATCTCAACCACAAACCCCCTGTCGGTTTCTTCGGCGGCTTCATCCTGGAGAAAAGCAAAGAGCACCGGGGGGAACTCTCCCTGAAGCAGGCCGGCAGCATCTTCATCATCGACTGCCTGCGTATTTTTATCCTCGAAAGAGGCCTCGATGCGGCAACGACGGTTGAACGTCTGGAAAAACTTGTCAAACTGAACGTCTTCGACCAGGAGACGGCCGAACATCTCAAGGCCGCATTTGAAGCCTTCACCTTCCTGCGACTGCGCCACGAAATCGCACTCATCGAGCAGGGAAAGAAGCCGACCCACTACATTGATCCCTATACTTTGACGAAGAATGAACAGGATCTTCTCAGGGAGTCTTTCAGGGCGGTCGGCAAATTGCAGGACTCCGCAAGAAGACACTTCGGCCGCGGCGCTCTGTGACGGATTCATTGGCGCCGGCGCAATCAGTATGTTGAAGCTGCCTTGGCCCACTCGTGGCCGGCGCCGATCAATGGGCGCCTCAATTACCATCAGATACCAGAAAAGCGGAGGCTGCAGATGCCGGCGCCCAGAAGAGTAGAGGTCAACTTCTTTCGTCCCTCGACGCGCAACATGCGGCGCGAAGCCGGCGTCGCCTGGACAATTCTCGCGATCTGGGCCGCGCTTTCCTTCGGCATCCCCCTTCTGATCTGGCTTGCGGGGCTCACCGACCCGGGGAAACTGGGACGCTCCTTCATGACGGACACCATTTTCCTCGGTTTCCCCCTGCACTATTGGCTCATCGCACAGGGGTGCACCATCGGATACGTCCTGCTATGCAAGTTGTACTGTTCCCTGTGGGATCGGCGCGTCAAACCTTATTCCACCGTCTCAGGCAAGTCCCCCCGATGGTGACGATCGCGCGACATCTCTGCCTCGTTCCGACTCTTGTTCTCATCTGTCTCCCTGGAGCGGCCCTGGGGGCGGGCGAGGAAATCTATCAGGTCGAGCAGGGCTTCAAGCTCATTCCGGCCATCATCATGATGGCGACTCTCGCCCTTTACGTCGGAGTCGGTTTTCTCTCGAAGGTCTCGGACACCTCCGGATACTGGGTCGCCGGTCAGGGAATCGGCAAATACGGCAACGGAGCCGCCATTGCGTCCGACTGGATGAGCGCCGCCTCCTTCATGGGTGTCGCCGGCCTTCTCTACCTGAAGGGGTGGTTCGGGCTCGGCTACATCATCGGCTGGACAGGCGGTTACGTCCTGCTCCTGGTGCTTCTCGCCGCGCAGCTTCGCCGCTTCGGCAAGTTCACGATACCTGAGTTCCTGGGTGACCGTTACGACTCTCATGCCGTTCGCCTGATCGCCGCATCCGTAACGGTCATCATCGCCATCACCTACTCCACCGCGCAGTTCAAGGGGATCGGCCTGGTCTGCGGCTGGATCTTCGGGATGAGCTACACCGCGAGCGTCTTTTTCGCCGCAGGCGTCGTCTGTGCCTACATGCTCATTTCCGGCATGTCCGGCGTCACCCGAAACCAGCAGATCCAATACGTGATCCTCATCTCCGCCTTCCTGATTCCGCTGTGGATTCTCATCCGAAAAGCCGGCGGAACGGGGATCCTTCCCCAACTCGAGTACGGCAGAATCCTGGCAGGGCTGATGGAGGGGCATGTGGCCGCCGAAGCCGGGGGGCGGCTCACCGGCGAAGATCTCATCGAGGCGAGCAAGGTTTATCTCCCCTGGGGCACAGGGGGAACCATCTATCATTTCATCGCCCTGGTCTTCACTCTCATGGTCGGCACGGCGGGTCTTCCCCATATCATGATCCGCTTCTATACCGTCAAAAACGAAGATGTGGCGCGGCGTTCGGTCCTCTGGGGTCTCTTCTTCATTGGCCTCCTCTACTGGTCCTCCCCCGTTTATGCCGCCATGGGTAAATTCTGGAACCCCCTCGGGGGAGCCCAGGTGGCCGACGTCATCATCCTCTCCGCGCCGGAAAGGGCGGGGCTCGGGCAGGCATTCCTCGGCTATCTCGCCTCAGGCGCACTGGCAGCCGGGATATCGACGGTGGCGGGTCTGCTGCTCGCCGGAGCCTCGGCCGTGGCCCACGATTTCTACGCCACTGTCCTGCGCCCCGAGAGCAACGACCGACAGCGGCTCTTCGTCGGCCGCCTTTTTACAGCCATCCTCTGCGGCATCGTGATCGTCACGGCACTCTACCCTCCGGCTCTCATCGCCCAGATCGTCGCCATGGCCTTCGCCATCGCCGGCAACACCATTTTCCCGGCCTGCGTGCTGGCCGTATGGTACAGCAAGGCAAACAAGTACGGCGCGCTGGCCGGAATGACCTTCGGATTGACGATGACGCTGATCGCCATGGCAGGCTGGATGCTGAGGATCCCGGCTTTCGGAGATACCGGAATCCTGCCGGCGACCAGTTCCGCCCTCATCGTCTGTCCCCTGGCCTTTCTCATCAACATCATCGTCTCGAACCTGACGCACGAAAAGGTCACGGCCGAATCGGCCATGAAGATGGACGACATATTGCGAAGGCTTCACAACATCCCGGACGAAGTGGAGGGATCGGGTTCAAGGTGAAAGGTTCAAGGATAAAGGTAAAAGGCCAAAGGCCCGAGACACCTCTGTCCTCTGTCCTCTGTCCTCTGTCTTCCAACTCCCAACTCCTAACTCCCGGACTCAAATTGACCCGAAAACGTATAGCACTCGGCTTCTCCGTCCTCGGGATCGTCCTGATGGGGGTCGATATGATGGTGACCCGGGACTTTTTCGTCCATGTCGGCGAACTCATGGTCGCCTCCCTCGTCTGTCTCGCCCTGGGGATCTTCATAGACCGGGAGAAAAAAGGCGAAGCCGGCAAGAAGAGCCCATAAGCTC
>JARFUG010000035.1:24514-32614 GCA_029289095.1 Desulfuromonadales bacterium
ATCTTCATAGACCGGGAGAAAAAAGGCGAAGCCGGCAAGAAGAGCCCATAAGCTCCACCACCCCCCGCCCATAGCTCATAGTTCATAGCTCCTGGCTCCTGCTTAATAGCCTTGCCCATGAGCGGTCGCGATGATAGGATGTGAATTCGTTTACATTGCGGGTCTCGGACGTCACTCTTTTCATCGCGGATTCCATTCATGGCTTTGATCAGCTATCTGCAGAATATCGAGCCGTTCAATCAGATTCCCGAGAACCTCTCCGAAGAAATCGCCTCCGCCGCCATCGTCAAGACCTACCTGCCGCGCACCTTCATCTTTCAGCAAAACGACTACCCCACCGGCTACCTGTACATCGTCAAGGAGGGACTGGTCGAGATCACCGTCATCACCCCGGGGGGGACGGACATGGTGGTCGACTACCGCAAGGAGGGGAGTTTTCTGGGGGGAACGCCGATCTTCACCGAAGAACCTTATACCGGCGGCGCACGGACGGTGAAGACGACGCAGTGCTATCTCATTCCGCAGGAGGTCCTGCACCGGGTCGCACGGGAGTGCCCCGGAATCCGCGAATATTTCACCCGCCTGGTTCTGTCGCGCCTGCGCCAGCTCTATCTTGAAATCGTCTCGGACCACCACCGGATGGCGCTCACGCATGTCGAGGCCTATCCGTTCAAGAAACGACTCTCCGAAATCATGATCACCCCGGCGGAGACGTGCCGCAGAGAGGACGGCGTCCGCCTCGTCGCCAGACGCATGGCCGAAAAGAGAATCGGCTCGCTCCCCGTCGTGGACGAGCAGAACCGCCTGAACGGCATCATCACCGAAAACGATCTCGTCTCCAAGGTCCTGGCCCCCGACGGGGGCGACCCCGATGCGCTCTGCGCCCGCGACATCATGACGGCCGAGACATTCTCCCTCCCCCCTTCCACCTTCATGTACGAGGCGATGTCCTTCATGATCGGACATCGCATCAAGCATCTGCCCATCATCGACGGTGAAGAGCTGGTCGGAATCGTGTCGCTGCGCGATCTGATGCGGTATCGCAGCCACAAGGCGATGCTTCTGGTGGGGAGCATCCGGGACGAAAGGACCATCGAAGGGTTGGCCCGAATCCATAAGGAGGCGGTCGGCGTCGCCCGCTCGCTCCTCTCCGAAACACGAAGCGCCCCCGAGGTCATGGAGATCCTCTCCTACATCCATCACAGCATCATCCGGCGCGCCTTCGAGATCTGCCTGGAACAGACGAAGGCGGAGGGGAAAAAGTTGCCGGAAGTTCGCTTCGCCTTCATCATCATGGGGAGCGGCGGCCGGCGCGAGATGCTGCTGCGCCCCGACCAGGACCACGGCTTCATCTTCGAGAACATCTCGGACGAGCGTCTCCCCGAACTCGAAGCGTTCTATGGACCGTTCTCAGAGCGCCTGGTGAAGGCGCTCCAGACGATCGGCTATCCGCTGTGCAGGGGCAAGGTCATGGTGAACAACCCCCTGTGGCGGGGAAGACTCTGCGACTGGTACAAACGAATCCGCGACTGGGTCAACGATCCCGAACCCCAGGCTGTGCGCTACTCCTCGATTTTCTTCGACTTCGTCACCCTGACGGGAGATCCCAGCCTGGCGCACGACCTGCGACATATCGTCACCGATCAGATCCGCCAGTTCCAGGGATTTCTCTATCACATGATGTCTCTCGACCTTCGATACAAAGTTCCTGTCGGCCTTTTCGGAAGATTTCTCGTGGAAAAGGAGGGGGAACACAAAGGCGAACTTTCTCTCAAGCAGGGCGGTTCGATCTATCTGGTCGACTGCATCCGGATGTTCGCCCTCGAGAAGGAAGTCCAGTCGGTCACCACCCTCGATCGCCTCAAGGAACTGGTCCAGTTCAACGTCTTCGCCCCCGAGACGGCCGAGCACATCCGCGCCGCTTTTGAGGCCCTCTCATTCCTGCGTCTGCGCAACGAAGTCAACCTTATCGAGCAGGGGAGAAAACCGTCTCATTTCATCGATCCCTACTCCCTCTCTCTCAACGAGCAAGACCTGCTGCGCGAATCGTTTCATGCCGTAGCAAAACTGCAGGACGCCGCAAAACGCCACTTCTCGAAAGCCCCCTTCTGAAGATTCAGTCGCTGCCTGCCCAATTTTGATGCTTTCGCAAGAAAGCAAAATAGCAGATGGCTAAGCAAAAAGCGCCAAATGCAAGGCGCGCGATTGTCGAGCAATGAGGCGTACTTACGTACGTCGAAACCGCGAGAGCAATTGCAGCAACGCAGCAGTTGGTGAGTTTTTGCGACGCCATCAATTTTTAGTTCGGCAAAAATGAACGGCTGTGGCTTTCGCCGCAGCCGTTCACAGCAAGGCACTTATGCGTCGATTAGTCAATCGAGGTGTATGGAGGGAACTCAGTGACCTGAGGCGTTGCGGGCAGGGGTTCCGGAACCAGGAGGCGAACCTCTTCCTCCCAGTAAGGAGCAACGCCGTAGAACTGATCAGGAATCTGTTCGCCGGCATTCAGCATCACGAAGCGCCCTTCACGATCGGCCCGGAATGCAAAGATGGGCACCAGATATGTCTGGCCGGTGCCCGCGGTCACCTCGGCGTAGTGGACGCCGTTCATCCTGATGTCGGTGATGCGTCCGAGGTCCCGCCCATCTGCATCTCGCACTTCACTGCCGATAAGAGCTTGGGAGTCTCCAGAATGCATTGCTCCACCCCTCAGCTCCAAAGCAAAAGCGCCTGAAGCAAAGATCAATCCGGCGACTACGGCCAGGAAGGTGAATATTGGCGTGCTTTTCATGACTGGACTCTCCTTTCATAAATAAGCATGACTTCCTATTCATACTTATATCGCACCAAAGGAGGTTGTCCAGAGGAAGAAATATTCAGTTTTTCCAATACTTGACTGGCAAAGAAAGGGGATGAAGGAAGGAGGCTTGCCCCCCGGAGCGATCCCCCGGGGGGCAAGCCGGTTTCAGCGGATCACGGCTTTTTCATGGCGGTGAAAAAGAGATTGTCGCCTCTTTGCACGAGGATGCGAAGGGTGGTCCCTGACGGCGCGCTCCGCACGGCTGAACGGAAGAATGCCGCGTTGGGAATCTCTCTGCCGCTGATCTCGAGCAGGAGGTCTCCCGGTCGTATGCCGGCCGCGGCAGCGACACCGGCCGGATCGACATCGGTCACCAGGGCTCCCCGATCGGTCTTCAGGCCGAACAGGTGCATCGCTTCCGGAGTCACGTCGCCGACCGTAAGTCCGAGAGCCTCAGGATCGACGGCAGGGGGCTCCGGCCTGGCTCTCTCGTCCTCCAGGCGGGCGATGGTCACAGGAACCTCCATCCCCTTGCCGTCGCGAACGATGGAGACCTGAACGGTACTTCCGACGGGGGTGTTAGCGACCATGCGGGGGAGATCGCTGACCTGATCAACCCTCCTGCCGTCATAGGCCCGGATAACGTCTCCCCGCCGCAGTCCGGCCTTTGCCGCCGGCGAGTTTTCCATGACCTCGGAGACAAGCGCCCCGCGCGTATCGTCGAGACCGAAGGAGGCGGCAAGTTCTTCGGTGAGCCCCTGCACACCGACGCCGAGCCAGCCGCGGATGACCTCGCCGAACTCCTTCAGGTGCGCGACGACCTGATTTGCGGCGTTGATCGGTATGGCGAACCCGATCCCCTGCCCGGCCGCAACGATCGCGGTATTGATCCCGACCACCTTCCCTTCCATATTGAAGAGCGGGCCTCCAGAATTGCCCGGGTTTATCGAGGCATCGGTCTGGATGAAGCTGTCGTAGGGCCCGGCGCCGATCACTCTCTCCTTCGCCGAAACGATGCCGGCGGTTACGGTCTCTTCAAGCCCGAAAGGGTTGCCGATGGCCAGGACCCACTCTCCGACCTGCAGCGCATCGCTGTCCCCAATCTCGGCCACCGGAAGATCCTGTGCATCGATCTTGAGCAAGGCCACATCGAGTTTGGGATCGAGACCGCGGATCTCAGCGATAAAGCTTCTGCCGTCGCCGAGTCTGACCGTGATTTCATCGGCCCCTTCGACCACATGATTGTTGGTGATGATGAATCCATCGGCCGTGATGATGAATCCGGAGCCGAGAGAACGCTGGGGGCGCGCCTGGGGCTGGCCCCGAAAGAAGCGGTCGAAAAATTCCTCGAAGAACTCGTCCTGCGGCGAACGGGGACCCGGCATCATCGGACGCCGAGGCTGCACGATCTTGGTCGTGCTGATATTGACGACCGCGGGCTTGAGGCGCTGCGAGAGTTCGACGAAGTCGGGAAATCTGGCAGAGGCGGGCAAGGTCGGCATTGCGAAGAAAAAACCGACCATCAGAATCAGAGGAAGAGCCACTTTACGCATGAGAGAAGTCCTCCAGAATCGAATGGAATAATCCCTATAATTTAAGCATCTTCTCTCAAGGTGTCAAAGCTGGGAGACGCCAAATACTCGGCGAATCGGCGCTCGAAGATTCAAAATCGCCCGCAGGCAGGCCGTTCTTAATCTCCGCCGCGTACGAAACGGGCGTGTATTCTTCCACTTTTGACCGTCGCGTTGACAGAGCCATAGCCGAAATCGATGCTCCATGCACCGTGGGAAAGGCCGGCATAGGGCGAGGACGTCCAGAAATAGGATGAGGGGGTGGCGGGGAAAACCGCGAGGTTGATGGCGGGCGAGTTGCACCGCTCCTCCAGGATCGATTCAAGCTCGCTTCTGTTGGGGACACGCCAGTCGTCGTACCCGCCGAACGAAAGCCCGACGGCATTTTCCAGGGCGCTCTGCCAGGAAAGGCCAATCGCCGTTCCGCTGCAGGCTTTTCCATCCCAGATCTGCCCCAGAGAGCAACGCATCCACATGAGACCGGTGGTATTGTGCGTAACGGTCCCATCGTTGTGGATCGTGAAGTTCGATGCAGGCGTTGAGGCAATGATCGAGTCCCTGCAGGTCTGCGCCGACACATCCGGAACCAGAGTCAATGACAGCAACAAGCTGACGGGAAGGACCGTCCATATGCGTTTCATGCCGCTTTCCTTCGAATCCATTCAGGAGACAGAGACCTTCATTACGCCGCAGATGCACAGATCAAATCCTGGACCCCTGAATCTCCAGTGTCCTTGAATTCCAGGATCTGATCCGCATTCATCCGACTTTATCTGTGTTCGATGCTGCCTTGTTTGCAGTTCTTGATTTTGCATGCGCCTTTCGTCGCGTCGTCGCGTGAGACGCGTTTTTTTCGTACATGTGTCAAGGGTTGTCCAACCCGAAGGTCGCCGTCCGCCCGCGCACAAGCCGGACATGATGACTCTGGCTCTTGCTGTCGGGGTAGACTTCGCCGTACTGGAAGTAGACATGCCAGGCGGAGCCCTCCTGATCGGCATACGGCGAAGAAGTCCAGTACCGTGCGGAAAGCGCCTGCGGAAACAGATTCGTATCGATGGCGGGCTCGAACCTGCTATTGTCGACGATGGAAAGGAGTTCCTTTCTCGTCGGCAGGCGCCAGTCGTCGACCCCGCAGAGCCCGAGGGCATTCACCGCCTGCACGAATCCATGGGTGTCGCAATCGCTCTCCCTGCAGCTTCCTCCATTCCACTGCCCGGGATTTCCTCCGTTGATCGCCTTGTCGGGATGGTGCCAGGTATAGGTGTGGTCACGGCTGCGCAGGCCCTCGGTCGCCTTGACCTCCCAGAGAAGGCCGGTGACGTTGTCACGGATACAGGCCCAGTTGTTCGCCCCGTTTCCCGGCAACGGATTCGGAGGGCATCGTCCCTCCCCGGCCGTCTCGCCGCTCATGCAGATCTTGGTAAAGTCGAAACCGGCCGAACCGCTCCCCGTCTTCGTCAGAATCCGGGCGCGGGCCATCGCGTCTCGCCCACGATGGGCGTCCTGCCCGGGAAAGGTCGCTGCGAGCACCTCGCACCCTTCTTCCTTTTCCGTACGCGTCCCTCCCATGTTGCGGTTCCCCCCCTGATCGGCGCACCAATCGATGCCGGTATCGTTGAGCCCCCCGAATGGCATGGCCTTGACGGCTTTCGACACGGTTCGCCGACCCTCGGCCGTTTCCACCTCCATCTGCAGCCAGTAGGCGACATCATTGAAAAGACCGGTGGCTGAGTGGGGCATCTCCACACCCCGCTCCAACCGCCCTCCCCTGACGTCCGTGCAGCTCTCGAATCCGACACCGGATAAATCGTCCCTGGCTCTGCAGAGATTGAATCTCGCTCCAGGAAAATCGTCGCGATTCCAGCTCAGATCGATCGTTCGTATTCCCGGGCGAGCCTGCAGGACAAGTTCGGGAAAGCAGGCGATATCGATATCCGACACGTCGGTTCCCGTCACTCTGCCGGCAGCATTCTCCAGGGTGCACAGCCAGTTTGACCTCAGGCGCTGCCGTGCGATGACGACCTCGTAAGGGGAGCCGTCTTCCAGCGCCCGAGCGAAGGTGAAGTCCCCGGAGACGGTGACGACGAGCTCTTCTTTTCCCTTGTTCTGCAGGACCAGCTCACTCCCCTCGGGAAGCCCGAAGACCGCACCCCCGACGGTGTAGGTCTTGAGGACGCACTCGACCACAATATCGTCGACATCCGCATCGGCGATCCGCCCCTCGCCCCAGATCACCGTACACGTCTGGTTGGGAGAGGACGGTTGTTTCAGCACGGCGACCGCGTACGGCGTGTCAGCGAGGAGCGCCGTTTCAAAAACGAATTCGCCGGCAGCCGTGACGATGAGCTCATCGCCGCTGTTCTGCAGCACCACTGACGTCCCTTCGACGAGCCCTGAAACCCGTCCCCCGACCGTGTACGTGTTCACTGCAAATTCCGCACGGACGTCGATATCGCTCGCAACCTCCCTGTCGATGCGCCGAGCGGTGTCTGCACCGTCGCTCCAGCGCACGAAGTGATAACCTCTTTGCGGCATAGCGGTCACAGGCGTGCCGTCGCCGCCATGCCGGACGATCTGGCGGTCGGCTCCGTCGATCGAGCCGCGCCCCTCTACGCCGTAGCTCACCGTATATTCGTTGGGGGCGAACTCGGCCGACACGGTCAGGTCGGCCGTTACGTTCCTTTCGGTTCGCGGGTTCGCTGCCGATCCGTCGCTCCATCCAACAAAGCGGTAGCCCTTTGCGGGGATCGCGCGAACGGGACTCCCCATCTTCCCATGTTCGACGCGCTGCTGCGCAACCCCTTCGATGGAGCCGTACTCCCCGGCGGAATACGTAAGTGCGTATTGGTCGAGGGCAAAAAGTGCCGTGATAGAGATGTCGCCCACTACCTGAGCGTCGGTGCGCGGATTCACCGTTGAACCGTCGCTCCAGCGAACAAAATGATGATTCGGAGCCGGTACGGCCCTCACCGAACTGCCGCTCTCGCCGTGCTTCACCTTCTGACGACGATCACCCTCGATGGAACCGTTCTCCGGGGCGCTGTAGGAAAGAGTGTACTCGTTCACGGCAAAAGAAGCGGTCACAGCGAGATCCGCCGTCACATTCGTGTCCGTGCGCGGATTCGAAGCCGCGCCGTCGCTCCAGCTCACGAAGTGATAGCCGATAGTCGGAACCGCCGTAACCGCACTCCCGCCCTTCCCCTCTTCGACGCTCTGGCGCACGGCGCCGGAAATGCTCCCCCCTTCATCGGCAAGATAGACGAGCGTGAATTCAATGACGGGCGCGGCCTCTGCGGCCTCAATCCGGATGTCGGCAGCGTCAGCCGGATCATCCAGAAGTTCCTCCTTGGCCGGAACGGGACTATCGCTTCCCTCCACCATATCAAGAGAGACGCCTCGTTCCGCGCTTACAGAAAAAGAACCCTCCTCCTGTACACTAGGGGGCGGTGCGACGACTGCCGGCGCTTCCCCATCATGAGTGCATCCGGCGAGAAGAAGGAAAAAAAACGCAAGAGCCAAGGTTCCCAATTGTTTTCTTGCGTCAGAGAACATTCAACCTCCCGGCTTTCGATTTTTTTACTTTTTTCACCTCTTCTCCGGAAGGAGGGCATCGTCTTCTGAGGTTTTTTTTTCGGCTACTGAGCAGGAAAATTTCATTTTGAATCATACAATTCTGGGAGAAGGTATAGGAATGATGAACTTCCCTCCCCTCTCCCGGTATTCAGAAAG